>NZ_JBEUEI010000052.1:0-19655 GCF_041020755.1 Kineococcus terrestris | reverse complement strand
CGGCCGGCGCGAGCGGCGCCGGCCGCCGGCCGGGTCCCGGGGACCGCGCCCCCGGGCCCGGCGGCCGACCTCACAGCAGCGGCAGGTACCGCTGCAGCTCGAACGGCGTGACCTGCGAGCGGTAGTCGTGCCACTCCTGGCGCTTGTTGCGCAGGAAGAAGTCGAACACGCCCTCGCCGAGGGCCTCGGCGACCAGCTCGGAGCGCTCCATGATCGACACGGCGTGGTCCAGGCTCTGCGGCAGCGGCTCGATGCCCATCGCGCGCCGCTCGGCGTCGGTGAGCGACCAGACGTCGTCCTCGGCGCCGTCGGGCAGCTCGTAGCCCTCCTCGATGCCCTTCAGGCCCGCGGTCAGCAGCAGCGCGTACGCCAGGTAGGGGTTGGCCGCGGAGTCCAGCGCGCGGTACTCCACCCGCACCGACTGCCCCTTGCTGGGCTTGTACATCGGCACCCGCACCAGCGCCGAGCGGTTGTTGTGGCCCCAGCAGATGTAGCTGGGCGCCTCCCCGCCGGACCACAGGCGCTTGTAGGAGTTGACGAACTGGTTGGTGACGGCGGTGATCTCGGGGGCGTGGCGCAGCAGCCCGGCGATGAACTGCCGGCCCGTGGTGGACAGCTGGTACTCCGCGCCCGGCTCGTAGAAGGCGTTGGCGTCGCCGTCGAACAGGGACAGGTGGGTGTGCATCCCGGAACCGGGCTCACCGGCCAGCGGCTTGGGCATGAAGCTCGCGTACAGGCCCATCTCGCCGGCCACCTCCTTGATGACCGTGCGGAACGTCATGATGTTGTCCGCGGTGGCCAGGGCGTCGGCGTAGCGCAGGTCGATCTCGTTCTGCCCCGGCCCGCCCTCGTGGTGGCTGAACTCCACCGAGATGCCCATGCTCTCCAGCACCGAGATGGCGCTGCGGCGGAAGTCGTGGGTGGTGCCGCCGGGGAAGTTGTCGAAGTAGCCGACGTAGTCCACCGGCTCGGGCGCCGCGCCGCGCTCCAGGGGGCCCCGGAAGAGGTAGAACTCGATCTCGGGGTGCGTGTAGAAGGTGTAGCCGTTCTGGGCGGCCCGGTCCAGGGCGCGCTTGAGGACGTTGCGCGGGTCCGAGCGGGCCGGCTGCCCGTCCGGGGTGAGGATGTCGCAGAAGATGCGCGCGGTGCCGCGGTGCTCGTCGTCGTTGCGCCAGGGCAGCACCTGGAAGGTGGACGGCTCGGGCTTGAGCAGCATGTCCGACTCCGACACGCGCGAGAGGCCCTCGATGGCGGAGCCGTCGAAGCCGATGCCCTCGCCGAAGGCGCTCTCCAGCTCGGCCGGGGCGATGGCCACCGACTTCAGCGTCCCGATGACGTCGGTGAACCACAGCCGCACGAAGCGGATGTCGCGCTCCTCCAGCGTGCGCAGCACGAACTCCTGCTGGCGGTCCATGGCAGCTCTCCCGTCGACGTGCGCGGCGCCCGCTGGCGCCGTCCGGTCCCGGCCCGGTCGCGGCCCGGTCTCCGGCCCATCCTGGCGCACGGCCGGCGGGCGGCCGCACCCGCACGCGCCGCCGCCCGCGGGCCGGGAGCGCGGGACGGGACGGCGGGGCGGGCTGACTAGGCTGCCGGGCATGCCTCAGCTGCGGGTGGCCATGGCGCAGGTCGACACCACGGTCGGCGACCTGGCCGGCAACGTCCGGACGGTGCGGGAGTGGACGGCGCGCGCCGCGGCCGACGGCGCGCACCTGGTCCTGTTCCCCGAGACGGCCGTCACCGGCTACCCGGTGGAGGACCTGGCGCTGCGCAGCTCGTTCGTCCAGGCCTCGCGGCAGGCGCTGGGCCGGCTGGCCGCCGAGATCGCCGACGACGGCAACGGGGACGTGCCGGTCGTCGTCGGCTACGTCGACCGGGCCGAGCGCGACACCCGCCCGGCGGGCGCGGGCCGCCCGCGCGGGCTGCCGCAGAACTGCGCGGCCGTCCTGCACGGCGGCCGGGTGGTGGCCCGCTACGCCAAGCACCACCTGCCCAACTACGGCGTCTTCGACGAGTACCGCATCTTCGTGCCCGGCGACGAGCTGCTGGTGGTGCGGGTGCGCGGTGTCGACGTGGCCCTGGCCATCTGCGAGGACCTGTGGCAGGACGGCGGGCCGGTGCGCCAGGCCGCGGAGGCCGGCGCGGGGCTGCTCGCGGTCGTCAACGCCTCCCCGTACGAGCGCGACAAGGACGACGTGCGCCTGGAGCTGGTGGCCCGCCGCGCCCGCGAGGCCGGCTGCCCCGTCGCCTACGTCAACGCCGTGGGCGGGCAGGACGAGCTGGTCTTCGACGGCGACTCGCTGGTCGTGGCCCCCGACGGCGGCGTGCTGGCGCGCGGGCCGCAGTTCACCGAGCACCTGCTGGTGACCGACCTGGAGCTGGCAGCGGCCGACGGCGCGCCGGCGTGGGAGGAGGCGGTGAGCCGGGTGACGGTCTCCGCCGACCCGGTCCCGGCCTACGAGCCGCGCCCGGCCGAGCTGCGCGAGCCGCTGCCGGACGTGGAGGACGTCCACCACGCCCTCGTGCTGGGCCTGCGCGACTACGTGCGCAAGAACGGCTTCCGCTCGGTGGTGCTGGGCCTGTCCGGCGGGATCGACTCCGCGCTGGTGGCCTCCCTGGCGGTGGACGCGATCGGCGCCGACGCCGTGCACGGCATCGCGATGCCGTCGGTGTACTCCTCGCAGCACTCCCAGGACGACGCCGCGGAGCTGGCCCGCCGCACCGGCCTGCACCACCGGGTGCAGCCCATCGCGCCGATGGTCGAGGCGTTCCTGGCGAACGTGCCGCTGACGGGGGTGGCCGAGGAGAACCTGCAGGCGCGGGTGCGCGGCACGACCCTCATGGGGCTGGCCAACCAGGAGGGCCACCTGACGCTGGCCACGAGCAACAAGAGCGAGCTGGCGGTCGGGTACTCGACGCTGTACGGGGACTCCGTGGGCGGGTTCGCGCCGCTGAAGGACGTGCCCAAGACCCTCGTCTGGGAGCTGGCGCGCTGGCGCAACGCCGACGCCGAGCGCCGCGGCGAGCAGCCGCCCATCCCGGAGAGCACCATCACCAAGCCGCCGTCGGCGGAGCTGCGGCCCGGGCAGACCGACCAGGACTCCCTGCCGGACTACGCGGTCCTCGACGCGGTCCTGGAGGACTACGTCGAGGGCGACCTGGGCCGCTCCGAGCTGCTGGCGCAGGGCTTCGACGCGGAGGTCGTGGACTCGATCGTGACGCTGGTGGACCGCGCCGAGTGGAAGCGGCGCCAGTTCGCCCCCGGCACGAAGATCACCTTCAAGGCGTTCGGCCGCGACCGCCGCCTGCCCATCTCCAGCCGCTGGCGGGAGTCCGACGCGAGCGCCGCCGTCGCCGGGCCGGTGCACTCCACGCGGGCCGTGGAGGTGCCGCGGTGAGCGGGCCGGGCGGCGGGCCGGAGCCCGCGCCGCGGCGGCGCACCCGCGTGCACCACCTGCGCGAGTGGAAGGAGGCCGGACGGCGCTGGGCCATGCTGACCAGCTACGACGTGCTGACGGCGCAGGTGTTCGACGAGGCCGGCATCCCCGTCCTGCTCGTGGGGGACTCCGCGGGCGGCACGGTCCTGGGGCACCCCAGCACGCTGCCGGTGACGGTGGAGGACCTGCTGCCGATGGCCCGCGCCGTGGTGCGCGGCGCCCCGCACGCCCTCGTGGTGGCCGACCTGCCGTTCGGCTCCTACGAGGCCTCCGACGAGCAGGCCGTCGCCACGGGGGTGCGCTTCCTCAAGGAGGCCGGCGCGCACGCGGTGAAGCTGGAGGGCGGGGTGCGCAGCGCCTCGCGGGTGCGGGCGCTGGTGGCCGCCGGCGTGCCCGTCATGGGGCACGTGGGCTTCACCCCGCAGTCCGAGCACGCGCTGGGCGGCTACCGCGTCCAGGGCCGCGGCGACGCCGCCTCGGCGCTGCAGGCGGACGCCCGCGCGGTCGCCGAGGCGGGCGCCTTCGCGGTGGTGCTGGAGATGGTGCCCGCGGACCTGGCCACGGAGGTCAGCGAGTCGCTGAGCGTGCCCACCGTGGGCATCGGCGCGGGCGCCGGCTGCGACGCGCAGGTGCTGGTCTGGCAGGACTTCGCGGGCCTGACCGGGCGCACGCCCTCGTTCGTCAAGCACTACGCCGACCTGCGCGGCACCCTGCGCGAGGCCGCGCGCGCCTACGCCGACGACGTGCGCGCGCAGCGCTTCCCGGGGCCCGAGCACTCGTTCTGAGGCGGGCGCTCCCGCCGGCCGGCGGGCGGGGCGGCGTCAGTCGCCGCCACCACCCCCGCCGCCACCCCCGCCGTCACCACCGCCGCCGCCGGAGCAGTCCGACCAGCCGCCGGAGGACCCGGTGTCGCCGCCGTACCAGGCGGCGGAGGAGCCGCCGTCACCGCCGTACCAGGCGGCCGGCCCGGCACCGGCGCGGCCCCGGGCGCCCGGCCCGCGGGAGCGGCCGCGCCCCGAGCGCGCGGAGACGACCACGACCAGGACGACCAGCAGGAGCAGGAGCACGAGCGTCACGGCGACCACCCCGTCCCACCTCCCCGCCGCCGGCGGCGGCCCCGCGGGAGGTGCCGGCACCAGTGCAGCAGGCCGCGGTCGGCGTCGTCCAGCGGTTCGGCGCGGTGCCGCGACCGGGGCGGGAGGGCGGGCGCCGGTGACCGATGATGGGCCGGTGAGCGCCCCCGTCCCGGCCGCCGGACCGCTCCCGGCGGCCTCCCCCGACGAGCCCGCCGACCGGCCCGCCGACCGGCCCGCCGACCGGCCCGCGGACCGGCCCGCGGACCTGCCCTCGTACAAGCTGCGCCGGGGCCGGATGAGCGCCGCGCGCCGGGCCGCGCTGGCCGCCCACGCCGAGCGCTTCGCCGTCCCGGCCGGGGACGGGCCGCTGGACCTGGCGGCGCTGTTCGGGCCCGGCACGCCCGTGGTGCTCGAGGTCGGCTTCGGGATGGGCGAGACGACGCTGGCGATGGCGCAGGCCGACCCCGCCACGGGGCTGCTGGCCGCCGACGTGCACACCCCCGGGGTGGCCGCGCTGCTGCAGGGCCTGGCCGAGCGGGGCCTGGAGCACGTGCGGGTCGTGGAGGACGACGCCCGCCGGCTGCTGCGCCGGCGCCTGGCGCCCGGCTCGCTGGCCGGGGTGCGGGTCTTCTTCCCCGACCCCTGGCCCAAACCGCGCCACCACAAGCGCCGGCTGCTCGACGCCTCGTTCGCCGCGCTGGTGGCCGGGCGCCTGGCCCCCGGCGGGCTCCTGCACGTGGCGACCGACTGGGAGCCGTACGCCGAGCGCGTGGCCGGCGTGCTGGCGGCCGAGCCGGGGCTGGTGCTGGAGCAGGTGCGGCACGAGCCGCCCCCGTGGCGCCCGCGCACGCGCTTCGAGGCGCGCGGCCTGGCCCGCGGGCACGTGGTGACCGACCTGCTGGCCCGCCGGCCCGCGCCCTGAGGACGTTCCTCAGCGGGGCAGGGGCAGGTCGGGGGCGCGCTGGCGCACGACCTCCAGGGCGCGCTCGACGGCGCCGAGCACGACGACGTCCGCGCCCAGTCGGGAGGCGACGACCTGCGGGCGGGGCTCGTCGAGGAAGCGCGGCAGGCAGCGGTGCACGACGTCGAGCAGGGGCCCGGCGGAGGCGGCCACGGCGCCGGCGACGACGACGCGGGAGGTGTCCAGCAGGCTGGCCAGCGTGGCGACGACGCGGGTGAGGACCTCCCCGACCTCGTCGGCGACGGCCGCGGCGGCCGGGTCCCCGGCGGCCGCGGCCCCGAGGACCTCCTCGGCCCCGCGCCCGGTGCGGTCGCGCACGAGCTTGGCGATCCCGTCGGTGGAGCCGACGCCCTCGACGACGTCGAGGTAGCGCATCTCCCCCACCCCGCCGTGGGCACCGCGCAGCAGCCGGCCGTCCTCCACGACCCCGGCGCCGAAGCGCTCGCCGGCCAGGAGCGTCACGTGGCTGCGCGCCCCGCGCCCGCCGCCGCGGTGGTGCTCGGCGACGGCGGCGAGGTTGGCGTCGTTGTCCACCAGGACGTGCCAGCCCAGCTCGCGCTCCAGGTGGGCGGCGATGCCGGGGTTCATGTACGCCCAGTAGGGGTTGCCGGGGACGGTGGTGCGGCCGTCGGCGTCGACGGGCGCGGGCACGCCGACGACGGCGGTCAGGACGGCGGATGGCGCGGCGCCGGCCGCCGCCAGCGCGTCCAGGGCGGCGGTGCGCAGGACGGCGAGCCGCGCCGCCGGGTCGGCGCTCAGGTGGTCGGGGTCGGCGCGGCGGGCGACGGTGGCCAGCGGGGCGCCGCGCAGGTCGGCGACGCGCGCGCAGACGCGGTGGGCGCCGGCGTCGACGCCGAGGACGAGCCCGGCGCGCGCGGCCAGGGCGTAGCGGCGCGCGGGCCGGCCCTTGACGTAGCCGGCGGAGGCGCGGGCGTTCTCCAGCTCGCGCAGCCAGCCGCGCTCGATGAGCTCCTCGCACACGGCGTGCGCGGTGGCGCGCGACAGGCCCGTGGCGGCCATGAGGTCCGAGCCGGTGACGGCGCCGGACCCCGTGCCGGACCCGGCGTCCCACACGTGCAGCAGCACGCTGCGCAGGTTCTCCTCGCGCAGCCGGCGCACCGCGCTGGTGCCCGCGGCTCCCCCGCCGGCACCCGCCCCGGCACCCGCAGCGGGACCCCTGGTCCCGTCCGTCCGCACCGTCACCCTTGACCTCCTCGCCCGGCTGTGCGTCTACTTTAGTCACGGCCTTGATTTAGACGCCGCATCAATGACGACGCACCGGGAGGACGTGGCAGTGACGGACGTGCTGGAGGCGGGGAGCGCACCCGCGGCGCAGGACTCGACGCAGGGCTCGACGCGGGACCGCCGGGAGGACGGGGCGGCCACCTGGTGGCGCCAGGCCGTCGTCTACCAGGTGTACCCGCGCAGCTTCGCCGACGCCGACGGCGACGGCCTGGGCGACCTGGCCGGGGTGACCGCGCACGTGCCGCACCTGGCCCGCCTGGGCGTGGACGCCGTCTGGCTCAGCCCCTTCTACCCCTCGCAGCTGGCCGACGGCGGCTACGACGTCGACGACCACCGCGCCGTCGACCCCCGCCTGGGCACCCTGGAGCAGTTCGACGAGATGGTCGCCGCCCTGCACGGCGCGGGCATCAAGGTCGTCGTCGACATCGTGCCCAACCACTCCTCCGACCAGCACCGCTGGTTCCGCGAGGCCCTGGCCGCCGCGCCCGGCTCCCCCGAGCGCGACCGCTACGTCTTCGCCCGCGGCCGCGGCGAGCGCGGCGAGCTGCCGCCCAGCGACTGGACCGCGGTCTTCGGCGGCCCGGCGTGGGAGCACGTCGGCGACGGCGAGTGGTACCTGCACATGTTCGCCCCCGAGCAGCCGGACTGGAACTGGGCCAACCGCGAGGTGCGCGACGACTTCCTGCGCACGCTGCGCTTCTGGGCCGACCGCGGCGTCGACGGCTTCCGCGTCGACGTCGCCCACGCGCTGGCCAAGGACATGTCGCTGCCGCTGCCCACGGCCGCCGAGCTGGCCGCCGACGACCTGCCCGACGGCGCGCACCGCCTCACCGACCGCGACGAGGTCCACGAGATCTACCGCGAGTGGCGCGAGCTGTTCGACTCCTACGACCCGCCGCGCACCGCCGTGGCCGAGGCGTGGGTGCCCGCCCACCGCCGCGCCCGCTACGCCTCCCCCGAGGGCCTGGGGCAGGCCTTCAACTTCGACCTGCTGCAGGCCGACCCCGACGCGGCGACCTTCCGCCGGATCGTCGACGACAACCTGCGCCTGGCCCGGGAGTCCGGCGCCAGCTCCACGTGGGTGCTGTCCAACCACGACGTCGTGCGCCACGCCACCCGCTACGCCCTGCCGGCCGGCACCGACCTGCGCACCTGGCTGCTCAGCGGGGGCACGGACCCCGCCCCCGACCTCGCGCGGGGCCTGCGCCTGGCGCGCGCCGCGACCGCCTTCGTCCTGGCCCTGCCCGGCAGCGCCTACCTGTACCAGGGCGAGGAGCTGGGCCTGCCGGAGGTCGCCGACCTGCCCGCCGACGTGCTGCAGGACCCGACCTGGGTGCGCTCGGCCGGCGAGGACAAGGGCCGCGACGGGTGCCGGGTCCCGCTGCCGTGGTCGGCCGCCGCGCCGGCCCTCGGGTTCTCCTCCGGCACGCCGCACCTGCCGCAGCCGGAGCGGTTCGCCGGCCTCGCGGCCGACGTGCAGGAGGGCGACCCCTCGTCCACGCTGAGCTTCTACCGCGAGGCCCTCGCGGTCCGGCGGCGGCTGCGCGCGGAGGAGGAGCTCACCTGGGTCGACGGCACCGGTGACGGCGTCGTCGCGTTCACCCGGCCCGGCGGGTGGACGTGCGTGACGAACCTCGGCGACGAGGGCGTCGAGCTGCCCGGCGGGACGGTGGTGCTGACCAGCGGACCGCTCGACGGGCGGACCCTGCCCCCGGCCACGACCGCCTGGCTCGTGACCGGGACCGCCGCCCGCTGAGCGGGCGCGGGGCCGCCGGCACCCGCCGGCGGCCCCACCAGCACCCAGCACCACGCAGCACCACCCAGCACCACCCCGCCGGCGACGGCGCCGGCGGGGTCCCCGACACGGGAGGGACGACGACGTGCTACCCCCAGGACACCTCAGCCGCCGCTCGCTGCTGGCCGCGGGCGCCGGCGGGCTCGCGCTGACGGCCGCCGGCTGCGGCGCCGGGTCCGGCGGGTCCGGGCCCGATCCGGTCCGCTTCTTCCAGAACAAGCCGGAGGTCATCGGCTACTTCGGCGACCTCGTCGCCGAGTTCAACGCCTCCCAGGACGGCGTGCGGGCCGTGCACGACTCCTCGCAGACCGCCCTGGTCCCGCAGTTCGTGCGCAACCAGCCGCCGGACCTGGCGGCCTGGAACTACACCCTCGAGGTCGGCAACTACGTCGCCACCGGCGTCCTGACGGACCTGTCGGACCTGCCCGAGGCGCAGCGCGTCGACCCGCAGTACCAGGACCTGGTCGACCAGTTCGCGACCAACGAGGGCGAGACGAACGTCCTGCCCTACTCGGTCGCCTCCGCGGGCGTCATCTACAACCAGGACCTCTTCGAGCGCTTCGACGTGGCCGTCCCGACCACCTGGAGCGAGCTGCTCGCCGCGTGCGAGACGTTCGCCGCGGCCGACGTCACCCCGCTCTACAGCACCTACGCGGAGACGTGGACGATCTCGCAGGGGCTCTTCGACTACTGCACGGGCAGCGCCCTGGACGTCGCCGGGTTCTTCGCCGACCTGCGCGAGCTGGGGCCCGACGCCGGCCCGGACGCCGAGGTGTCCTTCTCGAACCAGTTCCGCGAGCCGGTGGAGAAGATGCTGCAGCTGGCGGCGTTCTCCAACCGCGACGCGGCCAGCCGCGACTACGCCGACGGCAACCTGGCCTTCGGCCGCGGCGAGGCCGCCATGTACTTCCAGGGGCCGTGGGCGCTGGGCGAGCTGGAGAAGGTCGATCCCGACCTGCGCTTCGGCACCTTCCCGCTGCCGATGACCGAGGACCCGTCCGAGGCGCGCGCCCGCGTCAACCTCGACCTGGCCCTGTGGATCCCCACGGCCTCCTCCTACCAGGGCGCGGCGCGCGAGATGCTCCAGTGGCTCATGCAGGACGAGGTCATCGCCCGGTACAACGCCGACAACCTGGCCACGTCCCCGCTGCTGGACGCGCAGCCGCTGGAGGACCCGCGCCTGGTCGGCCTCCAGGAGGCGCTGCAGGAGGGCCGCATCTACCAGGGCGCCAACACCTACGTCCCGCTGACCATCCCGCTGAGCAACTACCTGCAGGAGGCGGTGCGCTCCGGCGACGCCGAGACGTTCCTGCGGCGCCTCGACGAGGACTGGGCGCGCCTGGCGACGCGCTCGGCCGCCTGAGGCCGACGCCTCCCCCCCACCCCCGTCCACCACGGACCGAAGGAGCTCTCGTGGCCACGATCCCCAGCCGGCAGGCGCCCGCCCGCCGGGCCCCCGGCACCGGCCCGGACGGCGCCGCGCGCGACGGCGTCGCCGTCGTGCGGCAGCGCCGCACGCCGGTCGACCGGATGTTCTACGTCTTCCTGCTGCCGGCCGTGGCCCTGTTCACGGCCTTCATCACCCTGCCCGCGGTCGCGGGCGCCGCCGTCAGCCTCACGAACTACGTCGGCTACGGCGACTGGGAGTTCATCGGGCTGGCCAACTACGCGGTCCTGTTCACCGACCCGAACGTCCGCTCCGCCTACGCCTTCACCATGGGCTTCGCCGTCGTCACCGTCGTGCTGGTCAACGTGGTCGCGCTGGCCCTGGCCCTCGGCCTCAACGCGCGCATCAAGTTCAAGACGGCGCTGCGCGGGGTGTTCTTCATCCCGATGGTCGTCTCCGGCATCGTCATCGCCTTCGTCTTCAACTACCTGCTGTCCTCCTCGGTGCCGGCGATCGCCTCCTCGCTCGGGATCACGGGTCTGCAGGAGAGCATCCTGGCCAACCCGGACCTGGCGTGGCTCGGCGTCGTCCTCGTCACCGCCTGGCAGGCGGTCCCCAGCGCGCTGATCATCTACCTGGCGGGCCTGCTGGCCGTGCCCGAGGAGGTGTACGAGGCCGCCGCCCTGGACGGCGCCAGCGCCTGGCGGCAGTTCGCGTCCATCACGCTTCCGCTGGTGGCCGGCTACGTCGTCATCAACACCGTGCTCGGCTTCAAGAACTTCCTCAACGCCTACGACATCATCGTGGGTCTGACCGACGGCGGTCCCGGCACCGCGACGCGCAGCGTCGCCATGACGATCTTCACCGGGTTCACCAGCGGCGACTACGCCTACCAGATGGCCAACGCGGTCGTGTTCTTCGTCCTGACCGTCGTCATCTCCGTCCTGCAGCTGCAGATCATCCGACGTCGAGGGGTGTCGCTCTGATGGCCACCACCGGGTTCACCACCGACCCCGCCACCGTCTCCGCCGCGGCCAGGGGCGCGAAGCCGCGCCGCTCCGTGGAGGTCGTCGGCGACCGCCGCCGCTTCCGCGGCTGGGGGCTGACCGCGCTGCTCGCGCTGGCCTCCCTGTCGGTGCTCGTGCCGCTGTACTTCGCGGTCGTCATGGCGTTCAAGACGCCCGAGCAGGCCGTGGCCGGCACCGGCTTCGCCCCGCCGTGGCCCCTGAACTGGGGCAGCTTCGTCGACGCCTGGACGCTCACCGGGTTCGCCCGCGCCTTCGCGGTGTCCGCGGCCGTCAGCGTCGTCACCGTGGCCGGCACGCTCGTCCTGGCCTCGTGGGCGTCCTTCGCCATCGCCCGCAACTGGGACCGGCGCCTGTTCCGCTGGTCGTACGTCTACCTGCTGGCGGCGATGTTCATCCCGTTCCCCGTCGTGGCGCTGCCGCAGGTGAAGCTGACCAGCTGGCTGGCGCTGGACAACCCCGGCGGCGTCGCCCTGCTGCACGTGCTGTTCCAGCTGTCCTTCAGCGTGCTGCTGTACTCGGCGTTCCTGCGCTCCATCCCCGCCGAGCTGGAGGAGAGCGCCCGCATCGACGGCGCCAGCACGTGGCAGGTGTTCTGGAAGCTGATCTTCCCGCTGCTGGCACCCATGAACGCCACCGTCGGCATCTTCGCGTTCCTGGCCAGCTGGAACGACTTCATGATGCCCTCGCTGATCACCGCCGACCAGAGCCTGCAGACGATCCCCGTCGTGCAGAAGATCTTCCAGCTGGCGTTCTCCACCGACTACAACGTGGCGTTCGCCTCGTACCTCATGGCGATGGCGCCGACGATCCTCGTCTACGTCTTCGCCCAGCGCTGGGTGCTCTCGGGGGTGACGCGCGGCGCGATCAAGTGACCCGCGGCGCGCTCAGGTGACGCGCTCGGGGGCGGCGGTCGCGGCGGCCAGCAGCCACGCCGCGACCTCCTCCCCCGCCGCCGCGCCGGCGGCCGCGGTCAGCCGCGCCGGCCCGTCCCAGCCGGCGGCGAACAGCTCCCCGTGGCGGGGGCGGCGGGCGTCGCGCGCCGCGCGCAGCAGGTCCACGTCGAGCAGGGAGTCTCCGGCGGCGACGAACCCGTCCGCGCCCAGGCGCGCGGCGACCTCGGCGACCGCGGCGGACTTCGTCAGCGGCCGCGGCACGGCGTAGAGCTTGCGGCCCTGCAGGGAGACGGTGTGCCCCCAGCCGTCCAGCAGGGCCGTCAGCTCGCCCAGCCGCGAGCCCTCCAGGTGCTCGCGCTGCCCCTCGCGCAGCACCGCGTAGCAGAACAGCCGGTCCACGGCCCGCACCGCCGGCGCCTGCGAGCCGGGGACGGCGGCGTGCAGGTCGGCGGCCAGCCGGACCAGCGCCGCGCGCGCGCGCTCGACCGGCGCGCAGCCGGCGAGCACCTCCTCGACGCGCCGCGCCCACGCGGCGTCCGGCACGCCGTCCCGCAGCAGCACGCCGCCGTTGGCGGTGACCGCCCAGCGGGGCGCCGGGCCGGGCCAGCGCAGCCGCGCGTACTGCTCGCTCGTGCGGGTCGTGACCGGGACGAAGGCGCCCGTGGCGACCAGCCGGCCCAGCAGCTCCCACGCGCGCGGCGTCACCCAGGAGATCGTCTCGCCGCGGTACTCCTCGACGGGGACCAGGCCGGCCACGTCGGCGCGCGCCGAGCGGCGGGAGAAGACGAGGGTCTGGTCCAGGTCGCTGGCCGCCAGCGGGCCGCTCACGCGCGCACCGCCCGCCCGTCGGCGCCCGTGGCCCCGCGCGTGTACCGCGGGTGGACCAGGCCGACGGCGCTGTACGCCAGCCCCGGGACCTCCTCCACCGGCACGCCGCGCTCGTCGGCCAGCAGCCGCACGTGCGCCAGGTCCCCCGGGTGCTCCAGCTCCGCGTCCGGGCGCACCAGCACCCGCCACGGCACCCGCCGCAGCAGCACCCGCGTCGTCTCCCCCACACCGGGCTTGACGAGGTTCACGTCGCCGATCCCGTACGCCGCCGACAGCTCCTCCACGGCCCGCCAGCCGGTGAAGGTGGCGGTGCGGTCCCCGGCGCGCACCGCGTCCGCGGCGGCCGGGACCTCCGCGGCCACCTCGCCGAAGCGGGCGGTCACGGCGTCCAGGAAGGCGCCGGACACGTCGTCGGCGGCGAGGTCGCGGTAGTGCTTGGCGCCGTGGAACTGCCACGGCGCCAGCAGGCGGTCGTTGAGGACGGTGCGGCTGACCAGCCCGGAGACCGTGGAGTTCAGGCACGCCGAGGGCACGAGCCAGTCGCCGCGGCCGCCGAAGGTGCGCACGCAGGCGCCGGGGTCGGCGAGCACCGCCAGGTCGTCGGAGAACCCGGGCACCGGCGCGGCCGCGAGGGCCGCGGACAGCTCCCGCACGATCGCGCCCTTGCCGGTCCAGCCGTCGACGAACACGACCCGCGCGGGGTCGTGGTGCTCGGCCAGCCAGCGCAGCGCGGCCACGTCGACGCCGCGGCCGCGCACGATGGACACGGCGAAGTGCGGCCAGTCCAGGTGCAGCCGCTGCGCGGCCCAGCGGCGCAGCAGGACGCCGACGGGCGTGCCCGCGCGGGCCAGCGAGGCCAGGACGACCTGCTCGCCGCGCTCGGCGCGCAGCAGCTCGGCGACCACGCCCACCCCGAGGGCCGTGCGGCGGGCCGAGCGGCGCAGCGCCTCCTCGTACAGGGCCCGGTACGCGGGGCCGGGGCGGTGCTCCACGGGCAGCGACTCGGCGTAGTGCGCGCCGCCGGACTGCACGGCCTCCTCCCGCTCCTCCACCGGCGCCTCCAGCGCCGCGCCCGACAGGTCGGTCAGCAGCCAGCCGACCTCGTCGGGGGCGTAGGAGCCGAAGGCGGGCCCGCGCAGCGGCTGGGGCGGGCGCCGCGGGACGCCGGGGCCGGCGGAGGTGGTCGTGCTGGTCACGGAACGAGCTCCCGGGCGTCGGCGGGCAGGTGGACGAGCAGCAGGTGCCCGGCGGACGGGCGCAGGGCGGCCAGCGGGCCGCCGGGGGCCAGCAGCGCCGCGCGCGGGGACGCGGTGTCGGCGACGAGGACGCACGCCGCCCAGCGCCGCCCCCCACCGGGGCCCCCGGGGACGTTGTGGGCGTAGCGGGGCCCGGGGCCGTCGACGGGGCGGTCGGTGCTGGGCAGCGCCAGCGACGTGCGCACGGCGTACCCGGGATCGTCGACGGCCGGCACGGGCGAGCGCGTCGTGGAGGAGACCAGGACCCGGGCGCCGGGCACCAGCGCGGGCAGCCGGCCGGCCAGGGCGGCGGCGACGCGCTGCGGGACGTCCAGGAGCTCCTCGGTGGCGAGCACCAGGACCTCCCGCGGCCCGGGGCGGCCGGCCAGCCGCGGCGCCAGCTCCCTGGCCAGCCGCCCGGCCACCTCCTCGCACGCGGCCGCCACCCGGGAGCCGTCGGCCGCGGACGTCCCGGCCCGGCCGGTCACCGGCAGGCCGTCCGGCCAGCCGCCGTCGAGGACGGCGACGTCGCCCGGGCCGCCGGGGTCCTCGCGGTCCTCGGCGGCCGGCACCGGCGGTGGGGCCGCCGCGGCGGCCAGGGCCGCGCCGCGGGCCAGGACGTCCGCCGGCAGGTGCACGCGCCCCCGGGCCAGCGCCACGACGTCCACGCGCGCGCCCAGCTCCGCGCCCAGCGCCTCCAGCACCGCGCGGTCGGCGTCCGAGCGCACGTCCAGCAGCCCGGCGACGACGTAGCGGCGGCGGGCCGTGCGCGCGTGCAGGACCCGCAGGGTGTTCGCCACGGTGCGGCCGGTGGACAGCTCGTCGTCGACCAGGACCAGCGGCACCCGCGGGTCGCCGAGGGCGGCCAGCACCTGCGGGTCGGCGGCCAACACCTGGTGCCCGGTGGCGTGCGAGTGCTCCTCCTCGAACGCGGCCGCGTCCACGGCCCCCGGCACGGACCGGCGGGTGGAGTGCAGGCACGCGCAGCCCAGCGCCTGCGCCACCCCGTGCCCCAGCCCCGTCGCCGTCTCGGCGTAGGCCAGGACGAGGGCGTGCGGCGCGCGCGGCGGCGGGGCCAGGAGGCTCGCCAGGGCGCTCGCCGCGGCGGCGCCGTCCCCGGCCAGGGCCGCGCGCCACAGCGCCGGCGAGGGACCGGGCGCGGCACCGCCGGCGTCGAGGGCGTCGCCCACGAGGTGCCCCAGCCGCAGCGCCGCCGCGCGCACCAGCCGCGGGTCGGTGGGCACGTGCTTGCCCAGGACGGTGGAGACCAGCAGGTGCGCGCGGCGCGGGTTGCGGCGCAGCGCCAGGCCGACGAGGTCGTGCGCGCCCAGCCCGTCGGCGCCGCCGGCGTCCTCCAGCCGGACCCCGAGCCACCGCGCCACCCACGTCCCGCTCCAGACCGGGGCGCCGAGCGCGCCCGCCGCGCTCACCCGGCCACCGGCCCGGCCGCCCGCCCGGCGCGGTGCGCTTCGTCCTGCGCCTGCAGCACGTGCACGTAGGTGACGTCCTCGCGCGCCACGCCGAACGCGCCCGCGCGCGCCAGGACGCGCTCGGCCCAGGGACGGTGCGGGCCCGCCTCGTTCATCTTGTTGCGGTAGCTGGAGGCCATCGCCCCGCCCCCGGGCGCGCGCACGATGTCGACCGCGTCGCAGAAGTCCTCGTGCGTGACCACCGACAGGGCGTGCACCACCGCCACGTGCGAGGGGTGGATGACCGTCTTGCCCTGCAGGCCGTTGACCCGGTCCAGCTCCAGCTCGCGCACCAGGCCGTCCAGCCCGGCCTCCTCCAGCCGCCGGCGCAGCTGCTCGGCGCCGGACTCCTCGAACGGCCCGGCGTCCAGCGCCGAGCGCACGACGCGCTCGCCCGAGGTGAAGTGCTCCCACACGGGCGCGGTGATCGGGTACCCGGACCCGTCGGCGCGGCCCAGGACGTTGACGACGTCGCCCAGCACGTCGGCCACGACCCGCACGTCCCACACCGTGCGCCCCCGGGGCCGGCGCAGCCCGTAGGCCGCCGACAGGTCGGTGGCGCCGGTGCGCACGGCCAGGACGAGGTCGCGGTGCTCGTCCAGGACGTCGCGCACGGCCAGCAGGGCGGCCTGCCGGGTGTCCAGGTGGGCGATGTCGCGGCTCTCCAGCACCGGCATCGCCCACAGCCGGCGCCCGGCCAGCTCGCCCGCGCGGCGCACCGCGGCCAGCCACCGCTCCGGCTCCGGCTGCCGGGACCCGCCGAACTTCGGCACGACGAACCCCAGCAGGCAGTCCAGGCCCTCCCCGCTGCGCTCGACGACCCGCAGCAGCTGCTCGGGGGTGCGCGCGCGCACGAACAGCATCATCGGGGGCCGCTCGCGCCACTGCGGGGAGCGCGCCAGGCCGGCCAGCTCGCGCACCAGGGTGTCCTCGGCCTCGGCGACGCGCCCGTCGGGCACCGAGTCCTCCAGGCAGGCCACCGCGCTGAGCACCCCGCGCGAGGCCAGGCCCAGCAGGTCCCCGGCCAGGCGCTGGCGGGTCGCCGGGCAGTACAGGGTGGCGCCCAGCGCGACGGCCAGCTCGTCGCGGTCGCCCGCGAGGTCGACGTCCCGCGGCGGGGCGTGGAAGAGCCGCTCGACGGTGCCGGCGTCGAGGGCGGAGAAGTGCCGCACCCTCAGCGCCGGCGGGCGCCGGGACCGGCCGGGACGGCGGTGCTCACAGGTGCGGCCGCACGGCGGGCAGCAGGTCGCCGAACGTGCGGCCCGAGGCGGTCTGGCCGATCGCCGTCATCGCCCAGCCCTCGCCCTGGCGGGTCAGCTTGGCCATGACCTGCGCCGTGTGCCGCCCGGCCCCGGACAGCTCGTAGCGGGCCAGCTCGACCTCCTGCGGGCCGGCCGCGTCGACCAGGCGGCAGAACGCGTTCTCGATCGAGGAGAAGTCCTGCCCGGTGAAGCTGTTCACGGTGAAGACCACCGACGCGACGGCGGCCGGGACGGCGGACAGGTCCACGACGATCCGCTCGTCGTCGCCCTCACCGGCGCCGGTGAGGTTGTCGCCGGTGTGCTGCACCGACCCGTCGCGGCTGCGCAGCTGCTGGAACCACACCTGGTCCACCAGCTCGCCGCGCGCGTCGAACAGCAGCGCGGAGGCGTCCAGGTCGACGTCCACGGACTTGCGCCGGCCCAGGAACCCGCGGGCCACCGCGTCCCAGCCCAGCCCCATGAAGACGCGGGTCAGCCGGCCGCCGCCGGACTTCTGAAGGCTCAGCGTCTGGCCCTTGCTGAGGCTGACCGCCATCGCTCCTCCTGCGGGTCGTCGTGGTCGTCGTGGTCGTCGTGGTGGTGCCCGTGGTCGTGCCGGTGGCCGCGCCGGGTCTCGCTCCGGTCACGGCCCCGGGTCAGCTTGCCACCCCCGCGGGCGCCGCCCTCACGAGGCGCGGGGGACGGTGCCCGTGGGGTCCCAGTCGACGTCGAAGCCGTACGCGGCGGCGACCTCGGCGGCCGGCCCGGTGAACCACTCGGCCTCGCGGCGCACCACGAGGTCACCGGCCACGTCGTGCACCGACAGCAGCGCGCACGTGCGCGCGCCCGGGGCCGGCGCGCCCGCCCACGCCTGCAGGCGGCTGCCGTCGCGCCGGCGCAGCGTCACGTGCGGGTCCAGCGCGGCCCAGTCCGGGGCGCCGCGGGTGCCGTGCAGGAACAGGACCACGCGCCGCAGCACGTCGAGGTGACGGGTGTCGACCAGCAGCTCCTCGCCCTCCTCCTCGGTGCGCGGCCCCAGCCGCAGCACCTGGCGGGTGCCGTACCCCGGGGCGGCGAGGAACCCGCCGAGGGCCTGCACCGACCCGCTGTGCCCGTCGCGGGTCTCCCACAGGCAGCCCAGGTGCACGTCGGTGCTGCGGCGCAGCCCGCCGGCGCTGACCTGCGGCGTCCAGCGCAGCGCGATGCGCAGCGTCCCGCCGGTGCGGGCGGCGGCCGGGAGGGTCGTGACCGGGGAGCCGTCGTCCAGGACGGTGCGGGTCTCCGCCGCGCGCGCCCGCCCCACCTCCGGCGCGGGCACCGGCGCGGGCACCGGCGCGGGCTCCGGCGCGGGCTCCGGGGACGGCGCCGGCCGCGGGGCGGGGGACGGTGCCGGGCGCGGCGCCGGCCGGGCCGCTGGGGCCGCCGGGGCCGCCGGGGACGGCGGGGGCGCCGGGCGGGTGGTCGGCTGCGGGCGGGGCGCCGGCTGCGGGGGCCGGGGCGCCGCTCGCGGCGGGTGCAGGTGGTCGGCCAGCGTGCGGGCGCTGCGCCGCGGGCCCGGGCGCCCCAGGAAGGTGTGCACCGCCTCGTCCGGCCGCCCGCCGCCCGCCACTCCCGCTCCCCTCGTCGTGCCGGTCCAGGACGGCCCCGCGCCGCCCCGCGCGCCGGTCAGCGGCCGGCGGCCGCCTGCTCGTGCTGCGCGGGCTCCCCGCCCTCCGCCCCGACGCGCGCGTCCTCCGGGTGGCGGCGGTTGTGCACGATCGAGGAGACAAGCGCGGAGACGATGAACGCCAGCCCGACCAGGCCCGTGACGACCTCCGGGACCTCCACCTCGATGCTCAGCAGCAGGATGACGGCCAGGGCGCCGATGGCCCACAGCGCGCCGTTCTCCAGGTACGGGTACTGCGCCAGCGTCCCCTCGCGCACCAGGTGCACCGTCATCGAGCGGATGTACATCGCGCCGATGCCCAGGCCGAGGGCGATGACGATGGGGTCGGAGGTGATGGCGAACGCGCCGACGACGCCGTCGAAGGAGAACGAGGCGTCCAGGACCTCCAGGTACAGGAAGAGGAAGAACGCCGCCTTGCCGGTGGCCTTCGCCGCCGCGGTCGGCCGGCTCGTGCCGCCGCGCGCCGGCACCGCCGCGCCGCCGCCGTCCAGCGGCGTCGCGCGCTCACCGTCAGCGCGCTCGCCCGCCGGCGCGTCCTCGTCGTGCCCGACGTGCTCCTCGACGTTGAACAGCTCGCCCAGGCCGTTGACGAGCAGGTACGTCAGCATGCCCGCCAGGCCCGCGGCCAGCACCGTGCGCCCGTGCTCGGTCGCGAACGTCTCGGCCACCACGAGCAGGACGGCGGAGGCGACGACCACGTTCACGGCCTGCAGGCGCCCCACGCGCTCCAGCAGGCGCTCCAGCGGCGCCAGCCAGTGGTGCTCCTTCTCGCCGAACACGAAGCCCAGGAAGAGCATCAGCAGGAACATCCCGCCGAAGGCCGCGATCGTGGGGTGCGCCTGGTTGAGCTCGTAGCCGTAGGTGCCGGGCTCCTCCGGCGACCCGCCCGCCAGCGCCAGGCGCACGGTCTCGACCGGGCCGAGGCCCGCGGTGACGCTGACCAGCAGGATCGGGAAGACCAGCCGCATGCCGAAGACGGCGATGACGATGCCGACCGTCAGGAAGATCCGCTGCCAGAACTCGCTCATGCGCTGCAGCACCGTGGCGTTCACGACGGCGTTGTCGAAGGAGAGGCTGACCTCCAGGACGCCGAGGATCGCCACCAGCGCCAGGGCCTGCAGGGCCCCCGTCCCGGAGCCGCTGCCGTACCAGGCGGCGAGCACGAGGCCCACCGCGGTGACGCCGAACGACCAGCCGTAGGTCTTGAGGATCACGCGCCTGCTCTTCCCAGGGGTACCGGTGCCCGCGGACGCGGGCGACGACGCAGCTTGGCAGCCGGTCGCGGGCACGGCCAGCCGGCGCGCGCGCGTGCGGGCGGGGGGGGGGGGGGGGGGGGGGGGGGGGGGGGGGGGGGGGGGGGGGGGGGGGGGCGCGGGGGGCCGCGGCCTCGCGCCCGG
>NZ_JBEUEI010000051.1:0-19660 GCF_041020755.1 Kineococcus terrestris | reverse complement strand
CGCCCCGCCGCCCCCGCCGCCGGCCCCGGCCGTCGTGCGCGCCGAGCGCGCCGCCAGCGGCGTGGCCCCGGCCGCGGTCGTCCCGGCCGTCGCCGCGGCGCCCGCCGTCGCGGCCGCCCCGGCCGCCCCGGCCGCCCCGGTCGTCGAGCACGCGCCCGCCGTCCCGCTCGGCCAGCAGATCCTCGACGTCGCCGGCCGCTACGCGGGCGTGCCGTACGTGTACGGCGGCAGCACCCCGGCCGGCTTCGACTGCTCCGGCTTCACCAGCTGGGTCATGCGCGAGATCGGCGTGCACATCCCCCGCACCGCCAACGAGCAGAAGCGCGCCGCGGCCCCCCTGGCCCGCGAGCACGCCGTCCCCGGCGACCTCGTGTTCTTCTCCAACGGCGGCGGCCGCGCCTACCACGTCGGCATCTACGCCGGCGACAACATGATGTGGGACGCCCCGCGCGCCGGGAAGCCCGTGCAGCTGCGCGCCATCTGGTCCTCCGCCGTCACCTTCGGCCGGGTCGCCCCCGTCTGAGCGACGGCCACCGGCCACCGCGTCCACGAGGCCCGGGTCCCCGCGAGGGGGTCCGGGCCCCGTCGCGTCCGGGCGGCCCGGGGCGACACGGTGTGACGTGGCTCAACCCGCCTGACGGACGCGCCCGCCGGACGTACAGTGCGACCACGACGACCGCACGCGCGTCCAGGAGGCCCGTCATGGGTGTCACACCGCCGCACCACCATCCCGTGGTGCACCGCCATCAGGTGGTGCGCGCGCGTGCCCGCGTCGCCGATCTCAGAGGCGCCGTCCCCCCGGGGGACGGCGCCTCTCGTCGTCCGGGCCCCTGTGTGGAGGTGTCGATGCGCACTCTCGTGCTGAACGCCGGCTACGAACCGCTCGCGGTGGTCTCCTTCCGCCGCGCGCTGGTCCTCGTGCTCGCCGGCAAGGCGTCGGTCGTCCTGGCGGACGCCGATCCCGTCGTCGGCGCCACGGTCAGCCTGGAACGCCCCTCCGTCATCCTGCTGAGCCGCTACGTGCGGGTGCCGCGCGGCAGCGTCGTGCCCGTCAGCCGGCGCGGGGTGCTGCGCCGCGACCACCAGCGGTGCGCCTACTGCCGCGGGCACGCCACGACCGTCGACCACGTCCTGCCGCGCAGCCGCCGCGGCCCGGACTCGTGGGAGAACCTCGTCGCCTGCTGCGTGCGCTGCAACAACGCCAAGGGCGACCGCACCCCGGAGGAGATGGGCTGGTCGCTGCCGTTCCGGCCCGCCGCCCCGCGCGGGGCCTCCTGGGCGGTGCGCGGCGCCGAGCAGCCCGACCCGCGCTGGGACGAGTACCTGGCCACCGCCGCCTGAGCGCCCGCCGGCTCCACCGGCCCGAAACCCGGTGGAGACCCGGCGGGGCGGCCCCCTAGCGTCGGGGTGCCCGGTGCTCGCCGGGGGAGCCGACGGGGACGGGGGCAGGGGTGCGCACGCTGACGGCGCGCCGGCTGGCCGGTCCGGCGAGCGCGGTCGCGGCCGCGCTCGCCGTGCTGGCCGCGGTGGGGGAGACCGTCGCCACGGTGGTGACCGGGCGGCTGGCCGCCGGGCCGACCGCCCCGGCGCTGGCGCTGCTCGCGGTCCTGCTCGTGGGCGCCAGCCTGCTGGACACCGTCGGGCGCACCGTCTTCTCCGGGGTGGTCGGGCGCGCCGAGGGCCGGCTGCGCGCCGACCTGCTGGGCGCGGCCGTCGCCCAGCCGCTGCCCGCGCTGGCCGAGCAGGCCGTCGGCGAGGTCCTCGACCGCGTCGACGACGACCCCCGCCAGCTCGGCGAGCTGCTGCGGCGCACCGCCTGGGAGCTGTCCCGCGCCCTGCTGCGCTCGGCGCTGGCGTGGGTCGTGGCCGGCGTGACGTGGTGGCCGGCGTGGATCGCCTTCCCGCTCGTCGCGGCCCTCGCGCTGCTGGTGGCCCGCCCGCTGACGCGCGTCGTCGCGCAGCGCAAGCTGGCCGAGGAGGTCGCCTGGAC
Source organism: Kineococcus terrestris (assembly GCF_041020755.1). Classification (NCBI taxonomy): domain Bacteria; kingdom Bacillati; phylum Actinomycetota; class Actinomycetes; order Kineosporiales; family Kineosporiaceae; genus Kineococcus; species Kineococcus terrestris. The sequence goes on along the minus strand of NZ_JBEUEI010000051.1, from coordinate 17,670 downwards.
CGACCACGCCGCCCAGCTGGAGGAGACCGTCGCCGGCCGCGACGACGTGCGCTCCAGCCTGGGCCAGCCGCACGTGGTGCGCCGCTACGCCGTCCGCGCCGCGCGCGTGCTGCGGGCCGTGGCCGCCACCTGCACGGCCTCGGCCAGCGTGGGCCTGCGCACCGCGTTCGTCCTCACCGGCCTGCTCGTCGCCCTCGTCACCGCCGGCAGCGGCCTCGTCGTCGCCGGCGCCCTCGACGTGGCCGCCCTGGTCACCCTGTGGCTGCTGCTGGGCGGGTTCGTCGGCGACCTCACCGAGGTCAGCAACCGGCTGCCCGAGCTGCAGGGCGGTCTGGGGGCGCTCACCCGCATCCGCGGCCTGCTCGGCGCCGACGCCGAACCGCGCGGCGGACGGCCCCTGCCGCCGGGCGCGCTGGAGCTGCGCACCGAGCACCTGCGCTTCGCCCACCCGGGCGGCTTCGCCCTCGACGACGTCTCCCTGCTGGTGCCGGCCGGCACCACGTGCGCCGTCGTCGGGCGCAGCGGCGCCGGCAAGTCCACCCTGGCCGCGCTGTTCTCCCGCGCCCTCGAACCCGCGCCCGGGCAGGTCCTCGTCGGCGGGCAGGACGTCACCGCCACCGACGTGCAGGACCTGCGCCGCGGCGTCGGCGTCGTCACCCAGCGCACCGAGGTGCTGGCCGCCACCCTCGCCGAGAACATCACCCTGTTCGCCGACGTCCCGCGCGAGGCGGTGCACCGCGCCGTGGCCGCCCTCGGCCTGGACGAGTGGGTCGACGCCCTGCCCGAGGGGCTGGACACCCGGCTGGGCGCGGGCGGGCTGGCCCTGTCCGCGGGGGAGGAGCAGCTCGTCGCCTTCGCCCGCCTGCTCGTGCGCGACGTGCGCGTCGTCGTCCTCGACGAGGCCACCGCCCGCATGGACCCCGTCACCGAGCGGCGCGTCACCGCGGCCGCCGAGCGGCTGCTGCGCGGGCGCACCGGACTGCTCATCGCCCACCGCCTGTCCACCACCCGGCGCGCCGACGCCGTCGCCGTCCTGGAGGCCGGCCGCCTCGTCCAGCACGGTCCCCGCGAGCGGCTGGCCGCCGCGCCCGGCCCGTTCCGCGAGCTCCTGAGCGCCGCCGGGGAGGACGCCGTCCCGCCGGCCGCTCCCGCCGCCACCGCCGCGCGGGTGCGCCGCGACACCCGCCCGCCCGTGCCGCCGCGCCCGAGCCTGGCGCGCAGCGTGCTGCGCGCGGTGGCCGTGCAGCCGCGCTGGGGCGTCGTCGGGGCGCTGCTGTTCTGCGTCGTGTCCGTCGTCGGCGCCTACGGGGCCGTCACCGGGTGGGTGTGGGGCCACCTGGTCGCCACGCTGCGCGACGTGCAGGGCACCGGCGAGGCCGGCGCGGAGGTCGTCCTGCTCGCCGCCGGGGTCGTCGCCACCCTGCTGCTGGTCCCGCCCGCGCTCGCCCACGCCCTGCGCCTGTACCCGCAGTGGTGGTCGGCCGTCACCCTGCAGGTGCGCCTGGCCGTCCTGCGCGGGCAGACCCGCCAGCGCCGCCTGCCGCGCACCCCGCCCGGGGAGGTCGCCGCCCGCTGCCTGGACTCCGAGCGGTTCGTCCTCTACGTCGACCGGTGGGTCGACGTCGTCATCGGCGCGGTCGTCGTCGCCGTGACGGCCCTGCTGTCCGGCAGCGTCCTCGGCGGCGGGGTCGTGGCCGCCGTCATGGTGGTCTCCGCGGCCGTGTCCACCGCCGGCGCGCCCGTCGCCGGGTCCAGCGCCCGCACCGCCGGTGACGCCCGCGCCGTCTTCGGCCGCGCCCTCGGCTCGGCCCTGGACGCCCTGCGCACGGTGAAGCTCGCCGCCGCCGCGCCCGGCGTCCTGGGCCACCTGGCCGCCCTGGACGACCGGCGGGTGCGGGCCTCGGTGCGCGAGCACCGCGTGCGCGCCCTGCTCGACGGCGTGCCGGGCGTGCTCGTGCAGGCGGGCATCGTCCTGACCTGGGGCTTCCACCTGTCCGGCCGCTGGGACCTGGCCACCGCCCTGCTCGTGTCCACCGCCCTGGCCGGCTCCTCCTACTACGGCACCGTCGCCGGTGCCGTGGTCACCGAGGCGCCCGTCGCGCGCACCTGGCTGCGGGAGGTGGCCGCCCTGGCCGGCACCCGCGACGTCCTCGCGCTGCCGGAGGGCGTGGACCTCGTGCGCGGTGCGGCGCCCGCTCCGGCCGCGCCCGTCAAGCAGCCGCTGCGCGAGCTGGAGCTGGCCGCCGTCGCCGCCGTCCACGACGACGGCACCGTCGGCGTCCAGGGCGTGGACCTGCGCGTGCGAGCCGGGGAGCTGGTCCTGCTCACCGGCCGCGTCGGCGCCGGCAAGTCCAGCCTGCTGTGCGCGCTGGCCGGCCTCGTCGACCACGAGGGCGAGGTGCGCTGGAACGGCCGCGAGGTCGACGACCCGCAGACGTTCCTGCGCCCCGGGCAGGTCTGCTACGTCGCGCAGGTCCCGCGCGTGCTCAGCGGCTCCTTCCTCGACAACGTCGACCTGGACCACGACCACGCCGCTGACCGCGTCCACGCCGCCTTCGACGACTCGCGCCTGGACGCCGACGTCGTCGCCGCCGGCGGGCGCGCCACCCTCGTCGGCCACCGCGGGGTGCGCCTGTCCGGCGGGCAGGTGCAGCGCCTGGCCCTGGCGCGCGCCCTGGCCACCGGCGCGGACCTGCTGCTGGCCGACGACGTGTCCAGCGCCCTGGACGCCCGCACCGAGGTGGAGCTGTGGGAGTCGCTGCGCCGGCGCGGCGTCACCGTCCTCGGCTCCTCCTCCAAGCGGGCCGCGCTGCGCCGCGCCGACCGCGTCGTCGTCCTGGACGGCGGCCGGGTCGCCGCCGTCGGCCCGTGGTCGCAGCTGGAGGACGACTGGGGTCACCTGGGCGGCTAGGCCCCGGCCCGCGCGGCAGCCGGTCGGCGCCGCGACCGGCGACCACCGGGGGACGCCGCCGCGCGCCGCGCCCGTGTTGGGTGGAGGCTCGAGCGGGGCGCGCCGGCGCCCCGCGGACGACGCGGAGGGCAGCGGGGACGATGAACGAGCGACCGGGGGACAAGCCCCTCGAGCAGGTGCTGCAGCAGTTGCTGCGGCAGGGCCGGCTGGACCCGGCCGCGGAGCGCGTGGCCGCGCAGGGCATCGAGCGGCTCAAGGCGTTCCTCGGCGGTGCCGGGGCGCGCCCGGAGGCCGCCGAGCCCGTGGAGGACTCCGTCGACGAGCCGGTGCGCCCCCGGCGGACCGGCGCGGACGCCGGCACCGTGGACGCGGAGGTCGTCGGGGTGGTCCCGGCCGCCGGGGTGCTGCGGCACACCGTCCCGCTGCTGCGCGGCGGGTACGCCGAGGTCGTGGTCCCCGAGCGCCTCACCCGCGCCGACGCCGACCGCATCGCCGCCGTCCTGGCGGCGCTCGCCGTCGACGACGACTGAGGACCCCGGGGCGGCGGTGGCCGGGCCGGGACGGCAGGCTGGGGCGGTGAGCACCCCGCGCGACGTCGACGTGACCGGCACCGTCCGCCTCGGTCAGTTCCTCAAGCTGGCCGGGGTGGTCGGCACCGGCGGCGAGGCCCGCGAGCTGCTGGCCGGCGGGGACGTCACGGTCAGCGGCGAGGTCGAGGAGCGCCGCGGCCGCCAGCTCGCCGACGGCGACGTCGTCGAGGTCGCCGGGCGGGCCTGGCGGGTGCGCCAGGTCGGCTGACCCGCGCGCCTGGCCCGCTCACACCGGGCCGCCTCACCGCCGTCCGCCTCCCCGCGGAAACCCGGGTTTCCAGCGTGTCGCGAGCCTCTCGGACGCCGGAACCCGGGTTCCCGCGGTCGAGCGCGACCGCGGGAAGACGGACGAGGTGTCCACAGCGGGATGACCGCGAGCACGTCCACAGCTGCGCTGCTCGACCGTGCGGAGGAGCAGCCGGTACGGCGAACGTGCGCGGGTGCGGATCTCCCGACGACCGTCCCTGCCCCGCGTCTTCACCGGCCGCGACGCCGTCGCCGCCGGTGCGTTGACCGAGGCGCAGCTGCGCGGTCCCGTTGTCCAGCGGCTGGTGCGCGGCGTCTACGCGCCCGCCGGCCTGCCGGTCACCCACGAGCTGCGCTGCGAGGCCGTGGGTCTCCTCCTGCCGCCCGGCGGTGTCCTCACCGGCAGGTCCGCGGCGACAGCCTCCGGCGTCCCGCTCGCCGACCGCGACGACCCCGTGACGGTGCTGCTCCCGGCGGGAGGCCCGGACACCCTGCCGCGCGGCGTCGACGTGCGCCTCGCGCAGGACGTCGTCGCGAGCCGGCGGTGGCGCACCACGCGGCTGGCGGTCCCGGAACGGATCGCTTTCGACCTGTGCTCGCGAGCACCGCTGCCCGACGGGGTGGCGCTGCTCGACGCGTTCGCCCGTGCGGGCGGGTTCGACCCGGCTTCCTTCCGCGCGTGGGTCGACGTGCGCCACGACCCGTGGGTGCGGCCGGCACGGCGGGCCGCGGAACTGTGCGACCCGCGCGCGGAGTCCCAGCCCGAGTCGCGCTTGCGCGTGCACCTGCTCCTCGCCGGGCTGGACGTCGAACCGGCGGTGACCGTGCTGGACGCCGGTGGGCGGTTCATCGCCCGCGTCGACCTGGCCGTCCGCGGCGCCCGTGTGGCGGTCGAGTACGACGGCCGCTGGCACGCACTGCGCGAGGCGCTGGAGTCCGACCGCCGGCGGATCACCGCGCTGCGTGACGCCGGCTGGGAGGTCGTCCACGTTACGGCCGGATCGCTGCGCGACCCCGGCGAGGTGGTCGACGCCGTCCGCCGCGCCGTCGCCCGGCAGGCGGCGCGCGGCCTCGTCCTGCGCTGAACCGCGACAACCGCGACCGTCCGTCCACCCTGCCCTCACCGCGGAAACCCGGGTTTCCGAGGGCACAAGGCGCCCGACACGCTGGAAACCCGGTTTTCCGCGGTGAGGACGGGAGGGAGGGGGCGGCGGGGTCAGGCGGGCAGGGTCCAGCCGGCCACCTCGGGCATGTCGACCAGGTGCTCGACGACGTACTGCTCGTGCCGCTTCAGCTGGGAGCGGCAGAACGCCGCGAGGTCGTCCGCGCCGGGCGGCAGCCGGCGGGCGTTGTTCAGCGCGTCGAGCACGAGGTGGTAGCGGGAGGCGCGGTTGCGCACCGTCATGTCGAACGGCGTGGTGGTGGTGCCCTCCTCGACGAAACCCCGCACGTGGAAGCGGTCGGCGTCGGGGCGGCCGTGGACGAGCTGGTGCACGGCGCCGGGAAACCCGTGGAAGGCGAACACGACGTCGACGGTGTCGGTGAACAGCTCGCGGAACCGCAGTTCCGACATGCCGTGCGGGTGGTCCCCCGGCCGGGGCAGCGACATGAGGTCGACGACGTTGACGACGCGCACCCGCAGCTGCGGCAGCCGTTCGCGCAGCAGCGCGGCCGCGGCCACCGTCTCCATCGTGACGACGTCCCCGGCGCAGCCGAGGACGACGTCGGGGTCGGCGGACCCGTCGTCGGTGCCGGCCCACGCCCACGCCGAGGCGCCGCGCGCGCAGTGCTCGGCGGCCTCGTCGATCGTCAGGTACTGCAGCTGCGGCTGCTTGTCGATGACGACGAGGTTGACGCGGTCGCGGCTGCGCAGGCAGTGGTCGGCCACCCGCAGCAGGCAGTTCGCGTCCGGCGGCAGCCACACCCGGGACACCTCGGGGCGCTGGGTGATGGCGACCTGCAGCAGCCCCGGGCCCTGGTGGGAGAACCCGTTGTGGTCGTTGCGCCAGGCGGTGGAGGTCAGCAGCAGGTTCAGGCTGGGCACGCTCGCGCGCCACGGCAGCTTCCCGGCCTCCTCCAGCCACTTGGCGTGCTGGACGGTCTGGGAGGCGCTGACCATCGCGAACGCCTCGTAGGTGGCGAACAGGCCGTGCCGGCCGGTGAGGGTGTACCCCTCCAGCCAGCCGTGGCAGTTGTGCTCGCTGAGGACCTCCACGACGCGCCCGCCCGGGGACAGCGACACGTCGCCTTCCTCGACGCGCTCGGCCCACGCCCGGTCGCTGGCCTCGAACACGGCGCCGAGGCGGTTGCTCTCCGTCTCGTCGGGGCAGAACAGCCGGAACGTGTCGGGGTTGCGCCGGTACACGTCGCGCAGCAGCTCCCCGAGGCGGCGGGTGGACTCCGCGCGCGCGGCGGCGGGCCGGTCGACGTCCACGGCGTACTCCCGCACGTCCGGGAGGTCGAGGTCGCGGGTGAGCAGCCCGCCGTTGGCGTGCGGGGTCGCGGACAGCCGCAGCGGGCCGGCGGGGTTCGCGGCCCGCACGAGGTCCGTGGGCGCGCCGTCGGCGTCGAACAGCTCCTCGGGCCGGTACGAGCGCAGCCACTCCTCCAGCAGCCGCAGGTGCGCCGGGTCGTCCTTCACCCCGGACAGCGGGACCTGGTGGGCGCGGAACGTGCCGGCCACCGGGGTGCCGTCGACGGTTCCCGGCCCCGTCCAGCCCTTGGGGGTGCGCAGCACGACCACCGGCCAGCGCGGCCGCCCGGCCGGGGCGCTGCCGGCGCGCGCCTCCTCCTGGATCCGGCGGATCGAGGCGTACGCGCGGGCGAGGACGTCGGCGAACCGCTCGTGCATCCCCGGCAGGTCGTCGCCGCCGACCTCCAGCACCTCGTACCCGTGGCCGGTCAGCAGGGAACGCACCTCGGCGGGGTCCTTGCGCCCCAGCACCGTCGGGCCGGAGATCTTCGCGCCGTTCAGGTGCAGGACGGGCAGGACGGCGCCGTCGCGGCGCGCGTCGAGGAACGAGATCCCCTTCCAGGAACCCTCCAGCGGCCCGGTCTCGGCCTCCCCGTCGCCCACGACGGCCAGCGCGAGCAGGTCGGGGTTGTCCATGACGGCGCCGAAGGCGTGCACGAGGACGTACCCCAGCTCCCCGCCCTCGTGGATGGAGCCCGGCGTGGTGACCGACACGTGGCTGGGGATGCCGCCGGGGGAGGAGAACTGCCGGAACAGCCGGCGCAGGCCCTCGGCGTCCTGGCCGACGTGCGGGAACCGCTCGGTGTAGGTGCCCTCCAGGTGGGCGGCGGCCACGAGGGCCGGACCGCCGTGCCCGGGGCCGGTGAGGTAGAGGGCGGCCTGGTCGGTCAGCCGCACCAGCCGCGACAGGTGGGCGTACACGAACGACAGCCCGGGGCTGGTGCCCCAGTGCCCGAGCAGCCGCGCCTTGACGTCGTCCGCGGTCAGCGGCCGGCGCAGCAGCGGGTCGTCCTGCAGGTAGATCTGCCCGACGGTCAGGTAGTTCGCGGCGCGCCACCAGGCGTCGAGGACGGCGAGCTCGTGGGCGTCGGGCGAGGCGAGCCGGGCGCGCAGGTCCTCGTCCAGCGGGCGCGGCGGGCCGGGCACGGGGGTGGGCGGATCAGCGGGGGCGGGGGCCGGGGCGGCGGACATGGTCCTCCTCGGTGCGGGGGCCCCAGCCTGCTCCACCCGGGTGCCGGTGGCGCGGTGGACGGCGGTCGTGGGAGTGATCACGACAGCCGATCCGACCGGGTGGCGCGGGTGCCGGACAGGGCCGGAGGTCCCTGGTGCCGGGCCCGGGGGCCGGGCGACCCTCGCGGGGTGGAACCGGTGGGGGACGGGGCGCGCGAGGTCGTCGTGGCGGTCGAGCACGTGCGCGCCTGCGAGGCGGCGCTGCTGTGGGCGGCGGACGAGGCCGTGCTGCGGGGCGCGGCGCTGCACCTGGTGCACGTCGTGGACGAGCCCGCCACCGCCCAGGACGCCCTCGGCGCGGCCTTCGGGTGGACGTCGGCGGACCTGCTGGCGGCCCGCGACGGCGCGGGCTGGGACGTGCTGCGGCGCGCCGAGGACCTCGTCCGCGCGCACCTGGAGCGGGTCCGGGGGAGCCGGACCGCCGGTGCCGGCCCGCAGGTGCGCTGCTCGGTGCTGCACGGGGACGTGCGCCGGGTCCTGCTGCGGCTGGCCGACGGCGCCGCGCTGCTCGTCACGGGCGGCCCGGAGCGGCCCGGCGCGCGGGCGGTGGCCTCCCGGCCGGGCGCGACGAGCGTCGACCTGGCCGGACGGGCCGCCTGCCCCGTCGCGGTCGTGCGCCGCCCGCCGTCGGCCGCCCGCGGGGTCGTCGTCGGCGTCGACGGCTCCCCGGCCTCGGTGGCGGCGGTGCGCTTCGCCGCGGCCGAGGCCGACCTGCGCGCCGCGGCGACGGGCTCCGCCGAGGCCGTCCACCTGCTGCGGGTGTGGCAGGCGCCGGTGGAGGGCCCGACCGCCGACCGGGGCCGGGCCGGGGCCGGGCGGCTGCCGCAGCAGGCCCGCGCCGCCCAGGCGGCGCAGCTGCGGGCCCAGGCCGAGGCGCTGGCCCGCGACGTGCAGCGCGAGCACCCGGTGGGCGTGGAGGTGCGCCTGGTGGAGGACCGCTTCGCCTCCGACGTGCTCGCGGAGGCGGCGGCCGGCGCCCGGCTGCTGGTGGTGGGCTCGCGCGGGCGCGGCGGGCTGCTGACGGCCGTGCTGGGCTCCACCAGCCACGCGGTGCTGCGCCGCACGGAGCTGCCGGTGGTGGTGGTGCCGCGCGCGTGGTCGCCGGCGCTGACCGGCGCGGCCCCGGCCGGTGGGGGCGCGCGCACCGCGTGACCTAGGTCCCTGGTCCGGGCCGCGGTGCGGGCGCAGGGTCGGGCCAGGACGCGGGCCGGGGGCACCGCCGGTGCCCCGCACGGGGTCCCGCGCCGGGGAGGGGGAGCGGTGAGCGTTCAGCGACCGGAGCGCCGGGTGGCTCGGGGCGCCGTCGTCGTCGGGGTCGGCGACCTGGAGGGGGCCCGGGCGGCGGTGGCGTGGGCGGCGCGCCAGGCGGCGTGGCGCGGGGTGGAGCTGGAGCTGGTGAGCGCCGTGCCGCTGCCCGTCACGGGCGACGCGGCCAGCGTCCACTACGCCGTGAAGATCACCGAGGAGGCCGAGCGGGCGGCGCGCGCGGTGCTCGACGAGCTGTCCGAGCGGGTGCGCGCCGAGCACCCCGGCCTGCTGGTGCACCGCAGCGTCCCGCGCGACCACCCCCGCCACGCGCTGCGGCGGGCCGCGGAGGGCGCCGCGCTGCTCGTGACGGGTGCCCGGCGGCGCAGCCGGCTGCGCTCGGGCGCGCTCGGCGGCTTCCAGCTCGGCTCGACGAGCCTGTACGCCGCCTCGCACGCGCGCTGCCCGGTGGCCGTCGTGCGCGAGGACGCCCCCGCCGGGGCCCGCGGCGTCGTCGTCGGGCACGACGGCTCCCGCCAGGCGGACGCCGCCGTCGACGCGGCCGCCGCCCTGGCCCGCGCGGCGGGGACGGCGGTGCGCGTGCTGCGGGTGTGGGCGTACCACCCGGCGGGCTCGTGGCTGCCGCCCGAGGACGACCGGGCCCGCGCGCGGGAGCGGGTCCGGGAGGAGCAGCGGCGGTCGCTGGAGGAGGTCTGCGCGCGGGCGCGCGCGGCCCACCCGGGCGTGGAGGTGACCGGCGAGCTCGTCGAGGACGTCCACCCCTCCGACGCGCTGCTGACGGCGGCCGCGCACGCCCAGCTGCTGGTGGTCGGCGCGCGCGGGCACGGCGCGTTCCTCACGGCGCTGCTGGGCTCGACGAGCCACGACCTGCTGCACCGCGCCGGCGGCCCGGTCGTCGTCGTGCCCGACGCGGCGCGCTCGCGCGAGGTGGCCGAGCGCGGCCGGGACGGGACGCCCGTCGGGGTCGAGGGCTAACCTCGGGCACGACCGGGCGCCGGGCCCGGCCACGCGACCGGGGGGGCAGCCGGGTGGGCACCGAGGGACCGGACGAGCCGGGCGCGGAGACGGTGCGGGTCTTCCTCACCGACGACCACGCCGTCGTGCGCGCGGGGCTGCGCGCCGTCCTGGAGTCCGGCGGACTGGAGGTCGTCGGGGAGGCCGGCACGGTCGCCGAGGCCGTCGCCGGCATCACGATGACCCGCCCGGACGTCGCCGTCCTCGACGGCCGCCTGCCCGACGGCTCGGGGGTGGACGTGTGCCGGCAGGTGCGCGTCGTCTCGCCCGGCACCCGCACGCTGGTCCTCACCTCCTACGACGACGACGAGGCGCTGCTGGCGTCGGTGCTGGCGGGCGCGTCGGGCTACCTGCTCAAGGAGATCCGCACCACCGACCTCGTCGTCTCCGTGCGCGCGGTCGCCGCCGGGGAGAGCCTGCTGGACCCGCGGGCCGTGGAGGAGGTGCGCCGCCGCCTGCAGGACCCGCTGGCCGCCGACCCGCGCCTGGCCGAGCTGACCGGGCAGGAGCGGCGCGTCCTGGCCGCGCTCAGCGAGGGCCTGACCAACCGGGAGATCGGCCGCGAGCTGCACCTGGCGGAGAAGACGGTGAAGAACTACGTCTCCAGCGTGCTGGCCAAGCTGGGCCTGGCCAGCCGCACGCAGGCGGCCCTGTTCACCACGGCCCACCGCCCGTCGTGAGCACCGGGACGTCCGCCGGCCGCCCGGTCCGCGGGGTGCCCGCGCTGGCGGGGGTGGGTCTGGACGACCTGCTCAGCGAGCTGCGCGAGCGCGCCGCCGCGGTGCAGCGCCACCAGCAGCGCCTCAACGGCCTCCTGGACGCGGTCGTGGCCGTCTCGGCCGACCTGGAGCTGTCGGCGGTCCTGGAGCGCATCGTCACCACGGCCACCGAGCTCGTCGACGCCCGCTACGGCGCCCTCGGCGTGCTGGGGCCCGACGGGGACCTGGAGCAGTTCCTGACCACCGGCCTCGGCGAGGACGACATCCGCGCCATCGGGGACCTGCCGCGCGGGCACGGGGTCCTGCGGGTGCTCATCGACGAACCGGAACCCCTGCGCCTGGCGGAGCTGTCGGCGCACGCGCGCTCCTACGGCTTCCCGCCGAACCACCCGCCCATGCGCACGTTCCTCGGGGTCCCGATCCGGTTGCGCGACAGGGTGTTCGGGAACCTCTACCTGACCGACAAGCGGGACGGGCGCGAGTTCGGCGCCGAGGACGAGGCGGTCGTGGTGGCGCTGGCCTCGGCGGCCTCGATCGCCATCGCGAACGCGCGGCTGTTCGAGCGCAGCCAGCGCCGCAACGGCTGGCTGCACGCCGCCGGCGCCGCGACGCAGGCCGTGCTGCGCCCGGGCGCCGACCCGCAGGAGGCGCTGACCGAGGCCCTCGGTGCGGCCCGGGAGGTCGAGGACGCCGACGTGGTCGCCCTGCTGGAGGTCGCCCAGGACGCCGGCGGGGACGGCGGCACCGCGCTGCTGGCCACGTCCACGTCGGCGCGGGCGGCCGGGACGGGCGGGGCGGCGCGCACCCTCGCGCCCGGCGCGGCCGTCCTGGAGGAGCTGCTGGCCGGGGTGGAGGAGGCCGCCCCCGTCGACCCCGCGCACCTGGGGTGGGCGGCGCGCACGGCGGCGCTGGTGCCGGTGCGCCTGGCGGGGCGGCTGCGCGCCGCGCTGGCGGTCGGGTGGCTGGAGGACGGGCCGTCGGCGGGCGTGCCCGAGCCGGTCAGCTCCCGCCAGTTCGCCGAGCAGCTCGTCCTGACCCGCGAGGTGGCCGCCGGCCAGGCGCTGCGCGAGCGGATGGCGGTCCTCGACGACCGCGACCGGATCGCCCGCGACCTGCACGACCACGTCATCCAGCGGCTGTTCGCCGTCGGGCTCACCCTGCAGTCGGCGGGCGGGTCGGTCGCGGACCCGGCGGTCGCCGCCAAGCTGGAGGGCTCGATCGACGACATCGACGAGACGATCCGCGACCTGCGGCGGGCGATCTTCCAGCTGCGCGACCGGGTGGTGCGCCGCGACCCGCGCGCCGCGGTCGACGAGGTCGTGCGCACGGGCGCCGAGGCGTTGGGCCGCACCCCGGTCGTGCTGGTGCGCGGGGACCTGGCGGCCGTCCCGGCGGGGGTGCAGGAGCAGGCGCTGGCGGTGCTGCGCGAGGCCCTCAGCAACGCCGCCAAGCACGCCGCGCCCCGGCGGGTGGACGTGCTCGTGGAGGTCGGCGCGACCGCGGGCGACGCCGGCCCGGGCCACCTGGTGCTGCAGGTGGACGACGACGGCCGCGGGCTGCCCGCGGTGGCGCACGGCCACCGCGGCGGCCTGGACACGATGGTGTCGCGGGCGCAGGCCCTCGGCGGCACGTGCGAGGTGGGACCGCGCCCGGGCGGCGGGACGCGCGTGCGCTGGTCGGTGCCCCTGCCGACCGCCTGAGGTCGCGCCCGAGGTCGCGCCGGGGGCGTCAGCCGACCCGGCGGCCCGGGTCCCAGCGCCGCCAGTCGCGCTCCCACGCGGCGCTGCGCCGGCGCAGCGCCGCGGCGCGCACCCCGGCGCCCAGGACGGCGCCGGCCGCGAGGGCCCCCGCACCGGGCAGCAGGTGCAGCAGGACGGCGTCGGTGCGGGCCGCGGCCGGGGTGGGCGGGCGCTCGACGAGCTGCCCGGAGCGGTCCACCCACACCACGGGCGTGCCGGCCTGCTGCTCGGCGTAGCTGGTCTCGCGGGCCGCGGACAGCTCCGCGACGGTCAGCTCGCGCACCACCGGCTCCCCGCGCCAGGTCCAGGCGACGCTCGCGCGGGGCGCCTCCAGCCCGCCCCACCAGCCCTCGGAGCGGTGCACCTCGACCTGCGCCGAGACCGGGGTGGCGTGCGCGCGCTGGGAGGCGGCGCGCGCGGCCGCGGCGTCCCCGGCGGCCGGGGCGGTGATCCCGACGGCGGCGGCGGCGCCCAGGGAGCCGGCGACGACCGCGCCGAGGAGGACGGCCTCGGCCAGGTGCGCGCGCGTGACCAGCGGGTTGCGGCGCCGGGCCGCCAGCGCGATCGACACGCTGGCGCACCGCCGCGGGCTCCACGGGCGCGGCGGGCGCGCCGGGACGGGGTCGCGCGGGGGGCCCGCCTGCGGCGGGAGCGGGACGTGGGCCACGGTGACCTCCTCGTCTGACCTCGTCTGACCTCGTCGTCGGACACCGGCGGCCCCGCGGACGGCGGCCGCCGGCCCGGACGGCGTCGTCCGGGTGCAGGGATCGTGCCTCGCGCGGGGCGCGCGCGCCAGGGGTTCGGCCGATCCGGGCGGGGGGACCTTCGGCCCTCCCGCCGGGCCCCGCGCGCGGGGACGGTGGCGGGGTGACCGACTCCGCAGCCCTCACCCCCGCGCAGTGCCGCCGGCTGCTCGGCGAGCGCGGCATCGGGCGGGCCGTCTACACCGAGCACGCGCTGCCCGCGGTGGCGACGATGAACTACGCCGTCGTCGGCGAGCGCCTGTGGTTCCGCACCGCGCAGGGCACCGCCCTGGAGCGGGCGGTCGACGACGCCGTCATCGCCTTCAACGCCGACGCGGTGGACGCGGCGCGCCGCAGCGGGTGGAGCGTGACGGTCTCGGGGCGCTGCCGCCGCGTCACCGGCCCCGAGCCGGAGGCCGTGCGCACCGCCCTGGACACGTGGGCGCCGGGGGTGCGCGAGGTGCTCTTCGCCCTCGACATGGCGCACGTGACGGGCCGGCGGATCGGCCCGGTGGAGCTGGCCAGCGCCTCCTGACGCCCCGCCCGGGCGCCGGTCCTCACGGGCGGGCGCGCGGGACGGGCTGGTCGTAGGAGACCTGCTCGTCGGTGGTGCTGACCCGCACGACGCCGGGGACGGTGCGGGCCAGCACGGCGGCGATCCGGTGCTGGGAGGCCTCCGCGGGGCCGTCGAGCGTCACCACGCCGTCCTCGACCTCGACCGTCCACGAGGTGCCCGGCAGGTCGTCGGCCAGCCGCGCGAGCACGGCGTCGCGCACGTCGTCGTCGGCGTGGGCGACGGTGCGCAGGACGTCGCGGCGGGCCAGGACCCCGACGAGGCGGCGGCCGTCCAGCACGGGCACGGCCTTCACGGAGCGGTCCAGCATCAGCTCGGTGGCGTCGGCCAGGTCGCCCGCGGCGTCGACGGTCAGCGGGCGGGTCGTCATCACCTCGGCGACCAGCCGGGGCGGCGGCGCGCCCTCCTCGGCGACGTCCTCGCGGCTGGACAGGTGCGCGCGCGGGTCGCGGCCGACGCGGTCGCGCAGCAGGTCGGACTCGCTGACGATCCCGACGAGGTGCCCCTCGCCGTCGAGCACCGGCACCGAGGAGGTGCCGTGGTGCAGCAGCACGCGCGCCGCGTGGGCGACGTGGTCGTCCTCCTGCACCGTCACCACGGGCGTCCTCATCGCCTCCCGCACCAGCACGGCGACCACCTCCCCGGTGTCCTGCCCACAGCCCCGGCCGCGGCCCGCGCTCGCTGCGGGGCGCCGTCCCGATCATCCCGCGCGCGGGGCCGTCGCGCCAGGCGCGCGGGCCGTGCGGCGGGGGTTCAGCCGCCGCCCGGGTCACCGCCCGCGGCGTCGCGGGCCAGCAGCGCCAGGTGCAGCGACAGCCGCGTCTCGGGGTCGTCCAGGGGTCGGCCCAGGCGCGCGCGCAGCCGCTCGACGCGGGCGTAGACGGCCGGGCGGCTCAGGTGCAGCCGGCGCGCCAGGCGGGTGGCCGACCCGCCCTCCTCCAGCCACGCGCGCAGCAGCTCCAGCTGCTCCCCGGCGCCGGGGCCGTCCGGGCCGTCGGGGGCGCCGGTGCTGCCCGTCAGCAGGGGGGACAGCTGCTCCTCGACGTAGGCGGCCAGGCGCGGGTCGCCGCGCAGCCACCACAGCAGCCCGCGCGCACCGAGGTCGGCGGCGCGGTGGACGGTGCCGGGGGCGCGGTGCGGCAGGCCGGCGGCGGCGCGGGCCACGTGCACGGCCTCGGCCAGGCCCTCCCCGGCGGCGGCCAGGGTGCCCGCGGCGCCCGTGCCCGCCGCGGCCACCACGGGGGCCGGGGGGTCCACCGGGGGTGCCGCACCGGGCGGGCCGGCGGCCGCGCGCCCGCGCACCTCGCGCAGCAGCTGCGCGGCGAAGCGGTCCGCGGCCGCGCGGGCCGGGTCCGCGGCGCCCCCACCGCCGCCGGGTGCCTCGGCGGGGACGGCGAGCAGGACCCCCACCAGGCGCGGGCCGACGACACCGGACAGCCCGCCGGTGCGCCCGCGGGCCAGGACGGCGGCCACGGCGTCGGCGACGGCGCCCGGCTCGGCGGGCGGTGGCGCGTGCACGGCCAGCGGCACGTGCCGGGCGCGGGCGGGCAGGCCCAGCGCGCGGGCCCGGGCGCGCAGGTCCTCCTCCTCGGAGGCCCTGCCGCGCAGCAGGTCGCGCAGCAGCCGCGCCGCCGCGTGCTGGGCGGGGTCGCCCGCGCCGGGGTCGAGCAGCCGGGCGACGGTGAGCGCCTCGGCGGCGCGCGTCAGGACGAGCCGCACCTGCCCCGGTCCCGCCGGTGCGGAGGCCCCCGGGGACGGGGAGGGGGCGGGCGCCGCGACGGGCTCGGCGACCCGCTCGGGCACCACGAGCCGCCCCCAGCGGGCGCCGACGGGCCCGACGGGGGCGGTGGGCCAGCCCTCCGCGGCGTCGGCGCGGCGCGAGCGCGCCGGCCAGTCGCGCAGCGCGTCGGCGGCGGAGGCCCCGGCGTGGGCGACGGCGTGGTGGCCGGGGTCCTCCAGGACGACGACGCGCCCGGTCAGGGCGGCGGCGCGGTCGAGCACCTCCGCCACGGTGCCGCCGCCGGTGGCCAGCGAGGCGAACGCCTCGTGGACGCGCTCGGAGAAGCGCAGGCGCTCGTACTGCTGGTGCAGCACGGTGGCGTGCACCTGCTCGGTGACGGCCACGAACCGCACCGCTCGGGTCAGCTCGACCAGCGGGAAGCGGGCCTCGCGGGCGGCGCCGACGAGCGGCGCGGGCAGCCGCGCCAGGTGGCGGCCGAGCTCCACGACGAGCCCGACCGCGCCGGCCTCGCGCAGCGAGGCGACGTACCCGGCGGCGTCGAAGCCCGGCTCGCCCAGCCCGATGCCGGTGGACAGCAGCAGCTCCCCACCGCCCAGCAGCCCCGTCAGGTCGGTCTGCTCGGTGACGTGGACCCAGCGCACCGCGGCGCCCAGCCCCGGCCCGCCGACGACCACGCGCGGGTCCCCGGCGGCCACGACGGGCAGCGCGAGGACGTCGGCGACCGTGAGCGGCACGGCGCGACCCTAGCCGGACACCCTGACGGACCGTCGGGTACGGGCCCGCCGGCCTGACACTCCGTCGCTGGGCACGGGGCCGGTGGGGGAGGAGGGTGGGAGGGAGGACGAGCCGTCCGGCGAGCCACCAGGAGGAGACGTGACCGTCACCGAGCAGCCCGGCGCGGTGGGCGCCGCCGCCACCGGCAGGTCGCAGCGGTTGTCGCAGACCGCCCGCGACCACCTGTGGATGCACTTCACGCGGATGGGCGCCTACCGCGACAAGGCGGTGCCCGTCATCGAGCGCGGCGAGGGGTGCCGGCTGTGGGACACCGACGGGCACGAGGTCCTGGACGGGCTGTCGGGCCTGTTCGTCGTGCAGGCCGGGCACGGTCGCGAGGAGCTGGCCGAGGTGGTGGCCGAGCAGGCGCGCAAGCTGGCGTTCTTCCCCGTGTGGGGCTACGCCACCGAGCCGGCCGTCGAGCTGGCCGCGCGCCTGGCCGGGTACGCGCCCGGCGACCTGAACCGGGTGTTCTTCACCACCGGCGGCGGCGAGGCCGTGGAGAGCGCGTGGAAGGTCGCCAAGCAGTACTTCAAGCTCACCGGCAAGCCGATGAAGCACAAGGTCGTCAGCCGGATGACCGCGTACCACGGCACCCCGCAGGGGGCGCTGGCCATCACGGGGCTGCCGCCGATGAAGCAGGCGTTCGAGCCGCTGGTGCCCGGCGGGTTCCGGGTGCCGAACACGAACCTCTACCGCGCGGAGCGGATGGGCGCGCCCACCGACCCGGTGGAGTTCGGCCGCTGGGCGGCTGACCGGATCGAGGAGGCCATCCTCTTCGAGGGGCCGGAGACGGTGGCGGCGGTGTTCCTGGAGCCGGTGCAGAACTCCGGCGGCTGCCTCACCCCGCCGCCGGGGTACTTCCAGCGGGTGCGCGAGATCTGCGACCGCCACGACGTGCTGCTGATCTCCGACGAGGTGATCTGCGGCTTCGGCCGCCACGGCACGATGTTCGCCTGCGAGAAGTTCGGCTACCAGCCGGACGTCATCACCTGCGCGAAGGGCATGAGCTCCGGCTACGGGCCCATCGGGGCGATGATCACCACGGACCGGGTCATGGAGCCGTTCCTGGAGGGGAACACGTGGTTCCCGCACGGGTACACGTTCGCCGGGCACCCCGTCTCGGCGGCCGTGTCCCTGGCGAACCTCGACCTCTTCGAGCGCGAGGGCCTGAACCAGCGGGTGCTGGACAACGAGGCGGCCCTGGGCGCGACCCTGCGCCGGCTGCTGGACCTGGACGTCGTCGGCGACGTGCGCGGCGACGGGTACTTCTGGGCCGTCGAGCTCGTCAAGGACAAGGCCACCAAGGAGACGTTCGGGCCGGCCGAGCGCGAGCTGCTCGTCAAGCAGTTCCTGCCCGGGGCGCTGTTCCGCAACGGCCTGTACGCCCGCCCGGACGACCGCGGGGAGCCGGTGATCCAGGTCGCGCCGCCGCTGACGGCGGGGCAGGCGGAGTTCGACGAGATGGAGGCCGTGCTGCGCACGACGCTGCAGGAGGCGATGGCGCTGCTGTGAGCGCGACCGCGGGGGGGGGGGGGGGGGGGGGGGGGGGGGGGGGGGGGGGGGGGGGGGGGGGGGGGGGGCGGGTGCGGGGGGGGGGGGGGGGGGGGGGGGGGGGGGGGGGGGGGGGGGGGGGGGGGGGGGGGGGGG
>NZ_JBEUEI010000050.1:0-20220 GCF_041020755.1 Kineococcus terrestris | reverse complement strand
CCCGCCGCCCGGCGCCGCGCCCGCGGCGGGGGTGGAGGCCGGCCGGCGCGGGGGGGGGGGGGCCCCCCCCCCCCCCCGCCCGCCGCACCGCCGGCTCCCGCACCGGCGGGCGGTCCCCGACCAGGGCGCTCTGGAACTCCTCCAGCGCGCCGCCGCCGCGGCGCAGCACCCCGCGCCCCGGCCGCCGGTCGCTGATCGCCGCCGGGGACGGGTCGTCCACGACGTCCTGCGCGTCGGCGCGGTCCTGCACCCGCAGGCAGATGCGCAGGTCGGTGTTGGCGCGCACCTCCGGGCTGACCGCCCCCGCCGGCCGCTGCGTGGCCAGCACCAGGTGCACGCCCAGCGAGCGGCCCACCGCCGCCAGCCGCACGAGGCCGTCGACCAGCTCCGGCACCTCCTGGGTCAGCACCCGGAACTCGTCGACCACGACGACCAGCCGCGGCAGGCCCGCCGCGACCGCGGCCCCGGCGGGCAGGTCGTCCAGCGCGGCGGCGCCGGCGGCGCGCAGCAGGCGCTCGCGGCGGCGCAGCTCCGCGCCCAGGCTGCGCAGGACGCGGTCGGCCAGCTGGTCGTCGAGGTCGGTGACGACCCCGGCCACGTGCGGCAGGCCCGCCAGCGCGCCGAACGCCGCGCCGCCCTTGTAGTCCACGAGCACCAGCTGCACGGCCTCCGGCGGGGCCTGCGCGGCCAGCGAGGCGACCAGCGCGCGCAGCAGCACCGACTTCCCGGACCCCGTCGTGCCCGCCACCAGCGCGTGCGGGCCGTCCACGGCCAGGTCCACCACGACGGGACCCCCGGCGCCCGCCCCGAGGACGGCCCGCGCCGCCGTCCCGCCGCGCGCCCACCGGGCCGCCAGCGCGGCCGCGTCCCACCCGGCGCCCGTCGGCTCACCCGGCAGCAGCTCCAGCAGCGTGCAGGTGTCCGGGACGGCACCGGCGCCGGCCGCGGCGCCCGCCTCCCGCAGCGGCGCCAGGGCGCGCGCCACCCGCAGCGCCCACGCGGCGCCCACCCCGTCAGCGCGCACCGGGCGGGCGCCGGACGCGTCGTGGAGGGCGGCGCGCGCCCCGTCCTCGCCGGGGTCCGTCCCGTGCAGGAGCACGGCGGTGCACTCGGCGGGCAGCCCCGCCCGGTCGGCGGCCAGGTGCACCACCAGCGCACCGGCCCGGGGACCGTCGCGCAGGACCGCCGCGACCCGCGGGTCCTCGCGCAGCGGCACCGGCCCGTCGTCCGGCCCGTCGTCCGGCCCGTCGCCCGCCGCGCCGGTGGTCCCGTCGAGCAGCAGGACCAGCAGCGGGCCGGGGCGCGCCCCGCCCGGCGAGGTCCCGGTGGGGGCTGCCGCGCGGGCGCGGACCGTCTCCGCCACCTCGTCCAGCACCTCGTCGGCCGTCCCGACGCCCCGCGCGTGCGGCAGCCGGCGCACCCACGCCCACTCGCGCGCGGCCTCCGGCGACGCGGGGTGCGCGAGCGCCACGCGGACGTCGCCGGGCGCGTGCCAGGCGGCCACCTGCGCGAGCAGCCAGCGCGCGGAGGCCAGGACGGCCGGGCGCGGGCCGGCGACCCCCAGCACCCCGGCGCCGGGCAGGTCGACGAGCACGGGGACGTCCGCCAGCACCGCCACGTCCTGCGGCGGGTCCTGCTCCGGGCCCGCTGGGCCCGCGCCGTCCCGGGCGAGCGCGACGGACACCGGCGCGGCGTCCCCGAGCCCCAGGCGCAGGTGCAGCGCGTCGCCGTCACCGGCCGCGCGCTCCCACACCCGCGTGCCGCGCCCGGTCACCTGCGCGAGCAGCGCCGCCGGGTCAGGAGCCGCGCGGTGGCGGGCGTCGTGCTCGTCGCGCAGGGCGGCGCGGGCGCGCTCGAGCGCGTCGGCGCGGCGGGCCAGCACCTCCGCCCGCCGGTGGGCCGCGGCGGCCGCGGCCCGCCGCCGCTCCGCCCACCACTGCCCGCCCACGAGGACCGGCCCCGCGAGCCCCAGCAGCAGCGACAGCGGCGTCCACAGCAGCGCCAGCAGGACCGAGACGGCGAAGGGGACCGCGACGGGCAGCCACGGGAAGGGCGCGGGCGCCGGCGCCGGCTCCTCCCGCGGCCAGGTCAGGCGCAGCGGCGACGCCCCCTCGGCGGCCAGGCGCGGGCTGCGGCCCAGCAGCAGGTGGCCGTCCCCGTCGGGGCGCACGTGCGCCGGCACCACCGCCTCGGGATCGGTGCGCAGCACCGTGGCCCCCAGCGCCGTCCGCGCGGCCTCGCCCTCCAGGAGCCGCGTGCCGGCGCGGGATCCGGTGTCGCGCACCGCCACCGCGCCGTCGGCCGCCACCTCCAGCACCGCGTGCGCGCGGGACAGGTCCGGGTCGGCCAGCGCCACCGCCCCGTCCACGGGACCGGTCACCGGCGCCTCGGCCGTCCCGGCCGCGGACGGCGAGCGCCCCACCAGCCACCGGCCCGGCGGCAGCTCGAGGACGTGCCCGGCGTCGGGTCCGCCGGCGACGTGCACGCGCGCCACCACCGGCCGCGTCCCGGCGGCGGGCGCCGGCGGGCGGGTGTCGAGCACCGCACCGCGCAGCAGCGGCGGCGAGCCCAGCGGGACGCCGTCGTCCACGGCGGTGCCGTCCGCGCGCGGCCGGGCCGCCCACGGCCCTGCGGCCGCCTCCAGGGCGCCGGCGGCCTCGCCGAACGTCGTACCGGGCGGGGCGGTGACCTCCAGGTCGACCTCCCCGTCCGCGGTCACGACGGTCACCTCCAGCTGCACGGCGGGCGATCCTGCCGCCGGCCACCCCGCGCCCGGCCCCCTCGTCCACAGCCCGGCGCGCGCGGGCGTTGTCCACATCACCCGAACGCCCACGACGTGCGCGCGCCTACGGTGCGGCGCGCCGCGGGAGTCCGTGGCGGGGCAGGAGTCGGCACGGGGCTGCGGCGAGGGGGTGCGGGGTGGACGCGGTGCGCCACGTGGAGGAGGCCGTGCGCTCGGAGCTGCGCCGGCGCATCGCGGCCGGGCACGTGCGCGGCGTGGACGCCGAGGTGCGCGCCCTCGTCGAGCGCGCCGTCCTCGACTACGACCTGCGCTCCCTGGACGGTTCCCTGCCCCCGGTCGGCGACCACGACGCCGTGCGCCGCGAGGTCGTCGCGGCCGTCACCGGGTACGGCCCCTTGCAGCGGTACTTCGACGACCCCGAGGTCGAGGAGATCTGGATCAACGAGCCGGGCAAGGTGTTCGTCGCCCGCCGCGGGGTCCCCGAACTGACGACGACGATCCTGGACGCCGACACCGTCGCCGACCTCGTCGAGCGGATGCTGGCCTCCACCGGCCGGCGGGTGGACCTGTCCAGCCCGTTCGTGGACGCCGCGCTGCCCGACGGCTCGCGCCTGCACGTGGTCGTGCCCGACGTCACCCGCGAGCACTGGGCCGTCAACGTGCGCCGGTTCGTCGCCCGCGCCCGCCGCCTGGACGACCTCGTCGAGCTGGGGTCGCTGACGCCGCGGGCGGCGAGGTTCCTGGCCGCGGCCGTCGCCAGCGGCCTGAACGTCCTCGTCAGCGGAGGGACCCAAGCGGGGAAGACGACGCTCCTGAACTGCCTGCTGAGCGCGGTCCCGGCCCAGCAGCGGATCGTCACCTGCGAGGAGGTGTTCGAGCTCGACGTCGCCGCCCGGGACGTGGTGGCGATGCAGTGCCGACCGCCGAACCTGGAGGGCCTGGGGGAGGTGCCGCTGCGGCGCCTGGTCAAGGAGGCGCTGCGGATGCGCCCGGACCGCCTCGTCGTCGGGGAGGTGCGGCAGGCGGAGAGCCTGGACCTGCTCATCGCGTTGAACTCGGGCCTGCCCGGCATGGCCACGGTCCACGCGAACTCCGCCGCCGACGCCGTGGCGAAGGTGTGCGTGCTGCCGCTGCTGGCGGGGGAGAACGTCACCAGCGCGTTCGTCGTGCCGGCCGTCGCGTCCTCGATCGACCTCGTCGTGCACGCGGAGCTGGGCCCGGGCGGCGCGCGCCGCGTCGTGGAGGTCCTGGCCGTCACCGGCCGCGTGGAGGGCGGGGTCGTGGAGACCGCACCGGTGTTCGCGCGCGAGAGCGGCGGCGAGCAGCGGCTGCTGCGCGCCGGGGGCTGGCCGCCGCACCGCGAGCGGTTCGCCCGCCACGGGCACGACCTCACCGCCCTGCTCGGGGACGCGCGCACCCCCGCGGGGGTGGCGGGGTGAGCGGCGCCCTGGCCGGTGCCCTGCTGGGCGCCGGACTGTTCTGCGCGTGGTGGTCGTGCTGGCCGCGGCCGCCCCGCACTCCGGGACGGCGCGCGCGGCGCTCGCCGCTGGGCGCGTGCCGCGACCTGCTGGCGGCGGCGGCCGTCCCCGCGCCGGCCGCGGCGCTGCCGCTGGTGTCCGCGGGCGCCGCCGCGCTCGCCGGTCTCCTCGTCGCCGGGACGACCGGCGTGCCCGTCCTCGCGCTGGGGGCCGCGCTGGCCGCCGGGTGGGCGCCCGCGGCGCTGCTGCGGGCGCGGGCGCGCACCCGGCGCGCGGACCGGGCGGAGCTGTGGCCCGACGCGGTGGACCACCTGGCCGCCGCCGTGCGCGCCGGGACGTCCCTGCCGGACGCGGTGTGCGCGCTGGCGGTGCGCGGGCCGGTCGCGCTGCGCCCGGTGTTCGCGCGGTTCGCCGCCGCGCACCGGGCCAGCGGCGCCTTCGAGCCGGAGCTGGCGCGCCTCGTGGACGAGCTGGCCGACCCGGTGTTCGACCGGGTGGCCGCCGCGCTGCGGATGACGCGGCAGGTCGGCGGCAGCGACCTGGGCGCGACGCTGCGGACCCTGTCGGCGCACCTGCGCGACGACCTGCGCACCCGCGGGGAGCTGCGCGCCCGGCAGTCGTGGACGGTCAGCGCGGCCCGGCTGGCGGTGGCCGCGCCGTGGGCGGTGCTGGCGCTGCTGGCCGGCCGCCCCGGCGCGCTGGACGCCTACGCCACGCCCGCCGGCACGGCCGTCCTCGTCGCCGGCGCCCTCGTCAGCGCGCTGGCGTACCGGCTGATGCTGCGGCTGGGCCGGCTGCCGGCCCCGCGGCGCGTGCTGGTCGCCGCGAGCGTCCCGGAGGCGCTGTGAGCGCGCCGCTGTGGGACGCGACCGGGGGTGCGCTCGGGGCCGCGGCGGCGTGCGGCGTCCTGCTCGTGGCCGCGCACCTGCCGCTGCGCCGCTCTCCGTCCCTGGCCGCGCGCGTCGGCCCCTACCTGCCGCGGTCCTCGCGGGGTTCCGCGGCGACCGGTGCCACCGGCGCGCTCCTGGCGCGGGCGGCCGCGCTGCTCGGCGAGCTGCTGGGCTCGACGGCGGTGGTCCGCGCCCGGCTGCGGGTGCTCGACCCCGACGCCGACGTCTCGGCGCACCGCGCCGCCCAGGTGCTGTGGGCGCTGGCCGGCGCCGGTGCCGGCGCGGTGGGCGCCTGGCTGCTGGTCGCGGGCGGCGGGTCGCTCGTGGCCGCGGCGGGGCTGGTCGTCTCGGCGACCCTGGCCGGGGCGCTGGCCCGCGACCGCTGGCTGCTGGCGGCCGTGCAGCGCCGGCGCGCGGCGGTCGTCGAGGAATTGCCCGTCGTCGCCGAGCTGCTGGCCCTGTCCGTGGGCGCGGGGGAGAACCTGCTGGGTGCCGTGGCGCGGGTGGCGGCCGGGTCCGGCGCGTTGTGCGCGGACCTGCGGCACGCCCTGGCCCGCGCGGGCACCGGCACCCCGCTCGTGAACGCGCTGCAGGACACCGCGTCGCGGCTGGGCGTGGAACCCCTCGTGCGCCTGGTGGACGCGGTGGCCGCGGCCGCCGAGCGCGGCGGCCCGCTGGCCGGGGTGCTGCGCGCCCAGGCCGCCGACGCCCGCGACGCCGAGCGGCGCCGCCTGCTGGAGGCGGGCGGGCGCAAGGAGGTGCAGATGCTCGTGCCGGTGGTGTTCCTCGTGCTGCCGACCGTCGTGGTGTTCGCCCTGTTCCCCGGACTGGCCGTCCTGCGCGTCGGGCCGTGACCGGACCCGCTGACGGGAACTCCCGACGACCCGCCCGACGAAACTCCCTGACGAAACCCCCTGACGAAACCTCGGAGGACCCGTGCTCGACCGACTCCTGCTGCTGCTCACCGCCTTCGGGGCCGGTGCGCCCGCCGACGACCGCGAGCGCGGCGACGTGCCCGGCTGGGTGCTGGTGACGCTGATGACCGCCGGTCTGGTCGTGGCGCTGTGGGCGGTGGCCGCGCCGCGCCTGGAGCAGGTGTTCACGCAGGCGATGGACACCGTCGTCGGACGGCTGTGACCGCGGGCGCGCCGGTCCGGGACGAGGGTTCTGCCGTGGCGGAGTTCGCGGCCGTCGCCGGCGTGCTGGCGCTGCTGTTCGCGGCCGTGCTGCAGGTGGGTCTCGCGGTGCACGTGCGGGCGCTGGCCGTGGACGCGGCGGGGGAGGGCGCGCGGTTCGGCGCCCTGGCCGGCAGCGCCCCGGCCGCGGGGGCGCAGCGCACCCGCGACCTGCTCGCGGCGTCGCTGTCGCCGCGGTACGCCGGCGACGTCAGCGCGGCGACCGTCGTGGTGGACGGCGAGGAGGTCGTGCGGGTGCGGGTGCGCGCCCCGCTGCCGGTGCTGGGCACGCTCGGCCCGGCGCGCGCCCTGGACGTGTCCGGTCACGCGCTGCGCGAGGTCCCCCGTGGTTGAGGGTTCCACCAGGGGGCGGGACGGGGGCAGCGCGGCCGTGGAGTTCCTCGCGGTGGGGGTGCTGCTGCTGGTGCCGCTGGCGTACCTGGTGCTGTTCCTGGGCCGGGTGCAGGCGGCGACGTTCGCGGCGGAGGCCGGGGCGCGGGAGGCCTCGCGCGTGCTGGCGACCGTGCCCGGGGACGCGACCGCGGGCGCGCTGGCCGGCCGGTCCGTCGAGCTGGCGCTGGGCGACCAGGGTTTCCGCGCGGACGGGCGGTCGCTGGCGGTGGAGTGCGCGGCCTCGCCGTGCCGCACGCCGGACGCGCTGGTGGCGGCGACGGTGGCGGTGGACGTGGACCTGCCGCTGGTGCCGGGGTTCGTCGCCGACCGGGTGCCCTCGCACGTGCGGGTGCAGGTGCGCCGGGTGGCCGTGGCGGACCGGTTCGCGCAGGTCGTGCCGTGAACCCGCGGACGGGCGCGCCGCGGGACGAGGGGCGGATCGCGCTGCTGTCGTTGGCGTTCGCGCTGGTGGCGTGCGCGCTGGTGCTGCTGGTGGCCTCCAGCACGGCGGTCCACCTGCAGCGCAAGCGGTTGTGGGCGGTGGCCGACGCGGCCGCGGCCTCGGCGGCCGACGCCGTGGACGAGCGGCGCTACTACACCGAGGGGGTGGGTCCGGTGGCCGTGCCGCTGACGGACGCCTCCGTGCGCGCCGACGTCGAGGCGTACCTGTCGCGGGCGGGCGCGGACCTGCCGGCGCTGGCGGTGGACCCGGCCACGGGCAGCCCGGACGGGACGAGCGCGCGGGTGGTGCTGACCGCGGTGGTCGAACCGCCGTTCGCGCACCTGGCGCCCGCGCCGTTCGCGGACGGGGTGCCCGTGCGGGTCAGCAGCACCGCGGTCGCCGTCCTGCGCTGAGGTCCGCGCGCGGGGACCGGTGAGTCCCGGGTGCGGGGCGGGTCACCACCTGCGGGAGCGCCCGGCTCCCGCGCGAGGAGGTGGACCCGTGGGGAAGCTCGTGTACGGGATGGTCGTGTCCCTGGACGGCATCGCGGTGGCCGAGGGCGGCCTGGGCGCCGGGGCGGAGGACGAGGAGGTGCACACGTACGTCGGCGACCTCTTCCGCGGTGTCGGCACGTACCTGTACGGGCGGCGGATGTACGAGACGATGGTGTTCTGGGAGACGGCGCACGCGCTGCCGGACGCCCCGCCGCACGTCGTGCGGTACGCCCGGGACTGGCAGGCCGCCGAGAAGGTGGTGTTCTCCTCGACGCTGGAGCGGGTCTCCAGCGCGCGCACGCGGATCGAGCGCCGCTTCGAGGAGGACGCGGTGCGCCGGCTGAAGGAGGAGTCCCCGCACGACCTCACCGTCGACGGCCCGACGCTGGCGGCGCACGCCGTGCGGGCGGGCCTGGTGGACGAGTACCACCTGTTCGTCACCACGAGCGCGGTCGGCGGCGGCACGCGGTTCTTCCCCGACGGGGTGCGCCTGGACCTGGACCTCGTGGAGCACCGCGCGTTCGGCAACGGGCTGGTGCACCTGCGCTACCGCGCGCGCTGAGCGGGTGGACGGCGGCCCGGAGAACGGGAAACCCCTTACCGACTGTCCCCCGCTCGGGGACCCTGGTGGCCGTCACCCGTCCGGAGTAACCTCCGGCGCGCCACGGGGCCGACGGCGGCTCCGGCACCCCCTGGAGGATCACATGCGAGAACTCAGGGCACGACGCGCCACGGCTCCGGCCGTCCTCTCCACCCTCTCCGCCGCCACCCTGGTCCTCGTGGGCCTGGCGGCACCCGCCCACGCCTCCGGCCCGGCGCGCGAACCCGTCGAGGTGATCGCCGAGGGGCTCGACGACCCGTGGGGCCTGACCTACGCCAAGGGCCGCTTCTACGTCGCCGAGAACGGCAGCGGCGAGGTCAGCGGGATCATCCCCGGCGGGAACGGGCCCAGCGTGCGCCTCGCGGGTTTCAACTCCCTGTCGAGCGTCGACCGCAGCGGTGCGCAGCTGCTCGTCCTGACCGGGGGCGGGGGCCCGCCGGAGGACGGCGGCGGGCCCCCGCCCGAGGGCCTGACCACCCTCTACAGCTCCCAGCGCGGCGGCCCGTTCCGCGCGTTGGCGAACTTCGAGGAGTACGAGCTGGCCGAGAACCCCGACGGGCAGCTGCAGTTCGGCGAGGACGGGGTGCCCGTCGACACCCTCAGCAACCCCTTCTCCGTGCTGGCCGGCGAGGGCGGTGACCAGGCCTTCGCCTACGTCGCCGACGGCGGCGGCAACTCCGTCCTGGCCGTCGAGGAGGACGGCACCGTCTCCACGCTGTACGCCCCGCCGCTCATCACCTCCGGGATCTGCGCGGAGATCGAGAACAACGAGCCGGACCTCCTCGGCTGCGACCCCGTACCGACCGGCCTCGCCCACGGACCGGACGGCGCGCTGTACGTGGCGCTGGAGGCCGCGGGCGCGCCGGGCGAGGGGCTCGTCGTCGTCCTCGACGCCGTCAGCGGTGAGGTGCGCGACACGATCGGCGGGTTCAGCGGACCGACCGGTGTCGCCGTCGCCGACGACGGCACCGTGTACGTCGCGGAGCTGCTCGAGGGCGCGCCGGAGGGGGAGGAGGTCCCGCCCGACTTCGACCTCGGGACCGTCGGCCAGGTCGTGCGGGTCGCCCCGGACGGGAGCCGTTCGACCGCGCAGGTCGCGCAGCCGCTCAGCCTCCGCTGGGCCGACGGGGCCCTGTACGCCACCGCGTGGAGCGTGATGGGCCTGTTCACCGGGCAGACCGGTCTGGGTCAGCTCGTCCGCGTCGACTCCTCGGCTTTCACCGCCGTGGAGTGACCGCTCCGCCCGGGTGCCGGGCTGGTGCGGTGAGGGGTCCGGCCGGGCGTGGGGGAGCGCCCGGCCGGACCACGTCCCCGGCCCGGGGCCCCGGCGTGCGCGCCGCCCGCCGGGCCAGCACCCTGGGCGGGTGACCGACCTCGACGGCGCCGCCGTCCTCGTGACCGGCGCCAGCGGCGTGCTCGGCGGCCACCTCGCGCGCGGGCTGGCCGACGCCGGCGCCCGCCTCGTCGTCTCCGGCCGCGACGACGGCCGCCTGGGCGACCTGCCCGGGCACGCCGTGACCGCGGACCTGCGCCTGCCCGGCGAGCCGGAGCGGCTCGTGGAGGAGGCCGTCGCGCACCTGGGGCGCCTGGACGTCCTCGTGCACGCCGCCGGCGTGGTCGCCTTCGGCCCCGCCGCCGCCGCCGACGACGACCTGCTCGACGAGCTGTTCCTGGCCAACACCCTCGGCCCCGTGCGCCTGCTGCGCGCCGCGGTGCCGCACCTGCGCGCCGCCGCCGCCGAGCGGCCCGGTGCCAGCGCCGTCCTGCTCTCGGCCGTCGTCGCCGAGCAGCCGGTCGCCGGGATGGCCGCCTACTCCGCGTCCAAGGCCGCGCTGACCGCCTTCGACGCCGCCCTGGCCAAGGAGCTGCGCCGCGAGGGCGTGCGCGTGCTGGACGTGCGGCCCCCGCACACCGAGACCGGCCTGGCCGGGCGCCCCGTGGCCGGCAGCGCGCCGAAGCTGCCCACCGGCCTGGACCCGGCCGCCGTCGCCGACCGCGTCCTGCGCGCCCTGGCCGGCGAGGAGCGGGACCTGCCCGCGTCCGCGTTCTCCTGAGCCCCGCCCCTCAGCTCCGGGGGGGGGGGGGGGGGGGGGGGGGGGGGGGGGGGGGGGGGGGGGGGGGGGGGGGGGGGGGGGGGGGGGGGGGGGGGGGGCGGCGGGCGGGCCGAGCCAGCCCCCCGCGCCGCCGGCGCCACCCCACCCCCCCCCCCCCCCCCCCCCCCCCCCCCCCCCCCCCCCCCCCCCCCCCCCCCCCCCCCCCCCCCCCCCCCCCCCCCGTACAGTGGAGCGCCGTGGCCGCCACCGACTTCCCCGCCGAGATCTCCGCCCTCCGCCAGACGTACGCCTCGATCCGCGAGGTGTCGGACCTCGACGCGGTGCGCTCGGAGCTGGCCGCCCTCAACGAGCAGGCCGCCGCGCCGGACCTGTGGGACGACCCCGAGCGCGCCCAGGGCGTGACCAGCCGCCTGTCCACCGTGCAGGCCGAGCTGGACCGGATCGAGCGGATGGGCTCGCGCATCGACGACCTGGAGGTCCTCGTCGAGCTGGCCGAGTCCGAGGACGACGCCGACTCCCTGGCCGAGGCCGAGAGCGAGCTGGCGTCCGTCCGCAAGGCGCTGCAGGAGCTGGAGGTGCGCACCCTGCTCGCCGGCGAGTACGACGCCCGCGAGGCGCTGGTGACGATCCGCTCCGAGGCCGGCGGCGTCGACGCCGCGGACTTCGCCGAGATGCTCATGCGCATGTACCTGCGCTGGGCCGAGCGCAAGGGCTACAAGACGGAGGTCTACGACACCTCCTACGCCGAGGAGGCCGGCATCAAGTCCGCGACCTTCAAGGTCGCCGCCCCCTACGCCTACGGCACCCTCAGCGTCGAGCAGGGCACCCACCGCCTCGTGCGCATCTCGCCGTTCGACAACCAGGGCCGGCGCCAGACGTCCTTCGCGGGCGTGGAGGTCCTGCCCGTGGTGGCCGAGACCGACCACATCGAGGTCCCCGAGAACGACGTGCGCGTGGACGTCTACCGCTCCTCCGGCCCCGGCGGGCAGTCGGTCAACACCACCGACTCCGCGGTGCGCCTGACGCACGTGCCCACCGGCATCGTCGTCACCTGCCAGAACGAGAAGTCGCAGCTGCAGAACAAGGCCGCCGCCATGCGCGTCCTGCAGGCCAAGCTGCTGGAGAAGGCCCGCAAGGACCGCCAGGCCGAGCTGGACGCCCTCAAGGGCGACGACTCCGGCTCGTGGGGCAACCAGATGCGCTCCTACGTCCTGCAGCCGTACCGGATGGTCAAGGACCTGCGCACCAACCACGAGGTCGGCAACGCCGACGCCGTCTTCGACGGGGAGATCGACGACTTCCTGGAGTCCGGCATCCGCTGGCGCCGCACCGCCGAGCGCGTCGAGGCCTGAGGCCCCGGCGGGGGGCCCGGCGCTCGCGCCCGCCGGGCCCGGGTCACCCGTCCGGCGGGCCGCGGTCGCTGCGCGTCACCGGTGCGTAGAGTGGTCGGCGGCCGGAGCACGACCCGACCCCGTCCCCGAGACCGGCCCCCACCGAGTGATCACCTTCGAGCACGTCAGCAAGGTCTACGGCGAGGGGCACCGCCCCGCGCTCGCCGAGGTGACCCTCCAGGTCGACAAGGGCGAGTTCGTCTTCCTGGTGGGGCCCTCCGGCTCCGGCAAGTCGACGTTCCTGCGGCTCGTGCTCAAGGAGGAGCGCGCCAGCTCCGGCACCGTGCAGGTCGCCGGCCGCGACGTGGGCCGGCTGCGCAGCTGGCGCGTGCCGCACCTGCGCCGGCAGATGGGCGTCGTCTTCCAGGACTTCCGGCTGCTGACCGACAAGACCGTCTTCGAGAACGTCGCCTTCGCCATGCAGGTCATCGGCCGGCCCCGGCACGTCGTGGCGCACACCGTGCCCGAGGTCCTGGCGCTGGTCGGGCTGGAGGGCAAGGAGAAGCGGCGCCCGCACGAGCTGTCGGGCGGGGAGCAGCAGCGCGTCGCCATCGCGCGCGCCTTCGTCAACCGCCCCTCGATCCTGCTGGCCGACGAGCCGACGGGGAACCTCGACCCGACCACCAGCGTCGGGATCATGAAGCTGCTGGACCGCATCAACCGGACGGGCACCACCATCGTCATGGCCACGCACGACGACGACATCGTCGACCAGATGCGCAAGCGCGTCGTCGAGCTGCGCGACGGCCGCGTCGTGCGCGACGAGGACCGCGGCGTCTACGGCTCGGCCGGCTGAGGCGGGGGAGGGGAACCCGTGCGACTCGGCTTCGTCCTGCGCGAGATGGTCGTCGGCCTGCGCCGCAACGTCTCGATGGCCCTGTCCGTCGTCCTGGTGACGATGGTCTCGCTGTTCTTCCTGGGGGCCGGCCTGCTCGTGCAGCAGCAGGTCGACATCCTCAAGGGGCAGTGGTACGACCGCGTCCAGGTCTCGATCTTCCTGTGCGGGCCGGAGAGCCTGCCGGCCAACTGCCCCGCGGGGGCGGTGACGGCCGCCCAGCGCGACGCCGTGCGCGCCGAGCTGACCACCGGCTCGCTGGCGCCCCTGGTCGACGAGGTCTTCTACGAGTCGCAGGCGCAGGCCTACGACAACTTCGTCGAGCAGGTCGACCCGACGCTGGCGGAGAACGTCACCCCCGACCAGCTGCCGGAGTCCTTCCGCGTGCGCCTGGTCGAGCCCGACCGCTACGACGAGGTCCGCCAGGCGTTCGTCGGCTACCCGGGCGTGGAGGACGTGCCCGACCAGCGCGCCATCCTGGGACCGCTGTTCTCCGCGCTGGACGGGGCGACGCTGGTGGCGCTCGTGCTGGCCGCGCTGATGCTCGTGTGCGCCGTGCTGCTGGTGTCCACGACGATCCGGCTGGCCGCGTTCAGCCGCCGCCGCGAGGTGGGGATCATGCGGCTGGTCGGCGCCTCGCGCTGGCTGATCCTGCTGCCGTTCGTGCTGGAGGGGATCATCGCCACGGTGCTGGGGGCCGCGCTGGCCTCCGGGGCGCTGTGGGCGCTGGTCGAGTTCGGCCTGGGCGAGGTGCAGGCCCGCCCGGACTTCACCACCCGGCTGGTCGCCGTGCCGGAGGTGCTGTGGCCGACGATGCCGGCGATGTTCGCCGTCGGCGTGCTCCTGGCCGTGCTGGCCTCGCTCGTCAGCCTGCGCCGGCACCTGCGGGTCTAGACTCGCCGGGCCCGCCGCGCACCGACCGGTGCCCGGCGGCACCAGCCACGACACCAGTCACGTCCGCCCCGCGGCGGACCGGAGGAGGAGGCAGGCCGTGCCGCGCGAGGAAGGCCGCAAGGTCATCGCCAGCAACCGCAAGGCCCGCCACGACTACCACGTCCTGGACACCTACGAGGCGGGCATCTCCCTCATGGGCACCGAGGTCAAGGCGCTGCGGATGGGCCGCGCCTCCCTCGTGGACGGCTTCGCCCAGATCGACGGCGGCGAGGTGTGGCTGGAGCACGTCCACATCCCCGAGTACGTGCAGGGCACTTGGACCAACCACACCCCGCGGCGCAAGCGCAAGCTGCTGCTGCACCGCGCGGAGATCGACAAGTGGGCGGGCAAGGTCCGCGAGAGCGGCATGAGCATCGTGCCGCTGCAGCTGTACTTCGAGGGCGGGCGCGTCAAGGTCGAGATCGCGCTGGTCAAGGGCAAGAAGGAGTACGACAAGCGCCACGCGCTGCGCGAGCGGCAGGACCGCCGCGAGGCCGAGCGCGCCATGTCGCTGCGGCAGAACCGCTGACCGGGCCGCTGACGGGACCCCGGGGGGCGGGCGTGGTGGGGCGCTGGGCGGCCGGCCCGGCCGTCGCCGTCCTCGCCCTGCTCGGGCCCCTGGCCGGTGCCGCGGCCGCCGAGGAGCCCGCCGACGGCGAGCGCGTGCGCTCCTACCGCGCCGAGCTGACCGTCACCGACGACGGCGGCCTGCGGGTGCGCGAGACCATCGCCTACGACTTCGGCGACGCGCAGCGGCACGGGCTGCTGCGCACGATCCCCGTGCGCGGCCCGCACGAGCAGACCCGCGACCGGCGCTGGCCCGTCTCCGGCGTCACCGTCTCCAGCCCCACGGGCGCGCCGACGCAGGTGCAGCAGGAGACCGACGGCGGGCAGCTGGAGCTGCGGATCGGCGACCCCGACCGCGAGGACGTCACCGGGCAGCAGACGTGGGTCCTGGACTACCGGGTGGACGCCGTCGTCGACGACCGCGGCGAGGCGGGCCAGCGGCTGGTGTGGGACGCGCTGGGCACCGGGTGGCCGGTGCCCGTGGACGCCGTCGAGGTCGCGCTGAGCGCCCCCGTCGCGATGACCGCCGTGCGCTGCGCCGCCGGCGGGGAGGGCGACGCGACACCGTGCGAGGTGAGCGGCCCGGCCGCCCCCGCCGCGACCGCCGCCTTCACCGCCTCCGGGCTGGGCCCGGAGCAGGGCGTCACGGTCGCCGCCGACCTGCCGGCGGGCGCGCTGGACGCCGCCCCGCCCGTCCTGGTGGACACCTTCAGCCCCGCGCGCGCCTTCACCGCCGACGCGGGCACCCTCGGCGGGAGCGCCGCGGTGCTGGCCGCCGGGACCGCCGGGGTCCTCGCGCTGCGCCGCCGGCACCGCGAGCCGGCGGCGGTCCTGGGCACCGGCGCCTCCGTGGCCGGCGTCCCGCCCGGCGTGCTGGGTGCCCTGGTCCACGGCGGCGCCCGCCCGCTGGACGTCACCGCCACCCTGCTCGACCTCGCCCAGCGCGGGCACCTGGAGGTGGAGCGGGTCGACCCGGACGGCGAGGGGGACGAGGGGGACGAGGGCGACTGGCGGTTGCGCCGCACGGGCAGCGACCTGGCGCCCGGCGAGCGCACCACGCCCGCGGAGGACCGCCTCCTGCGCACGCTGTTCCGGAGCGGGCCGGAGACGTCCCTGTCCGCGCTGCGCACCGACGGGCGCGCGGGGGTGCAGCTGACCCAGCAGGCCCTCGACGAGGACGTCGTGGCCCGCGGCTGGTTCACCGCGCGCCCGGCGCGGCTGGCGGCCCGGTGGGCGGGGTGGTCGCTGGGGCTGCTGCTGGGCGGCCTGGCCCTCACCGTCGCGCTGGCGCTGACGGGCTCGTGGGCGCTGGCGGGGGTGGCCGTCGCCGCCGTCGGGCTCCTCGCCCTCCTGGCCACGGCGGGCCTGTCGGCGCTGACCCCCGACGGCCGGGCCGCGCGCGACGCCGCCCGCGCCTTCGCCGACGACCTGGCCCGCGCGGGCGAGGGCCCCGGTGCCGACCCGGCCCGCTTCGCCCGCCACCTGCCGCACGCCCTGGCGCTGGAGGCCGCCGACCGCTGGGAGGAGGGGGCGCGCTCCCTCGACGCGGCGCAGCGGCCCGTGCCCGCCCCCGCCTGGTTCCGCGCGCCCGGCGCCCCGGCCCCGGGGTTCTCCGCGCCCGGCCAGCCGGGGTGGACGGCCTCCGTCTACGGCGGCCTGCTGGGCGGCTTCTCCAGCGACGCCACCGGCGCGCTGGCCGCGCCGCCGCCGTCGACGTCCTCGTCCTCGAGCAGCGCCGTGCGGGTCGGCGGAGGCGCGGGCGGCGGGGGCGGCGGCTCCTGGTGAGCCCCCGGCCCGCGTGCCGCTGACGGCTCCCGCCCGCGGTGCGGGCGGGAGCGGGCGCGCCTAGCGTCGGGCGCGTGCGAGCAGCAGCCATCACCGCCTTCGGCGGCCCGGAGGTCCTCACCGTCACCGACGTCGACGACCCGCCCGTCGCGCCCGACACCGTCCTGATCAGGGTGCGCGCGGCCGGCGTCAACCCCGTCGACCACCTGGTCGCCACGGGCGCGCTGGCGTCGATGTTCCCGACGCGCTTCCCGCTGGTGCCCGGCTGGGACGTCGCGGGCGTCGTGGAGCGGGTGGGCCCGGCCGTGCCCGAGTGGGCCCCCGGCGACGAGGTGGTCGCCTACGCCCGCCGCGACGACGTGCAGTGGGGGACGTACGCGGAGCTGGTGCCCGCCCCGGTGCGCTCGGTGGCCCGCAAGCCGTCCTCGGTGGGCTTCGCCGAGGCCGCGGGCCTGCCGCTGGCGGGGCTGACGGCCCTGCAGTGCCTGGAGCGCGCGGAGGTCGGCGCCGGGGACGTCGTGCTCGTGCACGCGGCCGCGGGCGGGGTGGGGCAGATGGCCGTGCAGATCGCGGTGGCCCGCGGGGCGCGCGTCGTCGGGACCGCGAGCGAGCGCAACCACGAGCACCTGCGCTCCCTGGGCGCCGAGCCGGTGGTCTACGGCGAGGGCCTGGCCGAGCGCGTGCGCGCGCTGGCACCCGGGGGCGTCGACGCGGCCCTGGACCTCGTGGGCGGGGAGGCCGTCGCCGTCTCCGCGCAGCTGGTGGACCGGCCCGGGCGGATCGTGTCGGTCATCGACCCGGCGGCCGTGGCGGAGGTCGGCGGCCGGTACGTGTTCGTGCGCCCCGACGCCGCGCAGCTGGCCGAGCTGGCGGGGATGGTCGACGCGGGGACGCTGCGCGTGGACGTCGCCGCGACGTTCCCGCTGGAGCGGGCGGCGGACGCCTGGCGGCTCAGCCGGGAGGGGCACGTGCGCGGCAAGGTCGTCGTCACCGTCTGAGCCCACGGGTGCCCACCGGTGCCCGCGGGACGGCCGGGCGCCCGGGCGGGAACAGCCGGGCGCCCGCCGCCGTTGTGCCGTACGCTGGTCCTCCCGCACCGCCGGTCCGTCCGGGGGCGCGGGGACAACTCAACAAGGGGATGACAGGTTTCGACGTCGGTCGTCGAGCCAGGGGAAGCGGGTCGAGGATGCACGGTCATCTCGTCAACGCTCCGTGCAAACCAATAGGTGCCGATTCCAAGCGCACCGAGTTCGCCCTCGCCGCCTGAGCGAGTGCGACTCTGTCAGCCCGGGTGAGCTCCCGCCCCGGGTCCTGGCATCGACTAGGGAGCTCACCCCCCGCGGAGGTCGCGTACGCGGGGGGAACATCCAACGCGGCTGGGCCCGGCGGTGACACGCCTGTGTGAGCACCGGGGCCGAGCAGACCGCTGGACAGGATGCACCCGGAGAAGCCCTGGTACCACGCCGACGGACGCGGGTTCGATTCCCGCCATCTCCACCGTTCCCGAGAGCCCCGCCGCGGCAGCCGCCGCGACGGGGCTCTCGCGCGTCCGCCCCCGCCCGCGCGGTGGACGCGCGGTCCGCCGAGCGGTGGACCCGCCCGGCCCGGTGGCGGTCCTAGCGTCGCCCGCATGACCACGTCCTCCGCCCCCTCGGCTCCACCGCTGCGCGGTACGCCGCTGGCGGACCGGGCGCTCGCCCCGGACCTCGCCCGCGGTGCGCTGCTGCTGCTCATCTGCCTGGCGAACGTGCACGTGTACCTGCACGCGCGCCAGCAGGGGATCCGCGCCTACCCGGCCGCGGACCTCATGACGCTGCCCGACCGCGTCGTCACCGCCGTGCAGCTGTCCCTCGTGGACGGCCGCGCCTTCCCGATGTTCGGCCTGCTCGTCGGCTTCGGCGCCCACCAGCTCGCCGTCCGGCGCCTGCGGCGCGGGGTGCCCGCGCCCGACGTGCGCCGGCTGCTGCGCCGGCGCGGGCTGGCCCTGCTGCTCGTCGGCGGCCTGCACGGCGTCCTGCTGTTCTCCGGCGACATCGCCGCCGCCTACGGCGTCCTGCTCCTCCTGCTGGCCCCGCTGGTCGTGGGCGCGGGACGGCGGGCGCTGCGCGCGCTGGCCGCGGCCGGCCTCGTCCTGGCGGCCCTCGCCGGGCTGGGCGAGGGCCTGCCGATGCCCGAGGGCGCCACGAGCCTGCTGCCCTCGACCGCCGAGGAGTCGGTCCTGACCGCCGCGCTGTTCCGCGCGGGGGAGTGGCTGGCCGTCGGCGTCCTCGTGCAGGTGCCCGTCGTCGGCGGCATGGTCGCCCTCGGCGTCCTGGTCGGCCGACGCGGCTGGCTGGACGACCCCGTGCGCCACCGCCCCCTGCTGGCCCGGCTGGCCGCCGGCGGCCTCCTGGTGGCCGCCCTGGGCGGACTGCCGCTGGGCCTGGCCGCCGCCGGGGTGTTCGAGCCGACGCTCGGGCAGGCGGTGGCCGCCGGGGCGCTGCACTCGGCCACCGGCTTCGCCGGCGGGCTCGGCTACGCGTGCCTGGCCGCCCTCGTCGCGGCGTCGCTGTCGGCGCGCGGAGCCTCCCCGGCGCCGGTGCGCTGGCTGACGGCGCTGGGCCGGCGCTCGCTGACCGGCTACCTGGCCCACTCCGTCGTCTTCGCCGGGCTCCTGACGGCTTGGGCCGGCGGCCTGGGCGCCATCCTCGGGGTCGCGCAGGCGGCGCTGCTGGCCGTGGGCACCTGGCTGCTGCTGGTCGCCGGGGCCGTCGCGCTGGAGGCCGCCGGGCGCCGCGGGCCGGCCGAGACGTGGCTGCGCCGCCTGACCTACGGCCGCGGCTCCTGACGCCCCTCCCGACGCGGCTCCTGACGCTGCGTCCGCTCCGCCGCCACGCAGGGTCGCCCCCGGGCGAGCGCACCGCAGTGACGGGAACACGCTGCGTCGCAGCGTGTCCGCCGATGCGGCAGAACCCGGCGCGGTGGTCGGCGCGCCCCCTGGACGGCACGTAGCGTCGGCGTCCGGGTGCCGGCCGGCGCCCGCGGACGAGGGGGGCTCACGTGCAGGACGCCGACTTCCGGCGCCTCGTGGAGGACTCGCCGCTGGCGACGCTGGTGGTGCAGGACGGCGCGGTCGTCTGGGCGAACGCGGCGGCCGGGCGCCTGCTGGCGCTGCCGGACCCGGCGGGCGCGGGCGGGCCGGCGGTCGACCTCGTGCACCCCGAGGACCGGCACCTGGCCGGCGCGCTGCTCGCCGGTGACGTGCCGGCCGCCGAGGACGGCGCCGTGCAGGAGTGGCGGCTGCTGCGCGGGGACGGCGACGTCGTCACGGTCGAGGTCGTCGCCGCGACCATCGGCTACCACGGCCGCCCCGCGCTGGGACTGTCCTGCTGGGACGTCACCCGTCACGTCGTGCGCCAGCGCGACCTGGCGCACCGCGCCACCCACGACGACCTGACGGGCCTGCCGAACCGGGCCCTGCTGGAGGACCGCTGGCGGCTGGCGCGCTCGCGGGCCCGTCGCGGCGAGGCGCCCCCCGTGGTCGTCTTCTGCGACGTCGACGAGCTCAAGCGCGTCAACGACGAGCACGGCCACGTGGCCGGGGACGCGCTGCTGGCCGAGGTGGCGCAGCGGCTGCGCGCCGCCTCGCGCGAGGTCGACACGGTCGCCCGCTTCGGCGGGGACGAGTTCGTCGTCCTGGTGGACGGGGGCGCCGGGGCGGACCCCCGGGCGCTGGCCGCGCGGCTGCGCGAGTCGACGGCGGCGGTCAGCGTGCAGGTGCCCTCGGGCACGGTGACGGCCCGGTGCAGCGTCGGCCTGGTCGTCGACGACCTGGAGCGCAGCACGGCCGAGGTCCTCGCCGACGCCGACGGCCTGATGTACGAGCAGAAGCGCGCCGCGCGCGGCTGACCCGGGCGGGCGGCTCAGCCGGTGCGGCGGGCGCTGCGCGCGCCGTCGCCCGCGGGCGCGCCCAGCCGGCGGTGGGCCAGGGCGCGCCGGGCGGCACCCACGTCGCCGCGGCGGACCGCGGCGACGAGCTCGCCGACCTCGACGGCGGTCAGCCCGCCGCCGAACCACTGCAGGTCCTCGCCCAGCGGCCGCCCCGGGCCGGGGGCGGCGACGCCCAGCTGCGCGCCGGGCACGGGCGGTGCGGTGTCGAGGCGCACGAGGACGCCGCTGCGGGTGGCGCGGACGGCGGGGCGCAGCCGCTCGAGGATGCCGACCTCGGCGGGCGGGACGAGCAGCCAGTGCGGCGCGGGGGTGTCCATCCCCGTACGATATGAGAACGATTGTCGTTCCGCCACGGTCCGGCGGCTCCGTCGTGGGGGGGGGGGGGGGGGGGGGGGGGGGGGGGGGGGGGGGGGGGGGGGGGGGGGGGGGGGGGGGGGGGGGGGGGGGGTGGGGGTGGGGGGGGGGGTGGGGGTCGTGGGGCGGCTGGCGGGGGGGTGGGCGGTGGGCGG
>NZ_JBEUEI010000004.1:0-173211 GCF_041020755.1 Kineococcus terrestris | reverse complement strand
CGAGGAGAATGGAGGACAACACCAAAGGAAAACCCACGACCACCACACGCACACAACGCACGAAGATGGCCACAGGGGTTACAACATTGGCATCAACACTTGGCACACTGTTGAGTTCTCAAGAACCAGGCGCTCTCGACCCGACCGCACTGTGGCGGTCAAGGCTCGGGGGCTTGGTCCTTCCATCCTAACCGACCCGCGGGCCGGCCCGGACACTCGATCTCCATCGGCTGGCGAGGAGCGCACTGAAGCGCCCTCGCGGGCTGATCTCGTCGGGGATCCGGTCACCTCTCGCGGGGACCGGCCGCTTGCGCGTCCGTTCCTCCCCGGCGGGGTGTGACGACTACGTTAACCAGAGGTCAGCAGCGGGTCAAATCCGTGTGTCGGCTCCTCCTCCTCGGCGGCGCGCGACCCCACGTGGGCGTCCAGCCGGTCCGCCAGCGTCCGGACCGCCCGGCGCAGCGGGCTGCGCGGCGCGGCCTCGACCAGGCTGCGTCCGGCGAGGGCCGCCCGGTCGGCGGCGTCGTCCTCCGGCAGCAGGACGACGTCCTCCGCGCCGGCGAACCGCCGCAGCGTCCGGCGCACCGCGCGCTCCGGGTCGCTGCCGGCCGCGGCGGCGCGCACCCTCCCCACCACGGGGACCGCCGGCGTCGACGGGCAGAGGTCCCCCAGGCGCTGCCACGTCCGCACCCAGCGCTGCAGGCCGACCGGGTCGGCCGCACCCACGACGAGCAGCACGTCCACCGCCTCCAGGACCTGCAGGAGAGCGGTGTCGCGACCCTCGTCCTCCTCCAGCCCCGCCGGCAGGTCCAGCACCACCCAGTCCGCGCACACCGCGGCGACGTCCAGCACCCGGCGCAGCGCCGCGGGACGCACCTCCGCCCGGCGCCACGGGTCCGCCGAGCCGCTCAGGAGGGCCGCGCCCGGGAGCACCTCCGGCGCCAGGGCCGTCAGCGCCGCCGCGTCCAGCCGACCGGCGGTCGCGGCGCGCACGGCCGCCAGCAGACCCGGCGCGTCGTCCAGCACCCCCAGCAACTGGGCGGCGCTGGCCCCGCGCACGTCCAGGTCCACCAGCAGCGAGCGGGACCCGGCGGCGGCCAGCTCGGCCGCCAGGTTGACCGCGAGGGTCGTGCGACCCGCCGAGCCGACGGGTCCCCACACCGCCACGGACCTGCCCCGCGCGCCGACCGGGGCGCCGGTGGGCCCGCCGGACCACGCCGGGACGGCGGCCGCCTCCGGCACCACCTCCGGCGCCCCGGTCCGCACCCCGCCGTCACCGTCGCCGCCGACCGCGGCCACGGCCGTCAGCACCCGGCGCGCGAGCGCCTCCGGACCCTCCGACGCGCGCGCGACGTGCTGCGCCCCCCGCTGCGCCCAGCGCCGCTGCGCGGCCTCGCCCGCGGTGCCGTCCGGCACGAGCACCAGGAGCGCGACGCCGTGCTCGCGCAGGGCCGCCACGGTCTCGCCGTCCGCGCCCGGCAGGTCGTCGCCCAGCACGACGGCCCGGCCCAGCCCGGCGGCCGCGGCCGCGAGGACCTCCGCCAGGTCGGCGCAGCGGCGGGTGACCACCAGGTCGCGCCGCGCCCCGCTCCACGCGGCGGCCAGCGCGGCCTCGCCGGGCCCGGGCACCGCCAGCAGCACGCCCGTCGTCACCGGCCCACCCCCGCCGCGGCGGCACCGGGCACCGGCACGAGGGCGACCTCGGCGTCCACGGCCAGGGCCTGCAGCGCGCGCGGCAGCACCGCCGGGCCCAGCAGCACCCGCACCTCGGCCACGCGCGCCGCCCCGAGCCCGCCGGTGAGCGGGCGCACCCCGGCCACGTCGGCGGCCTCGGCGAGCAGCTCCGGCTCGGGCAGCGCACCGCGCTCGGCCGGGTCGGCGGGCCAGGTGACCCACACGTCCACCCGGCCGCCCTCGACGACCTCCTCGTCGGGCACCGCGTCCAGCGGCAGGGCGACCACGCGCCCGCTCACGTCGGCACCGCCGCCGAGGGCGGCGCGGGGCAGCAGCTCCCCGGTCCCCAGCCCCCGCAGCGCGACCACGCCCGGCGCCAGGCGCTGCTCCGCCGCCACGTA
This sequence comes from Kineococcus terrestris, assembly GCF_041020755.1. NCBI lineage: Bacteria > Bacillati > Actinomycetota > Actinomycetes > Kineosporiales > Kineosporiaceae > Kineococcus > Kineococcus terrestris. Next base: position 171,136 of record NZ_JBEUEI010000004.1, on the reverse strand, counting down.
CGCGTCCGCCGTCGCCGGGTCCAGGCGCACCTGCACGGCCCGCAGGTCCTCCGCGGTCAGCGCGGTCCCCGCGCCCACCGGGCGGGCGAGCGCCCAGACGGCCTCGGTGCCGCGCGCCTCGGCGACCGCGCGGCCGCCCAGGACGACCGAGCCGAGCACCAGGGCGACACCGACCAGCAGGCGGGGATCGCGCCAGGACGGCGGCGCGAGCCGGCGCGCCCGGCCGGCGGGAGCCCAGGGCGCCACCGGGACCGCGTGCCCGGCCGGCGCGCTCACGAGGGCACCCGGGGACCGGATCGGGGACGGGGACGGGGCACGGGGGACCTCCAGCTCGGGGGGCCCGACCGGACCCCGGGGTGCCGGGGACCCGGCCGTCACGATGGTGGGGTCCACGGCGCGAGCTCCCCGTCCGTCGTCCACAGGGCACCCGGACGGCCCAACCGCGGGCCCGGTCGCCGTGGAAGGATGCGGGCGCCAGCCCCGCAGCGGGAGCACCGGCGCCGCACCGTTCCGCACCACCCCGCCACGCCCTGCCCCCGCAGCGCGCCCCGAGAGACCGGGAGGTCGTCCGTGACAGCCCGCTTCCTGCCCCTGGCGGACGTCGCCGAGATGCTGGCGATCTCCTCCGCGCAGGCCTACGCCCTCGTGCGCAGCGGCGACCTGCCGGCCATCAAGGTGGGCGGGCGCGGCCAGTGGCGGGTCGAGGAGTCGGTCCTCGAGGCCTTCATCGCGCGCATGTACGAGCAGACGGCCCGCGAGACCGGGCACCACCACACCGCCCGCTGACCCGGCGGCCCACCACCCGGCTCAGCCCGGCAGCTCCTCGACGCTGAGGAGCGCGGCGAACGGCACCGTCGTCACCGCGCCGCGCGCACCGCCCGGCGGGACCACCCCCGGCGGCCCGCCGCTGACGTCGAGGTGGTCGCGGCCCACCCGCGCCACGCACCCGCGCACGTCCTGCGCGAAGGTGCGCACCAGCACCGGCTCGGGCCCCAGCAGCGCCCGCACCGCCAGCAGCAGCGGGCGCGGGCGCCCGCCGGCCCCCGCCGTCGGCAGGGAGAAGCGCTCGACCCCCCGCGCCAGCGCGACCGCCGCCGCGGGCACCAGGACCTGCCGCGGCGGCGTCCCCGCGCCCGGGGTCGCCGCGCGCAGGAGCACCCAGTCGTCCCCCGCGTCCAGGCACGGGCCCTCGAGCCAGCTGCCGTCGCGCAGCTGCAGCGCCACCTCGCCCCGGCTGGCCAGGACGCGCTGGGTCCAGCCGACCTCCGCGGCGTCGCGCAGGGCCCGGTCGGCGACCTCCGCCTCCAGGTCCTCCCGCTCCGCCTGCGCCGCGCGCCCGGACAGGTCCGCGAAGAGCTCGTCCCAGCGCACGGTCCCACGCTACGGCCGATCACCGGCTGTCACGCGCGTGCGCCCGATCGGGCGGAGAGGCCCGCGCACCGTGGCGTGGAGCGAGCGCCGAGCGCTACACATCGACTCCGAACGACATCAAACGACACCATCCGGCACCCACTGGCTCCGTCGAGGGCCGTCGTGCGCCGAAGAGGAGAGATCGTGCCCACCGCTCCGTCCCGCCCGGCCCGCTCGTCCCGGGCGCTCGCCGGGCAGCGGCCGTCCGCGGTGCGGCTCGTCGCGGCCGCCGCGACCGGGGCCGTGCTCACGGCCCTGCCGCCGGCCGGCGCCACCGCCCTGCTGCTAGTGGCACGACCCGCTCTCGCGGCCGCCGCCGGACCGGCCCGCAGCGGCGAGGACCTGCTGCTGGCCGCGGCCGCGCTGGCCGGCTCGCTCGTGCTGGCGCTGCTGACCGCGTCGGTCGCCGGTGCCGCGGTCGGCGAGCTGCGCGCCCTGCGCCACGGCCGGCGACGCACCTCCCGGGAGGCCGCCCGGCCCGTCGCCCGCGTCGTGGCGCTCCTCGTCGGCCTGGCCGTCGGGTCCGGGTCGGCCGCCGCTTCCGCCGCCCCGCGCACTCCCGACGCCGGGTGGGCCGTCGCCGCCACCGCTCCGGCGCTCGCCGGAGCGGGACAGCCGGGCGGGACGGTGCTGAACGCCACGGTGCCCGAGGTGCTCACGGCGGCGCGGGCCGGCGTGCCCGACGCAGGGTGGGCCCCGGCGCGGGCCGTGCCCGTCGACCTGCCCGGCGCGCTGCGCGCCCCCGCACCGGCCGGTCAGGGGGCCGGCCAGGGGGCCGAGCACGTCGTCCAGCGCGGCGACACGCTCTGGTCCCTGGCCGCCGACCGCCTGGGGCCCGACGCCGAGGCCGCCGACGTCCTCGCCGAGGCCCACCGGCTGCACGTCCTCAACACCGACGTCGTCGGCGCCGACCCCGACCGCCTGCTGCCCGGCCAGGTGCTGCGCCTGGGCTGACCCCGGCCCACCACCGCACCGGCCCGCCGGCCGCCCCCGCCGCCCTCGCCCACCCCGTCACCCAGGAGACCGCCGTGCCCACCGCGCTCGCGACCGCACCGCTCGCACCCGCCCCCGTCCTGCCGTCGCCGGCGCGCCCGCGCCTGCTGCGCCGGCCGGTGCCGCTGGCGGCACCGCCGCTCGTCGGCCAGCCGGGCGAGGTGCGCTCGGTCTTCGGGCACGTCAGCGACGGGCAGGGGGTCCTGCCCCTCGAGGTGCCCGACGCGGCGGGCCGGCCGGTGCCGGCCGAACTGCCCGAGCCCACCGACTGGACCCGGCGCTACGTGCACGTGCTGTTCGAGGTGCTCGCCGCGCGGCGCCCGCCGCAGCAGCTCCTGCGGGCCTGCTCGGCCGACGTCTACGCCTACGTGCAGCGCCGGGCCGTCCTCGTCGCCCAGACCGCCACCCGCGCGCCCGCGCGTGCGGGCACCCCGCGCCGGGCCGTGCCCGCCCGGCCGCCCGTGGTGGTGCGGGTCCTCGTCAGCCGGCCCCTCGACGACGTCGTCGAGGCCTGCGCCGTCGTCCGCGACGGCGAGCGGCACCGCGCGGTCGCGCTGCGCCTGGAGGCCACCGGCACCCGCTGGCGGGTCACCGCGCTGGAGCTGTGACGCGAGCGGCCGCGGCGCCCCGAGGGGCACCGCGGCCGGGTCGCGCGCCGCCGCGTCCTGCACGGCCGGGAGCGCTCAGCCGCGCTCGCGCTCCGCGGCGCGGCGCTGGGCGCGGTTGCCCACCGCGGCGTCCGTGCTCGACTCGTCGCCGGCGTGGACCTCGACGTCGCCCTCGGCCGTGGGCGCCGTGTACTGCAGCTGCTGGTGCGCCGGCTGGGCGAACTGCTGCGCGGCCTGCCCGGTCACCGCCGCGGCACCGGCCGCGGGCTGCACCTGCAGGCTGAACAGGTAGCCGACCGACTCCTCCTTGATGGCGTCGGTCATCGCCAGGAACAGCTGGTAGCCCTCGCGCTGGTACTCCACCAGCGGGTCGCGCTGCGCCATCGCGCGCAGCCCGATGCCCTCCTGCAGGTAGTCCATCTCGTACAGGTGCTCGCGCCACTTGCGGTCCAGCACGGACAGGACCACGCGCCGCTCCAGGTCGCGCACGACCTCGGCGCCCAGCTGCTCCTCGCGGGCGTCGTAGCAGGCCTGCGCGTCACCGCGCAGCTCCTCGACCAGGCGCTCGACGGTGAGGTTGCCGCGGCCGCCGGCGGCCTCCACGACCTCCTCGATCGTCACCGACACCGGGTACAGCGAGCGGACCGCCTCCCAGAGCGACTCCAGGTCCCAGTCCTCGCCGAAGCCCTCCGCGGCGGCCTCGGTGACGTAGGCGGCGACGGTGTCGTCGATGAAGTGGCGGACCTGCTCGTGCAGGTCCTCGCCCTCGAGCACCTTGCGGCGCTCGGCGTAGATGACCGCGCGCTGGCGGTTCAGGACGTCGTCGTACTTCAGGACGTTCTTGCGGATCTCGAAGTTGCGGGCCTCGACCTGGCCCTGGGCGCTCTGGATGGCCCGCGAGACCATCTTCGACTCGATGGGGACGTCCTCGGGGATGCCCGTGCGGGTCAGGAAGGTCTCCACCAGCGCCGCGTTGAACAGGCGCATGAGGTCGTCGGTCAGCGACAGGTAGAACCGCGACTCGCCCGGGTCGCCCTGGCGGCCCGAGCGCCCGCGCAGCTGGTTGTCGATGCGCCGCGACTCGTGCCGCTCGGTGCCCAGCACGTACAGCCCGCCGAGGTCGCGGACCTCGTCGTGCTCGGCGCGCACCGACGCCTCGGCCTGCTCCAGCACCTCCGGCCAGGCCGCCTCGTAGGCCTCCGGGTCCTCGTCCGCGTCCAGGCCGCGGTCCTTCATCGCCTGCACGGCGAGGAACTCCGCGTTGCCGCCCAGCATGATGTCCGTGCCGCGGCCGGCCATGTTCGTGGCGACGGTGACCGCGCCGCGGCGGCCGGCCTGCGCGACGATCGCGGCCTCGCGCTCGTGCTGCTTGGCGTTCAGGACGGTGTGCTCGACGCCGGCCTTCTCCAGCAGCTTCGACAGGTACTCGCTCTTCTCCACGCTCGTCGTGCCCACCAGCACCGGCTGGCCCGTCGCGTGGTGCTCCACGATGTCCTCGACGACCGCGTTGAACTTGGCGGTCTCGGTCTTGTAGACGAGGTCGGGCTGGTCCTTGCGGACCATCTCGCGGTTCGTCGGGATCGGCACGACGCCCAGCTGGTACGTGGACTGGAACTCCGCGGCCTCCGTCATGGCCGTGCCGGTCATCCCGGACAGCTTGTCGTACATGCGGAAGAAGTTCTGCAGCGTGATCGTCGCGAGCGTCTGGTTCTCGTTCTGGATCGGGACGCCCTCCTTGGCCTCGATGGCCTGGTGCATCCCCTCGTTGTAGCGGCGGCCGGCGAGGATGCGCCCGGTGTGCTCGTCGACGATGAGGACCTCGCCCTTGGGCGAGACGACGTAGTCCTTGTCGCGCTTGAACAGCTCCTTGACCTTGACGGCGTTGTTCAGGAAGCCGACCAGCGGGGTGTTCACCGACTCGTAGAGGTTGTCGATGCCGAGCAGGTCCTCGACCTTCTCGATGCCCGACTCCGTCACGCCCACGGTGCGCTTCTTCTCGTCGACCTCGTAGTCGACGTCCTTGGTGAGGCGCCGGGCGATCTTGGCGAACTCCGTGTACCACTTCGTCGGCTGGTCGGCCGGGCCGGAGATGATCAGCGGCGTGCGGGCCTCGTCGATGAGGATGGAGTCCACCTCGTCGATGACGGCGAAGTGGTGGCCGCGCTGGACCATCTCGGCCGTCGACCACGCCATGTTGTCGCGCAGGTAGTCGAAGCCGAACTCGTTGTTCGTGCCGTAGGTGATGTCGGCCGCGTACGCCTGGCGCCGCTCGTCCGGGCGCATCCGGGACAGGATGCAGGAGCTGGTCAGGCCCAGGAAGCGGTAGACGCGGCCCATCAGGTCGCTCTGGTACTCGGCGAGGAAGTCGTTGACCGTGATGACGTGCACGCCCTCGCCCGTCAGGGCGTTGAGGTACGCCGGCAGCGTCGCCACGAGGGTCTTGCCCTCGCCGGTGCGCATCTCGGCGATGTTGCCCTGGTGCAGCGCCGCGCCGCCCATCAGCTGCACGTCGAAGTGGCGCTGGCCCAGCGTGCGCCGGGACGCCTCGCGCACGACCGCGAACGCCTCCGGCAGGAGCGCGTCGAGCGTCTCCCCGGCGGCCAGGCGCTCCTTGAAGCGGTCGGTCTCGCCGCGCAGCTCCGCGTCGGACATCGCGCGGAAGTCGTCCTCGAGCGCGTTCACCTGCCCGGCGATGCGGTGCAGACGCTTGACGACGCGGCCCTCGCCCGCGCGCAGGACCTTCTCGACGATGGCAGGCACGACGCCACTGTAGTCGCGCGGCCCGCCGCGCAGAGCACCGACGGGACGAACGCCGTCGCGGTGCGTGACTCGGCGGTCATGGAGGGTCATCGGTCAGCGCGGCGGCCGGCGCGCCCGCCGCCACCGGCGGATCAGCGCTGCGCCCCCAGCAGACGGCGCAGCTCCGCCGGGCGCACCGCCCGCACCGGCGCGGGGGCGGGCGGCGCCCCGGGCGGCGGCCCGGGCGGGGCTGCGGCCACGCCCCCCTCGTCCTCGGCCACCTCGCCCTCGTCGAAGGGCCGGGCCGCGTCCCCCTCGTCCCCGGCCGCGTCGTCCCCGGCGCCGGCCGCGTCGTCCCCGGCGCCGGCCGCGTCGTCCCCGGCGCCGGCCGCGTCGTCCCCGGCGCCGGCCGCGTCGTCCCCGGCGCGCGCGAAGCCCGCCTCCAGGGCGGCCGCCACCGACCCGGCGGCCTCCGCGGCCGACACCAGCGCGAGCTCGGCCGCCGGCGCGGGCACCCCGAGCAGGTGCCCCTGGGCCTGCGAGCACCCCAGCTCCCGCAGCGCACCCGCCTGGTCGGCCCGCTCCACGCCAGCGGCGCCGACCCGCAGGCCCAGCGCGCTCGCCAGGCGCACCAGCGCCCCCACCGCCGGCGCCACCTCCTGCGCGCGCTCACCGGCCAGGGCCGCCACCAGCGAGCGGTCGAGCTTCACCCCGTCCAGCGGCAGGGTGCGCAGGGGCGCCAGCGCCCCCTCGCCCAGCACCCCCCCGCCCAGCACCGCTCCGCCCAGCACCGCCCCGGGCCGCCCGGCGCTCACCGCGGCGCCCACCCCGTCCACGACCAGGCACGCGCCCGTCTGGCGCAGGCGGTGCAGGCGCGCGCGCAGCAGGTCGTCGTCACCGGCCGCGGCGCCCTCGGCGGCGCCGCCCGCGCCACCGGCCAGGACGGGCACGAGCGCGGCCGGCAGCTCCAGCACCAGGGCCGCCGGGTCCAGCCCCGCCGCCACCACCGCCGCGCGCACGTCCTCGGCCGCCGAGCGCGACAGGGCGTGCGCCGCCGACAGGTTCACCGACACCCGGAAGCCGGGCGCGCGCCGGCACCAGCGCGCCGCGTCCTCGCACGCGCGGTGCAGCACCCAGCGCCACAGCCGGTCCGCCGCCGGCGAGCGCTCGGCGCCGGCCAGGAACGTCGCGGCGTCCAGCAGCCCCCGCGCCGGGTGCCGCCAGCGCAGCAGCGCCTCGGCCCCCACCACGGCGCCGTCGGCCAGCCGCACCACGGGCTGGTAGGCCAGCTCGAACTCCCCGCGCTCCACCGCGCCGGCCAGGTCGGACTCCAGCTCCCGGCGCAGGGCGTCGGCGTCGGCCAGGCGGGCGCTCCAGACGGCCACGCCCCCGGCCGCGTCCGCGTCCGGCCCCGCGTCACCCTCCCCGCCCGCGGCGGGGTCGGCGCCGTCGCGGGCGCTGAGCACGGCGCTGTCCGCGCGGCGCAGCAGCTCCGCGGCGCCCACCTCGCCGTCGGCGACCGCCACGCCCACGCTGCAGCCGACCCGCACGGCGCGCCCGTCCAGCTCCCACGGCTCCAGCAGGCTCCCGCGCGCCCGCTGCGCCACCCGCAGCGCGGCCCGCAGGGGGTCCTCGTCGCGCACCACGACGGCGAACTCGGCCGCGCCCAGGCGGGCCGCCACGTCGTCGCCGCGCAGGCAGCGGCGCAGCCGGGCGGCCGCGCGCTGCAGCACCGCGTCACCGGCGGCGTGCCCGAGGGAGTCCTTGACGGCCTGGAACCCGTCCAGGTCCAGGAACAGGACCGCGGCGCCCAGGCCGTCGGTGGCCCGGGCCGCCAGCGCCACCTCCAGGCGGCGCAGCAGCGCGGCGCGCGTCGGCAGCCCCGTCAGCGGGTCGTTCGCGGCCTGCTCGGCCGCGCGCACCGTGTCGGCGTGGCTGAGCGCGGTGCTGGCGTGCTCGGCGAAGGCGCGCAGCACCGTCGCCGCGACCGCGTCCAGCGGGTCGTCGGCGGCGGCCACGAGCGCGCCCACCCCGCGGCCGTTGACGTGCACGGCGGCGGCCGCGGGCGCGCCGTGCCCGCCCACGGACAGGCCGAACCCGCCCAGACCGCCCGCGGCGGCGAGCGCGGCCCCCTCCGCCAGCGCCGGGGAGCCCACGGCGGCGACCACCCGCAGCTGCATGCCGGCGCGCGGGTCGGCCAGCACCAGCGTCACGGCGCGCCCGTCCAGCAGCTGCGAGGAGCTCCTGGCCAGCTGCACCAGCAGCTCGGGCAGCGGACGGCGGCTGGAGACGGCCCGCTGGAAGCGCACCGAGGTGGTCAGGACCTGCTCGCGCTGGCGCAGCGCCTGCTGCAGGCGGTGCAGCTCCGCGGCGCCCCGCTCGTCCTGCTGCTGCTGCCAGCGCTCGCGCTCGCGGCCGTGCCTGCCCAGCACCACCAGCGAGGCGGCCCGCGCCACCATCGCGGCCACCGTCAGGTCGCGGGCGCGACCGCCCGGCGAACCCTCCGCCCGCCCGACGACCAGGTGCAGCGCCAGGTCCGGGACGGCGACGACCTCCGCGCGCACCCGGCCCAGCCCCGGCACCGCGAAGGACCCGCCGCGGTCGCGCACCACGCGCGCCAGCCCGCGCTGCGGGTCGCCGGCCGCGCCGCCCGCGCCGCCCGCGCCCAGGCCCACCCCGGCGTGCACGTGCCCGCCCTCGCACACCGCGGCGACGTCGGCGTCGGCGAGGTCGGCGAGCAGGCCGGCGGCGCGCACCAGCACCTCGCGCTCGGTGGTCGCCTCCCCCAGGTGGTCGAGGACGTGCTCCAGCAGCGCAGCGGCCTGCTCGAGACCGTCGGGTGTCACCGCGGAGACGTCCACCCGCCGTTCCTCGGGACGGCGGGGCCCCGCGTTGAGGCGCCGGCGGCGATCTGACCCGAACGCGCCGTCCGACCGGGTGACCCGCTCACCCCGCGACGTCCCGCGCCGCCACCTCCGCGGCGAGCGGGACGGCCAGGTCGCCGCGGCCGGCGACCTCCGTGCGGACGCAGCCCAGCCACCCCGCCAGGTCCGCCAGCTCCGCGGCCAGGGCCGCGGCGACCTCCCCCGGGGCCGGTGCGGCCGGGCGCGCGCCCCGCCCCGGCGGTGCGGGCGGCTCCGCCCACGCCGCCAGGACCCGCAGCACCGGGCCGCCCGGCGCGGCGCGGTCGTTCTTCAGGTCCACGCGGGCCGCGACGCGCTCGCCCAGCAGGAACGGCGTGACGTAGTAGCCGTGGACCCGCAGGTGCGCGGGGACGTAGAACTCCAGCCGCACGCGGGCCCCCAGCAGCTCCTCGGTGCGCTCGCGGTGCCACACCAGCGGGTCGAAGGGGGTCAGCAGCGCCCGCGCGGCCACCCGCGGGGCCACCGCCGCGTGCCAGCGGTAGGCCGGGCGCCGCTGCGCCGAGGCCCAGCCGCGCACCCGGACCGGCACCAGCTCACCGGCCTCGACCAGCTCGGCGACCGCCCGCCGCGACTGCTCCGGGCGCAGCCGGAAGTAGTCGCGCAGCGTGGGCTCGGTCGCCACCCCGGTGGCGCGCGCGGCGGTGCGCACCAGCTCGCGCACCGCCTCGGCCGGGTCCGGGTCCGGGGCGGCCAGGACCTGCGGCGGCAGCACCCGCTCGGGCAGGTCGTAGCGGCGCTCGAACTGCGCGGTGCGGCCCGCCGAGGTCAGCCGCCCGGCGAAGAACAGGTGCTCGCAGGCCCGCTTGACCGCGCTCCAGTTCCAGCCCCAGTGGTCGCCCGGGCGTCCCGCTCCCGGTGCCAGCGCCGCCTCCAGCTCGCGGGCGGTGCGCGGGCCGCGGGCGGCGACGTGGGCGACGACCTCCTCCAGCAGCCGCGGCTGCTCGACGGCGACGCTGCGCACGCTGCCCCACGCGTCCTGGTCCGCGCGCGCCATCCGCCAGCGCAGCAGCCGGTGGGTGGCCGGGCTGACGTAGGAGGCCTCGTGCGCCCAGTACTCCACCAGGGCCCGCGGGCGGCGGTGCGCGGCGGCGTCCACCGCGGCCACCGGGTAGGGGCCCAGCCGGCTGAAGAAGGGCAGGTAGTGGCTGCGGCACAGCACGTTGACGCTGTCGATCTGCACGACGCCCAGGCGCTCGACGACCCGCCGCACGTGCGCGGACCCCGGGTCGGCCGGGCGGCGGCGGCTGAAGCCCTGCGCCGCCAGCGCGGCCCGGCGCGCCTCGGTGGCGGTGACCTCCTCCACGGGCGCGGCCGTCAGGACAGCTCGACGATCTTCTCGCGCACGGCGTACACGACGGCCTCCATGCGCGAGTGCAGCTGCAGCTTCTCCAGGAGGTTGCGCACGTGGTTCTTCACGGTGTTCTCGCTGATGCCGAGCTGGCCGGCGATCTCCCGGTTGGCCATCCCGCGGGCCAGCAGCCGCAGCACGTCCAGCTCGCGCGGGCTCAGCCGCGGCGCCCCGGCCGCGCCCAGCACGCGCTCCTCGTCGCGGCGGCGCATCGCGGCGAACTCCCCCAGCAGCAGACCGGCCATCCGCGGGGTGATGAGGGACTCCCCGGCCACGACGGCGCGCACCGCGTCGGCCACCTCCTCGGCGGGCACGTCCTTGAGCAGGTAGCCGCTGGCGCCGGCGCGCACGGCGCCGAACAGGTCGTCCTCCTCCTCCGAGGAGGTGAGGATCAGGATGCGCGTCGAGGGGGCGGCGGCCTTGATGTCGGCGCAGGCGTCGATGCCGCCGCGGCGGGGCATCCGCACGTCCATCAGCACGACGTCCGGCAGCAGCTCCTCCACGCGGGCCAGGGCCTCCCGCCCGTCACCGGCCTCGCCGACGACCTCGATGTCGTCCTCGGTGGACAGGACCATCTGCAGACCGCGCCGGTACAGGGAGTGGTCGTCGACGACGACGACGCGCACGGGGGCGGTCGCAGCGCCCGGCAGCTGGCTCGTCACGGGTCCCCCTCGTCCGGTACCGCCCGGCGGCCGCGGCCGGGGTCGCCGATCATGGCACGACGGGCGGTGAGCGCCAGTCGACCGCGCTGGCCGGCGGGCCGCCCGAGCGTCCCGCCGGCGGTGGTGCGGGCCGCGCCCCGCGGGGGGCGCGGCCCGCACCGGCCGGTCAGCGCCCGCTCAGCGCAGGCCCGCCGCCACGACGGCGTCCAGGCCCGCGCGCTGGTCCACCGCGCCGTCCAGCCCGGCCGCCTCCTGCGCGCCGGCGTCCCCGGCGTCCTCCACGTCCAGGTGGATGACGCCGTAGTCCCACCCGCGGCGCCGGTACACCACGCTCGGGCTGCCCGTGGCGGCGTCGACGAACAGGTAGAAGTCGTGGCCCACGAGCTCCATCTCGTACAGGGCCTGGTCCAGGGTCATCGGCGTGGCGCGGTGCCGCTTCTCGCGGATCACCACGGGCGAGCCGCCCTCGGCGTCCAGCGCGGCGCCGTCGTCACCGGTGGCGACGACGTCCCCGCCCGCGGCGGGGGACGCCACGGCCTCGTCGTCGTCCGCGCGGACCTGCTCGGCCAGCGGGCGGGAGGGGTCCAGCGCGGGGGCCAGGGCCTCGTCGGTGAGCCCGGCGGGGGCGGCGGTGCGCACGGAGGTCATCCCCCGGCGGCCGTGGTGGACCTTGCGCCGGTCCCGAGAGCGGCGCAGGCGCTCCAGCAGCTTCGTGGTCGCGAGGTCCAGGGCGGCGTACGGGTCGTCCGCGCACGCCTCGGCGCGCACCACGGGACCCTTGTCGCGCACGGTGATCTCCACGCGCTCGCAGCTGCTCGCCTGCCGGCGGTTCTTCTCGTGCGACACCTCCACGTCGACCCGCTGCGCGCGCGGGGCGAACTGGCTGACCTTCTCCAGCTTGTCCTCGACGTGGCGGCGGAACCGCTCCTTGACGTCGGTGTGCCGACCGGTGACCACAACTTCCACGGGATGCCTCCCTCTTGCGGGTTTCCGGCGGGCGCGGCGTGGGTGCCGGCCCGCCTCGGACCGTCACCTCGCGCCGCGCACCACCCCCGGACGGGGAGCGCGCGCGACAGGCGGCCTGGAGCGCCCGGGAGGCGTCCCGCGGGCCGTCCCGACACCGGGACCCCCGCCGCGCCCGCCGAACTCGGCTGCCATGCACCAACGCTAGACCAGGTGGCCCCCGGCTGCGACGAGGCGGCGCGTCGCCGACCCGCCCGGAGCGGGGCTCGGGCGCTGGGACGGGCGCCCGGACGGGTGGACGGCGGCGGTCAGGCACACCACGGCCCGCACGTCGGCGCCGCCGCGGCGCAGCGCCCGCACCGCCTCGCCGGCCGTGGCGCCCGTGGTCACGACGTCGTCGACCACGACGCAGGCGCCCGCGGGGGCCGCGCCCACGAGCCGGAAGGCGCCCTCGACGTTGCGGCGCCGCCCCGCGGCGCCCAGCCGCGTCTGGTCGGCCACGCGGCGGTGCACGACCAGCGCGCGGGCCACCGCGGCCGGGTGCCCGCGCGCGCGCCGCGAGCGCGCCGCCCGGGCCGCCAGGTCAGCCACCAGGTCGCCGCCGCGGGCGCGGCGGCTGGCCCGCCGGGCGGGCACGGGCACGAGGACGACGGGCCCGTCGTCCACGGACCCCTCCCGCACCGCGCCGGCCAGGGCGGCGGCCAGCAGGTGCCCGGCGGCGGGCCGCAGCTCGGCGCGGGCGCCCTCCTTGACCGCCAGCAGCAGGGCGCGGGCCGCGCCGGCGTGCTCGTCCGCCGCGTGCACGGGCGTGCCGTCGGGCAGCCGGGCGGCCGCCCCGGCCGCCCACCGGCCCGTGGCCGCCGCGCACGAGCCGCACCAGGGGGTCCCGGGACGGGCGCAGCCGGCGCAGGAGGCGGACCACACGAGGTCGGCGGCGGCCGCGGCGGCGCGGCCCAGCGGCCGCAGGACGGCGAGCGGACCGGTCGGGGTGGAGGGGTGCACCCGGGCAGCGTGCCGCCGCCGGGGCCGCGCCGGGCGCGCCGTCCACCGCCCGGCGCGGCCCGGGCGGTGGCACCGCCCTGTGGACCCCTCGGCGCGGTGACCCGTCCCCGGCCTCAGCCCGGGTAGGCCGGGTCGCGCCCCTGCGCGAAGACCAGCCACTCCGCCCCGCTGCGCGCCAGCAGCCGGCCGTCGGCGGTGGCCACGACGACGTCGCGCTCGCTCGTGCCGGCCGCCACGGACACCGCCCCCGGGACCGCCGGCAGCGCCTGCCAGGGGCCGGAGACCCCGCTGAGCACCGGCACCGGGTCCGGCTCGGAGGCCAGGCGCACCAGGAGGACGACCTGGTCGTCCACCGGCCACGACACGTCCAGGACCTCCTCGGCCCCCGGCACCAGCGGCGCGGAGCCGTCGCCCACCCGCAGCGGGCGCCCGTCGCGGTCGCGGACCAGCCCGTGCACCCGCACCTGCTGCGAGCCGTCGGGGGCGCGCACCACCACCAGCGCCCGCGCCCCGTCGCGCGAGACCCGCCAGCGCTGCACCACCCCGCCCATCCCGGCGGCGGGCAGCTGCACGCGCACCGGCGGCTCGTCGGGCGCGTCCACCGCGACGACCACCGGCTCGGCGTCCTCCTCGGCGGGCACCGTCCACACCCACCCCGAGCGGTCCACCGACGGCGGGCTCAGCGGCACCGCCGAGCGGTGCACGACGCGCAGCGGACCGCCCGGGCGCTGCACGGCCAGCTCCCGCTCGCCGTCCAGCAGCACCGCGTACGCCTCCCCGTCCGGGGACACCGCCGGGTGGGCGGCGTCCTCGGCGGACGACAGCCCCGGGCCCGTGCCGGGCACCGCGCGCACCGACGTGCCGTCCCAGCGCGAGAGCCCGCCCGGCCCCAGCAGGACCGGGCGCGCGTCGGGCGCGCCGTCGGCGACCACCGGCCCGGTCCCGTCCCCGGGCGCGCCGCGCGAGAGCTCGGCGCCGTCCACGACGACGCGCACCCGCCCCACCGACGGCAACCGGGTCAGGCTGGCCCGCAGCTGCGCCAGCAGCAGCGTGCGCCGCTCGGGGTCCGCCTCCAGCACCGCGCTGGTCAGCTCGACCGTCGCGGTGCCCGCCTCCACCGGCACGGTGCCCACCCGCAGCGCCGTGCCCTCCGGCGCGCCGCTGCGCACCGCCGGCGCCAGCCACGGCGACGGGCCGGCCAGCAGCTCGGCGACGATCCGCGTGGGGGTCGTGGAGTCGTAGGGGAACCAGCGCACGTCCCCCACCAGCTGCCGCCCGTCGGCGGTGGCGAAGTAGACGGGGAAGGGGCGCAGCGAGCGGGAGGCGTCCACGCGGGTCAGGACCAGGCCGTCGGGCAGCTCGTCGATGCGCCACTCCCCGTCGGCCTGCACCAGCCGGAAGGCCAGCGAGGCGCGCGTGCCGCCGGGCCGCTGCTCGTAGTGGCCGGCGGCGTCCACGACCGCCAGGACCTCCCCGGTGACCGCGACCTGCGCCGCCTCCGCGGCGTCCACGGGCGCCGGCGTCACGTCCGCGGCGTCGCGCAGCAGGGTCGTCCCGGCCGCCGGGCGCCACCGGCCCGCCGCGTCGCCGGTGAGGAAGGAGCGGGCCACCGCGAAGTCGTCCGCGGCCGCGCCGCCCGCCAGCAGGAAGCCGCGCACGACCTCCGCCGGCCCCGCGCCGACCCGCGGGCCGCGCGGGATGACCTGCAGCACCCCCGCGCGCGGGTCGTCCACCACGCGCGAGCCGCTGAGGACCGGCCCCGAGCGCGGCAGCCCGCCGCAGCCGCCCAGCACCAGGGCACCGGCGAGCGCGGCGGCCACGACCGCGGCGCGCGCCCCGCGCCCCCGCGCGCGTCGTCCCGTCACGGCGCCCCGCTCCCGCCGCCCACCGCGGGCGGGACCACCGGCGCCGGCAGCGCCGCCACCGGCTCGCGCCAGCCCGCCGGCACCACCGGCAGCGGCGAGGCCCGCAGCGAGCGGCCCGCCTGGCGCGGCAGCGTCAGCACGAAGTGGCAGCCGCGGCCCGGCCGGCCCCACACCTCCAGCCACCCGCCGTGCAGCCGGGTGTCCTCCAGCGCGATCGCCAGCCCCAGCCCGCTGCCGCCGGTGGTGCGGGCGCGGGCCGGGTCGGCCCGCCAGAACCGGTCGAACACGCGCGGCAGCTGGGTCGGGTCCAGGCCCACCCCGTGGTCGCGCACGCCCACCGCCACGGCGTGCTCGTCGCACACCACGGTCACCTCGATGGGCCGCGCCTCGCCGTGCTCGACGGCGTTGCCGAGCAGGTTGCGCAGCACCCGTTCGATGCGCCGCGAGTCCACCTCCGCCGTGCACGGCGAGTGCGGCTCGCTGACGCGGACCTCGCTGCCGCGGCGCTCGGCCAGCTGCGCGGTGAAGTCCACGACGCGGTGCACGATCGCCCGCACGTCCTGCGGGTCGGCCTCCAGCGCGGCCGCGCCGGCGTCGAAGCGGCTGATCTCCAGCAGGTCGCTCAGCAGGGTGTCGAAGCGCTCCAGCTGCGTCATCAGCAGCTCCGCCGAGCGCGCCACCGCCGGGTCGAAGTCGGCGCGGGCGTCGTGCAGCACCTCCCCGGCCATCCGGATCGTCGTCAGCGGCGTGCGCAGCTCGTGGCTGACGTCGGAGACGAAGCGCCGCTGCAGCCGCGAGAGCTCCTCCAGCTGCTCGATCTGCTCCTGCAGCCCGGCGGCCATCGCGTTGAACCCGCGCGCCAGGCGCGCCAGGTCGTCGCTGCCGCGCACCCGCATGCGCTCGTCCAGGTGCCCGGCGGCCAGCCGCTCGGCCGTGCCGGCGGCGTCGCGCACCGGCTGCACCACGGTGCGGGCCACCAGCCAGGCGACGGCGCCGACGAGGACCACCAGGGCCAGGCCGCCGCCGATGAAGGTGGCGCGGACCAGGCCGATGGTCGCCTGCTCGCTGGCCAGGGAGTAGACGAGGTAGAGCTCGTACTGCCCGGCGCGCGGCAGCGTCACCGTCGAGCCGACGACCAGCGAGGGGGCGCCGCTGCCGTCGCGCAGGTCGACCAGCTGCAGCTGCTGCACGTCGCTGCCCCGCACGGCCGCGCGCAGCTCGGCCGGGACGCTGTCGGCCGACAGGCCCGGGGAGGTCACGTCGCGCACCACCGGCTGCGTCACCGGGTCCGCGCCGCCCGCGGTCTGCGGGGTCCGCAGCAGCAGGACGCTGCGCACCCGGTCCGGTCCCGCGCCCTCCAGGGAGGACACGACGTCACCGGCCAGCTGCTCCAGCTCCGGGGTGGAGGTGGAGGTGGCGGCGTCGAACTGCGACTGCGCCGTCGCGGCGCTGCGGGCGGCGTCGGCGACCGCGACGCGCTGGCGGTCCTCCAGCAGCCCCTCGGCGATGCCGTCCAGCAGGAACGTGCCGACGCCGAGGACGACGACCATCCCCAGGGCGGTGGTCAGCGCCACCACGCGCGTCTGCAGCGAGGACCGCCACCGCGCGAGGGGGCGCAGCAGGACCCGGCGCACCGCTACAGGGGCCCGGCGCGGTACCCGACGCCGCGGACGGTGACCACGATCTCCGGGTGCTCCGGGTCGCGCTCGATCTTCGAGCGCAGCCGCTGGACGTGGACGTTGACCAGCCGGGTGTCCGCGGCGTGCCGGTAGCCCCACACCTGCTCCAGCAGCAGCTCGCGGGAGAACGCCTGCCACGGCTTGCGCGCCAGCGTGACCAGCAGCTCGAACTCCAGCGGCGTCAGCGGCAGGCTGCGCCCGTCGCGGCGCACCGAGTGCCCGGCCACGTCGACGACGAGGTCGCCGATGCGCAGCGTCTCCGGCGGCCGCTCGCCCGAGGCGCGCAGCCGGGCCCGCACGCGGGCGACGAGCTCCTTGGGCTTGAACGGCTTGACGACGTAGTCGTCGGCGCCGGCCTCCAGGCCGAGCACGACGTCGACGGTGTCGCTCTTGGCGGTGAGCATGACGATCGGCACGCCGGACTCGGCGCGGATCTGCCGGCACACCTCCATGCCGTCCGTGCCCGGGAGCATGAGGTCCAGCAGCACCACGTCCGGGCGCGCGGCGCGGAAGGCCGCGAGCGCCTCGTCGCCGTCGCTGCAGACGGTGGTCTCGAAGCCCTCGCCCTTGAGCACGATCTGCAGCATCTCGGCGAGCGCGGTGTCGTCGTCCACGACCAGCACACGGCCCTTCATGCCCCCAGTCTGCCCCGCGGGCGCTCCGGCGCGGGGCAGCACGCGCCCACGGCCGCCGCGGGGGTGCCCTCTGGCACGATGACGGGGACCGCGGGCCGACGTCCGCGACCGCACCACGGGGGGACGCCGAGGATGAGCCAGGGGCAGGAGCCGGGGGCACCCGGGCCCGGTGACGGCGGCGGGTGGCACAGCCCCGCCGAGCGCGGCGCGGGCGGCTGGCACGGCCCGGCCGACCCCCCGCCGCCCGGCCCGGCCCCGGTGGCGCCGGACGCCGCGGGCGGGAGGGCCGGGCAGGGCGCGCCGGGCGGCTGGGACGGCGGCGGGTGGCAGGCCCCGCCGGCACCGCCCGCCCCGCCGCGGCCGGGCATCGTGCCGCTGCGGCCGCTGGGCCTGGGCGAGATCTGGGACGGGGCGTTCCGCGCCTTCCGCCTGAACCCGCGCGCCATGGTGGGCCTGTCGGCGCTGGTGGTGGGCGTCACGACGGTCGTCATCGTCATCGCGAACGTCGTGCTGACGCGCGACGTCGTCGGGCTGGCCTCGCAGCTGGAGACGGGCGCGGCGGGGCCGGCGGAGGCGCTGGGCGCGCTGCAGCGCTCGGTGCCGCTGTTCCTGGTCTCCACGCTGCTGCAGGTGGTGGCGGTGCTGGTGCTCAACGGGATGCTGATCCTCGCCGTCAGCCGGGCCGTGCTGGGCCAGCGCACGGGGCTGGCGGAGCTGTGGCGGCTGACGCGGCCGCGGGTCCTCGCGCTGGTGGCCGTCTCGCTGCTGGTGACCGTCGCCGTGCTGGTGCTGGGCGCGCTGCTGCTGGCGCCGGGGATCGCGCTGCTGGCCACGGAGGTCTCCGTGGGCGCCGGGGCGCTGGCGCTGGTGGCCGGGCTGCTGGCCTGGCTGGTGCTGGGGGCGTTCGTCTACGTGCGCTGGGCGCTGGCCACGCCGGCGCTGCTGCTGGAGCGGCTGGGCGTGGGGGCCTCGCTGGGCCGCTCCTGGCGGCTGGTGCGCGGCAGCTGGTGGCGCGTCTTCGGGATCCTGGCGCTGACCAGCGTCGTGGCCACCGTCGTGGTGACGGCCGTGCAGGCGCCCTTCTCCCTGCTCAGCGGGGCCGCGACGTTCTTCAGCGCCCAGGAGGTCCCCGGCACGGCGGAGATCGTGCTGTCGCAGACGGTGACCGGGATCGGGACGCTGCTGGGCAGCGTCGTGGCCTACCCGTTCCTGGCGTCGGTGACGGCGCTGGTCTACGTCGACCTGCGGATGCGCCGCGAGGGCCTGGACGTGGAGCTGCACCGCGCGGCCGCGGCGGGGCCGGGCGGCGACGGGCGGGACCCCGCCGCGTGACCGGCGCCGCGCTCGGGGCCGTCCTCGGGGCCGTCCTCGGGGCCGCCGGCGTGCCCGTCGAGCCGGACCGGGCGGGCGCGCGCGAGCTGCTGGCCCGCGAGCTGGCCGGCGCGGAGTACCGCGAGGCGCGGGCGCCGTGGCTGCTGCGCGCCTGGGAGTGGTTCGCCGACCGGCTGGCGCAGGTGGAGGTGCCCGGGCTGGGCACGAGCTGGACGGGGCCGCTGCTGGTCCTGGTGCTGGTGGCCGCCGTCGCGGTGGCGGTGCTGCTGGCGGCGGGGCCGGTGCGCCGGCAGGCGCGCGCCGCCCGCCCCGACGCGGTGTTCGCGGCCGGCCCGGTCGCGGCGGAGGAGCACTTCCGCGCCGCGGACGCCGCCGCGGCCGCCGGCCGCTTCGACGAGGCCGTGCAGGAGCGCTTCCGCGGCCTGGTGCGCTCCCTGGAGGAACGCGTCCTCATCGAGCGCCGCCCGGGCCGCACGGCCCACGAGGTCGCCGACGAGGCGGCCGCGGCGCTGCCGGGGTGCGCCGGGGAGCTGCGCCGCGCGGCGCGCACGTTCGACGACGTCCGCTACGGCGGGCGGGGCGCCTCGGCGGCCGCCGACGCGGACCTGCGCGCGGTGGTCGAGCGGGTCGCCGCCGCGCGGCCCGCGGCGCCCGAGCGCGCGCCCGGGTCCGGCGCGCCGGTGGCGGCGCCGTGAGCGTCCTCACGGGCCCGGGGACCCGCGGGGCCCCCGCGGGCGGTGCGGGCGCCGCGGCCCGGCCCACCGCCCCCTCGCGCTGGGAGCGCTGGCGCGGGCCGCTGCTGGTCGCCGCGCTCCTCGTCGCCCTGGCGCTGGTGCTGGCGCTGCTGGCGCCCCGCACCTCCCGCGAGCCGCTGGCGGCGGACTCGGTGGCGCCGGAGGGCTCGCGGGCGCTGGCCCGGGTGCTGCAGGAGCAGGGCGTGGACGTGCAGCCGGTGCGCCGCTTCGACGACGCGCTGGCGCGGGTGCGGGACGCGCCGCGGGGCGCCACCGTGCTCGTCACGGCGCCGGAGGTGCTGGTGCCGGAGCGGCTGCGCGCCCTGGCCGACCTGACCGCCGGCGGCACCGACCTGGTCCTGGCCGCGCCGGACGCGCCCGCGCTGGCGGAACTGGCGCCGCAGCTGCGCCCGGCGGGCACGCGCCCGGCCGCCCCGGCGGACCCGGGCTGCGCGGTGCCCGACGCGGTGGCCGCCGGCGAGGTCCTGGCCGGCGGCAGCACGTACGCCGTCGTGGACGGCGCAGAGGGCGCCGGGGACGCGGCCGTCTGCTACGGCGGCTCCTACGCGGTGCTGGACCCGGGCGCGGACGGGCCCGGGCGCGTGGTGGTCCTGGGGCAGCGCCGCGTCCTGACCAACGACGTCCTGGACGAGGACGGCAACGCGGCCCTGGCGCTGCGCGGCCTGGGCACCTCGCCGGTCCTCGTCTGGTACCGGCCCGACCCGCTGGACACCCCGGCCGGGCAGGCGGTGCCGCTGCGCGAGCTGGTCCCGGCGTGGGTGGTGCCGGCCGGGGTCCTGCTGCTGCTGTCGGCCGCCTGCGTGGCGCTGTGGCGGGGTCGGCGGCTGGGCCGCCTGGTGCCCGAGCCGCTGCCGGTGGTGGTGCGGGCGGTGGAGAGCGTGGAGGGCCGCGGCCGGCTGTACGCGCAGGCCGCCGCCCGCGACCGCGCCGCGGAGGCGCTGCGCGCGGCGACCGTGCGGCGGGTGCGGGCCCTGGTGCGGCTGGACCCGCAGGCCCCGGTCGTGGACGTGGCCGAGGTCGCCGCCTGGGAGTGCGGGCGCGACCCGGCCGCGGTGCGGGCGCTGCTGCTGTCCGGGCCGCCGGACGACGACGCGGCGCTGGTGCGCTTGGCCGGGGAGCTGGACGCCCTGGAGCGCGACCTGCGCGGCCGCTGAGGAAGACTCCACCCGACGACACCGGTCGACACCCGTCGGCCGCCCCGGGACCGGCCCGGGGAGCCCGCCACCAGGGAGGCCGCAGCACCGTGAGCGAGACGACCCCGAGCCCCGGCGCGGCGGCCACCGGCGACGCCCCCGACCCCCGCCCCGCCGGCCAGGCCGTCGCCGGGACCGCCGACGAGGCCGTCGAGGAGGCCCGCCGGGCGCTGCGCTCGGTGCGCCAGGAGGTCGCCAAGGCCGTCGTCGGGCAGGACGCGGCCGTCACCGGCATCGTCATCGGGCTGCTGTGCCGCGGGCACGTGCTGCTGGAGGGCGTGCCCGGGGTGGCCAAGACGCTGCTGGTGCGCACCCTGGCCGCGGCGCTGGAGCTGGACACCAAGCGGGTGCAGTTCACCCCCGACCTCATGCCGGGCGACGTGACGGGCTCGCTGGTCTACGACGCGCAGACGGCCCGCTTCAGCTTCCGCGAGGGCCCGGTCTTCACGAACCTGCTGCTGGCCGACGAGATCAACCGCACGCCCCCCAAGACGCAGGCGTCGCTGCTGGAGGCGATGGAGGAGAAGCAGGTCTCGGTGGACGGCCGGCCGCGGCCGCTGCCGGACCCGTTCGTGGTGGCGGCGACCCAGAACCCCGTCGAGTACGAGGGCACCTACCCGCTGCCGGAGGCGCAGCTGGACCGCTTCCTGCTGAAGCTGACGCTGCCGCTGCCCCCGCGCGAGGACGAGGTGGAGGTCCTGGCCCGGCACGCGGCCGGGTTCGACCCGCGCGACCTGGGCGCGGCGGGGGTGCGCCCGGTCGCCACGCCGGAGCAGCTGCGGCTGGCGAGCGCCGCCTGCCGGCGCGTGCAGGTCTCGCGGGAGGTGCTGGGCTACGTGGTGGACGTGTGCCGGGCCACCCGCACGTCCCCGTCGCTGTCGCTGGGGGTGTCCCCGCGCGGGGCGACGGCGCTGCTGGCGACGTCGCGGGCGTGGGCGTGGCTGTCGGGGCGCGACTACGTGTCCCCGGACGACGTGAAGGCGCTGGCGCGCCCGACGCTGCGCCACCGCGTGCAGCTGCGCCCGGAGGCCGAGCTGGACGGCGTGAGCGTGGACGCGGTCCTGGACTCGGTGCTGGGCGCGGTCCCCGTGCCCCGCTGATGGCGCTGACGGGGCGCGCGCCCCTGCTGGTGCTGGCCGGGCTGGTGCTGGTGGCGCTGTGGCCGTCGGCCGCGGCGGTGTGGGCGTGGGCCGGGGTGTGCGCGGCGCTGGTGGCCCTCGACGTGCTGCTGGCGCCCTCGCCGCGCGTCCTGCGGCTGGCGCGCGATCCGCTGCCGGCGGTGCGGGTGGGCGAGCCGCGCGAGGTGGACCTGGTGGTGGCGAACACGGGCCGGCGGCGGCTGCGGGGGGTGCTGCGCGACGCGTGGGTGCCCTCGGCGGGCGCGGTGGACGAGCGGCACCGGCTGGACGTGCCCGCCGGGGAGCGGCGCCGCCTGACGACGGTGCTGGTGCCGACGCGGCGCGGTGACCGGCCCGCGGACCGGGTGACGGTGCGCAGCCTGGGGCCGCTGGGCCTGGCGGCGCGCCAGCGCTCGACGCCGGTGCCGGGGCGGCTGCGGGTGCTGCCGCCGTTCACCTCCCGCAAGCACCTGCCCTCGCGGCTGGCGCGGCTGCGGGAGCTGGACGGGCGCAGCGCGGTGCTGCACCGCGGGCAGGGCACGGAGTTCGACTCGCTGCGCGACTACGTCGACGGCGACGACGTGCGCTCGATCGACTGGCGGGCGACGGCGCGCCGGCAGTCGGTGGTGGTGCGCACGTGGCGGCCCGAGCGCGACCGGCGGGTGCTGCTGGTGCTGGACACCTCCCGCACGTCGGCGGCGCGGATCGGCGGGGGCACCGGGGAGGGCCCGGCGGGGGTGGAGGTGCGCCTGGACGCGGCGATCGAGGCGGCGCTGCTGACGGCGGCGCTGGCCGGGCGCGCCGGGGACCGGGTGGACCTGGTGGCGCACGACCGGCGGGTGCGGGCGCGGGTGCGGGGCTCCTCGCGCACGCAGCTGCTGCCGCAGCTGGTGGAGGCGCTGGCGCCGCTGGAGCCGGCGCTGGTGGAGGCGGACTGGGACGCGGTGGCCGGGGAGGTGAACGCGCTGGCGCGCCAGCGCGCGCTGGTGGTGCTCATCACGGCGGTGGACACGTCGGTGCTGGACTCGGGGCTGCTGACGGTGCTGGAGCAGCTGGGCGCGCGGCACACGGTGGTGCTGGCCTCGGTGGAGGACCCGGCGCTGGCGCAGCTGGCGCGCTCGCGCGCGGACGCGGAGCAGGTGTACGCGGCGGCGGCCGCGGAGGCCGTGGTGGCCGAGCGCTCGGCGACGTCGGCGCTGCTGCGGCGCCTGGGCGTGGAGGTGGTGCACGCCGCGCCGGACGACCTGGCGCCGGCGCTGGCGGACACGTACCTGGCGCTGAAGGCGGCGGGCCGGCTGTGAGCTCCCCCTCCCGCCCGCGCGGCGGGCTCCTGCGCTCGGTGCTGCGCCGGCAGCGGCGGCCGGTGGCGGTGGGCACGCTGTCCTCGACGGTGCACCAGACGTGCGAGGCGCTGGTGCCGGTGGCGATCGGCCTGGCGGTCGACCGGGCGGTGGCGCCCTCGGACCCGGTGGCGGCGGCGCTGGCGGTGGGCGGGGTGCTGCTGCTGTTCGCGGTGCTGACGTCGGCGGGCGCGTGGGCGTTCTGGACGCTGGACGCGGCGCGGATGCGCGAGGCGCACCTGCTGCGGGTGGAGGTGCTGGGCGCGGTGCTGGGGCACCCGGGCGCGGTGCGCGAGCGCAGCAGCGGCGACGTGCTGAGCGTGGCGACGTCGGACACCCGGCACGTGGCGGAGGTGGTGCCGCTGCTGACGTACCTGACGTCGGCGACGGCGGGCCTGGTGGTCTCGGCGGTGGTGCTGCTGCGCATCGACGTGGTGCTGGGGGTGGGTCTGCTGGTGGCGGTGCCGCTGCTGGTGGTGGGCCTGCAGGCGCTGGCGCCGCGGCTGGAGGGGCGCGTGCACGAGCGGCAGCGGGCGGCGGGGCGCGCCTCGGCGGTGGCCGCGGACCTGCTGGCGGGGCTGCGGGCGCTGCGCGGGGCGGGCGGGGTGCCGGAGGCGGTGCGCCGCTACGCGCGGGTCAGCCGCTCGTCGCGGGACGCGGCGGTGGGGGCCGCGGGGGCGACGGCGACGCTGACGGGCGCGAGCACGGCGGCGACGGGGCTGCTGCTGGTGGCCACGGCGGCGGCCGCGGGCACGGCGGCGCTGGACGGGCGGATCAGCGTGGGCGAGCTGGTGACGGTGGTGGGCGCGGCGTCCTTCCTGGCGGACCCGGTGCGCACCGTCACGGCGAGCGTGCAGGGGCTGGCGGTGTCGCGGGCGGGCGCCCGGCGGGTCGCGGGCCTGCTGCGGGAGGTGTCGGCGGTCCCGTCCCCGGCGGCGGCGCCGGACGCGGCTGGACCTGCGGCTGCCGGTGGCGCGGACGACCTGGTGCCGGCGCCCGGGGAGGTGCTGGGCGTGGTGGTGGCCGACCCGGTGCTGGAGGAGGTGGTCGTGGCCCGCTGCGCGGCGGGCCGGGCGGCGGACGAGGTCCTGGCCGAGCCGCACGCGGTGCACCTGCTGGGCCCCACGCTGCGCGAGGCGCTGGACACCGGCCGCGGCGGCGCGGCGGGCGGGCAGGTCGGCGTGGCGGCGGCGCTGCGCGCGGCGGCCGCGGAGGACGTGGTGGCGGCCGTGCCGGGCGGGCTGGACGGCGAGCTGCTGGACGCGGGCGCGAACCTGTCGGGCGGGCAGCGCCAGCGGGTGGCGCTGGCCCGCGCCCTGGTCGCGGACCCGCCGCTGCTGGTGCTGCGGGACCCGACGACGGCGCTGGACGCGCTGACGGAGGACGCGGTGGCGCGGGGCCTGCGCGCGCTGCGGCACGAGGACGGGCGGGGCGCGCGCAGCACGGTCGTGCTGACGTCGTCGCCGCTGCTGCTGGGCCGCTGCGACCGGGTGGTGCTCGTCGCGGCGGACGGCGCGGTGCGCTCGGGGACGCACGCGCGGCTGCTGGACGAGCCGGCCTACGCGGCGGCGGTGCAGCGGTGAGCGGGGGCGCGCTGCCGGTCGCGACGGGCCGGCGCACGCTGTCGGTGCTGCTGGCGACGGCCGCGGCGGACCGGCGGGTGCTGGTGCCGGCGGTGGTGAGCACGACGGTGGCCAGCGCGGGCCTGGTGGCGATGCCGCTGCTGCTGGGCGAGGTCGTCGACGTGGTGGCGCAGCAGCGCCCGGCGTCGCGGCTGTGGTGGCTGGTGGCGGCGCTGGCGGCGGTGGCCGTGGTGACGAGCGTGGCGGCGGCCCGCTCGCGGGCGCGCTCGGAGCAGCTGGGCGTGCACGTGGCCGCGGACCTGCGCGAGCGGGTGGTGGACCGGGCGCTGCGGATGGACGCGCGGACGCTGGAGCGCGCGGGCACGGGGGACGTGGCCTCGCGGGTGACGGAGGACGTGGAGCTGTTCACGGCCTCGGCGCAGCTGGCGGCGACGGTGCTGACGTCGGCGGTGACGGTGGTGCTGTCGGCGGTGGGGTTCGCGGCGCTGGACTGGCGGCTGGCGCTGGCGTTCGCGGCCGTGGTGCCGGTGCACGTGCTGGCGCTGCGCAGCTACCTGCCGCGGGCGCAGCCGCGCTACGCGGCGGAGCGGCGCGCGGCCTCGGACCGCTCGCGGGTGCTGCTGGAGTCCCTGCACGGCGGGGCGACGGTGCAGGCGTACCGGATGGCGGCGCTGCAGACGGAGCGGGTGCGCGAGGCGTCGGCGCGCACGGTGGGCGCGGGCCTGGCGGCGCTGCGCACCTTCGCGCGGCTGTCGGTCTCGATGAACGCCGCGGAGGCGGTGGGCCTGTCCGCGGTGCTGCTGACGGGCTTCTTCCTCGTGCGCGCGGACGAGGTGACGGTGGGCGCGGTGACGGCGGCGGCACTGCTGTTCCACCGCCTGTTCGGCCCGCTGGGCGTGCTGCTGCTCAGCTTCGACGACGTGCAGCGGGCGGGGGCGGCGCTGGCGCGGCTGGTGGGCGTGGCCGACCTCGAGCCGCCGCCGGCGGGGGCGCCGCGGCCGCTCGTGCGGCCGGTGGCGCTGTCGGCGCGCGGGGTGCGCCACCGCTACGCCTCCGGTGAGCAGGAGGGCCCGGAGGTGCTGCGCGGGGTGGACCTGGACGTCCCGGCGGGCGCGTCGCTGGCCGTGGTGGGCGGCAGCGGGGCGGGCAAGACGACGCTGGCGGCGGTGCTGGGCGGGGTGTTCCCGCCCACGGCCGGGCAGGTGCTGGTCGGCGGGGTGCCGCTGGCGCAGCTGGACCCGGAGCAGGTGCGCGAGCGGATCGCCGTGGTGGCGCAGGAGACGCACGTGCTGACGGGCACGCTGCGCGAGGACCTGACGGTGGCAGCGCCGGGCGCCCCGGACGAGGACCTGCGCGCGGCGCTGGCGCGGGTGGGCGCGGACGGCTGGGTGCGGGCGCTGCCGGAGGGCCTGGACACGCGCGTGGGGGCGGGCGAGCACCCGCTGACACCGGCGCAGGCGCAGCAGCTGGCGCTGGCGCGGGTGCTGCTGCGCGACCCGCCGGTGGTGGTGCTGGACGAGGCGACCGCGGAGGCGGGCAGCGCGGGCGCGCGGGACCTGGAGCGGGCGGCGCTGGCCGTGGTGGCCGGGCGCACGGCGGTCGTGGTGGCGCACCGGCTGAGCCAGGCGCGCGCCTGCGACCGGATCGCGGTGGTGGCCGGCGGGCTCCTCGTGGAGACCGGCACCCACGAGGAGCTGGTGGCGGCCGGCGGCGGGTACGCGCGGCTGTGGCGGGCGTGGTCGTCGACGGCGGGCGTGCCGGGCGGTGCGGACGGGGTGGGCGAAATCCGTTGATCGCGCCGGGCGCGCCCGCCACGATCACCGGGTGAGCGCTCCCCTCGACGACGACCAGCGGCGCTTCGTCGCCTCGTTCCGCGCCTTCCTGGACCAGGTCGTGCACGACGCGCGCCTGGCGGTCAGCGGCACCGGCCCGACGCTGGCGGACGTCGTCTCGGAGCACCTGGGCGCGGACGCGACGCGGCTGCCGGTGGTGCGCGAGGAGGTGCGCGAGCACCAGTACGTCGACGTGGACGTGGCGCTGGCGGCGCTGGCCGCGGAGCACGGCGGGGAGCGCGTCGTGGGTGTGGGCGGCGGCGACCAGCGGCACCACAGCAGCTTCGGCGACCTGCTGAGCGGCGTCTTCGCGCGCTTCGAGGTGGCGGCCGTGGACCACGTGCACCTGCCGACGGGCCCGGACACCTCGCGGCGGGCGGTGGGCTTCGGGGTGCGGCTGCTGCGGGTGGACGGGGTGCCGGTGGCGGTGCTGCAGCGCTCGGCGCACCGGCAGTACGGGCGCGAGCCGGGGCTGGAGGTGGTGGCCGCGCAGGAGGGCACGGCCGCCCGGCTGCTGGAGGAGGTGCGCCGCACCGCGCTGGAGCGCAGCGTGCTGCGCGGGCAGGTGCTCTCGTTCGACGGCTCGCCGTACGACCCGGCGGCGGGGGGCATCACGTTCCTGCGGCGGCCGTCGGTGGCGGCGGCCGACGTCGTGCTGCCCGAGGGCGCCCTGGAGCGGGTGGTGCGGCACGTGGTCGGTGTCGGGGAGCAGGCGCAGCGGCTGACGGCGGCGGGCCAGCACCTCAAGCGCGGCGTGCTGCTGCACGGTCCGCCGGGCACGGGCAAGACGCACACGGTGCGGCACCTGCTGTCGGTGACGCCGGGCACGACGGCGGTGCTGCTGTCGGGGCTGGGCCTGCGGCACGTGGCGACGGCCGCGCACCTGGCGCGGGCGCTGCAGCCGGCGCTGGTGGTGCTGGAGGACTGCGACCTGGTGGCGGAGGACCGCAGCCAGCACGCGGGCGACCAGCCGCTGCTGTTCGAGCTGCTGGACGCCATGGACGGCCTGGACGGGGACGCGGACGTGGCG
Organism: Kineococcus terrestris; assembly: GCF_041020755.1. Lineage (NCBI taxonomy): Bacteria > Bacillati > Actinomycetota > Actinomycetes > Kineosporiales > Kineosporiaceae > Kineococcus > Kineococcus terrestris. The sequence goes on along the minus strand of NZ_JBEUEI010000004.1, from coordinate 144,125 downwards.
TTCCTGCTGACGACGAACCGGGCGGACCGCCTGGAGCGGGCGCTGGCGCAGCGCCCGGGCCGGGTGGACCTCGCGGTCGAGGTCCCGCTGCCGGACGAGCGGGCGCGGCGCGCGCTGCTGCGCCTGTACGCGCGGGGGCTGCCGCTGTCGCCGGCGGCGCTGGACGCGGCGGCGGTGCGGGCGGCGGGCACGACGGCGTCGTTCACCCGGGAGCTGCTGCGCCGGGCGGTGCTGCTGGCGGCCACCGACGGGCGCGAGGTGGCCGACGGCGACCTGGCGGCCGCGCTGGAGGAGCTGCTGTCGGACGCGGAGGCCCTCACGCGCGCGCTGCTGGGCAGCGGCGGGCGGACGGCGGCCGGACCGGCGGAGGTGGACGGGGCGCTCGACCCGGACGTGGGCTGGGACGACTTCGCCTGACGGGGACCGGCCCCGCGTGAGAGTCCTCTCACGCGGCCCTCACGGGAGCGTCATCCGGCAGCGCCACGGTGGTCGCGTGCGCACTCCGGTGGTGGTGACCCTCCTCGCCGCGAGCGCCGTGGGGGTCACGGCGCTCGGGCTGGCGATGGCGTCCGCGCAGGACCCGTCCCGCGACCTCGGCGGCACGGTGGTCGTCTCGGCGTCCCCGCGGGCGGGTGAGCCGGGGCCGCCGGACGGGCCCGCGGACCCCTCGGGCGACCGCGCGCCGGCCCCGGCGGACGTGTCCCCGGACGCCCCGCCCGGCGGGGACGACGTCCCGGCGCCCGGTCCCCCGGCCCCCGCGCCCGCGGAGCCGGCCCCGGCGCCCGCGCCCGCCGAGCCGGCCCCCGCGCCCGCTCCCCCACCGCCGCCCGCACCGGCGCCCGCCCCGGCGCCGGTGGTCCCCGTGCCGCCGCCGCCCGCCGTCGTGGTGGGCGACGACGACGGGGACGACGACGGGCGGGACGACCGGGATGACGACGGGGACGACGACGGCGATGATGACGACGACTGACGGGCCGCCCGCGACCGCGGCCGGCCCGCCGCCCGCGCCCCGCACCACGTCCACCGGGCCCACCGGGCCGCCGGTGGCGGGTGCCGCGCCGAGCCGGAGGACGACGACGACCGTGAGCCCTCCCGACCCGCCGCGCCCCGGTGCGCCCGCCCACCTGCGAACCCGCCTGCGGCGGGTGTTCCGCACGGTGCGCGCGCGGGTGCTGACGGCGGTGCTGGCGGCGACGGCGCTGGGACTGGCGGTGGCGGGGGTCGTCTCGCACGCGGTGCAGGAGGACGTGGCGCGCGCGCGGATCGACCGCTCGCTGGACCAGGAGGTCGCCGAGCTGCGCGAGCTGGCCGCCAACGGCTACGACGGGGTGCGGTTCGCCTCGGTGGCCGAGCTGCTGCGCGCGAGCATCCGCAACGACCTGCCGGACGCGAACGAGTCGGCGGTGGGGATCGTGGTGGGCGGGCAGACGTACGCCCCGGCGACGCGGCCGTTCGAGCTGGAGGACTCCCCGCGGGTGCGGGAGCTGGCCGCGGCGGTGACGCCGGACGCGGCGCCGGTGCGCGAGACGGTCGAGACGGCGGCGGGCTCGACGCGGATCGTGGCGGTGCCGGTGTCGCTGCCGGGCGGTGCGCCGGGCGAGCCGGTGCTGGGCCTGTACGTGGTGGGCCACGCGGTGGAGCCGGAGCTGCGCGCGGTGGCGGACAACGCCCGCACGTTCGCGGTGGTCGCGCTGGGCGCGCTGCTGGCGGTGGCGGCGGTGGCGTGGCTGGTGACGGCGCGGCTGCTGCGGCCGCTGGACGACCTGCACGCCACGGCGGTGGCGGTGGGCGCGGCGGACCTGTCGCGGCGGGTGCCGGTGCACGGCGACGACGACGTGGCGGACGTGGCGCGCAGCTTCAACGAGATGCTCGAGCGGCTGGAGGAGTCGTTCGCGACGCAGCGGCGGTTCCTGGACGACGCCGGCCACGAGCTGCGCACGCCGCTGACGATCGTGCAGGGGCACTTGGAGCTGGTGGACGTCGCGGACGCGCGGGACGTGACGGAGACGCGCGCGCTGGTGCTGGACGAGCTGGACCGGATGACGCGCCTGGTGGACGACCTGACGCTGCTGGCGAAGGCGCACCAGCCGAACTTCGTGGCGCTGCGGCCGGTGGACGCCGGGCAGCTGCTGGACGAGGCGTTCGACAAGGTGGTGCCGCTGGGCGAGCGGCGCTGGCGGGTGGACGCGCGCGCGGACGCGGAGGTGGTGGCGGACCCGCAGCGGGTGCAGCAGGCGCTCATCCAGCTGGTGTCGAACGCGGTGAAGTTCTCCGGCCCCGGGGACCTGGTGGCGCTGGGCAGCGCGGTGCACGGGCGCGACCTGCTGCTGTGGGTGCGCGACTCCGGCCCGGGGATCGCCCCGGAGGACGTGGAGCGCATCTTCGAGCGGTTCGGGCGCGCGGAGACGGGCCGCGGCGTGGAGGGTTCCGGGCTGGGCCTGGCGATCGTGTCGGCGATCGCGGAGGCGCACGGCGGCCGGGTGGACGTGGCGAGCCTGCCGGGCGCGGGGGCGACGTTCACGCTGGTGCTGCCGCTGCGCCCGGTGGACGCGGAGGGACCGGCGGCGGACGCGGACGTCGTGGTCGCGGGGGGTGCGGCGTGACGAGCGTGCTCATCGCCGAGGACGAGGCGCGGATCGCGGCGTTCGTGGAGAAGGGTCTGCGCGCCAACGGGTTCGCGACGACGGTGGCGCCGGACGGGCGCACGGCGCTGGACCTGGCGAGCACCGGGGAGTTCGACCTGGTGGTGCTGGACATCGGCCTGCCGGTGATGGACGGGTTCACGGTGCTGCGCCGGCTGCGGCAGACGAAGCTGCCGGTGCCGGTGGTGGTGCTGACGGCGCGCGACGACGTCAGCGACACGGTGGCGGCGCTGGAGGGCGGCGCGGACGACTACGTGACGAAGCCGTTCCGGTTCGAGGAGCTGCTGGCGCGGGTGCGGCTGCGGCTGCGCCAGGACCGGGCGGCGGAGGTGACGCTGCTGTCGGCCGGTGACCTGCAGCTGGACCTGCTGACGCGCACGGCGGCGGTGGCGGGGCGCTCGGTGACGCTGTCGAGCCGGGAGTTCGCGCTGGCGGAGGCGTTCCTGCGCCACCCGGGGCAGGTCCTCTCGCGCGAGCAGCTGCTCAGCTCGGTGTGGGGCTACGACTTCGACCCGGGCTCGAACGTGGTGGACGTGTACGTGCGGTACCTGCGCAAGAAGCTGGGCGCGGACCGGGTGGAGACGGTGCGCGGCATGGGGTACCGGCTGCGCACGCACTGACCCGGGCGGGCCCCGCCGAGCGCCCGGCGGGGGCCATGCTGGGCGGGTGCGCGCGGGCCGCCTGCTGACGATGGTGCTGCTGCTGCAGTCGCGCGAGCAGGTGAGCGCGCGGGAGCTGGCCGAGCGGCTGGAGGTGTCGCAGCGCACGGTGCAGCGCGACGTGGAGGAGCTGCTGGCGGCGGGGGTGCCGGTGCGCTCGGTGCGCGGGCCGGCGGGCGGGTACCGGCTGGACGGGTACCGCTCGAAGTTCGCGGGCCTGTCGCCGGCGGAGGCGGAGGCGGTCTCGTTCCTGGGCCTGGCCGGTCCGGCGGCGGCGCTGGGGCTGGGCGACGTGCTGGGCGGGGTGCGGCTGAAGGTGCGGGCGGGCCTGTCGCCGGAGGGCCGCGAGCGCTCGGACCGGGTGTCGGCGCGCTTCCACCTGGACACCGACCGCTGGTTCGGCACGGCGGAACCGGCGCCGGCGCTGGCGGCGCTGGCGCGCGCGGTGTGGGAGGACCAGCGGGTGCGCGTGCGGCACGCGGGCCGCGGGGGTGAGAGCGAGCGGGTGCTGGACCCGCTGGGCCTGGTGCTCAAGGGCGAGTGGTACCTGCTGGCGCGCCGCGACGGCGAGCTGCGCACCTACCGGGTGTCGCGGCTGCGGGAGGTGGAGGTGCTCGACGAGCCGGCGCACCGGCCGCAGGGGTTCGACCTGCGCGCGGCGTGGGCGGAGCACCTGGCGCGCGCCGGGGCCGCCCGCGAGCGGGTGGAGGCGCTGGTGCGCGCGCGGGAGGAGGTGCTGCCGGGGCTGCGGCGGGTGGCGAGCGCGTCGGCGCAGGACGCGGTGCCGGTGGTGGCGGACGGCCTGGCGCGCGACGGGCTCGGCCGGGTGGAGGTGAGCGTGGTCCTCGACTCCGAGCGCTGGGCGGTGATGGCGCTGCTGGGGTTCGGGGCCGCGGTGGAGGTGCTGGCGCCGGCGTGGCTGCGGGCGGAGGTCGCCGCGGCGGCCGCGGCGACGGCGCGGCTGTACGAGGCGGACTGACGTACCCGACACGTCCTGTCGGGTACGGCCACCACGCTGGGGTGGTCAGCGCGAGACCGAGCACCGGGAGGACCCGATGACCAGCACGCAGCCCGACGCCACCACCCCCGCCGGCACCGAGCAGCCCGACGTCCGCCGCCTGTTCGTCCTGGCCGACGAGGCGCTGCTGGCGGTGGTGCGGCAGGTGCGCGAGGAGGAGTGGGACACCCCGACGGCCTCGGAGGTGACGACGAGCGACCCCTCCAGCGACCCGACGCTGCGGTTCGTCGTCAACTACCACGCGTACGAGGACGCGTGGGTGCCGGCGATGCTGGCCGGCCGCACGATGGACGAGGTGGGCCGCGACGCGCACACCGGCGACCTGCTGGGCGCGGACCCGGCGGCGAGCTTCGAGCGGTACGTGCAGGAGGCGGTCGCGGCCGTGGAGGCGCTGGACGACCTGGAGCGCACCGTCCACTGCTCGTTCGGCGACTACAGCGCCCGCGACTACCTGTGGCAGACGGTCTTCTTCCGCGGGCTGCGGGCGGTGGAGATCGCCCGGCTGATCGGCGTGGACGACACCGTCGACGAGGAGCTGGTGGCCGGGCTGCTGCCGTACATGCGCGAGCACGCCGAGGAGTGGCGCGCGTTCGGGGTGCTGGGCCCGGAGGTCGAGGCGCCCGAGGGCGCGAGCGCCCAGGAGCAGTTGATGGCGGTGACCGGGCGCCGGCCGCGCCGCACCCGTCCCCCGGTGCGCTGACGGTGCGCTGACCTGCGGGGAAGCCTCGCGGGCGCCGCCTGGTTGTGCCCGGTATGACGACGCAGGCGCTGACCCTGGAGACGCACGACGAGACCGTGAAGGACGGCATCGTCCTCATCGACTTCTGGGCGGAGTGGTGCGGCCCGTGCAAGCAGTTCGGCCCCGTGTTCGAGGCGGCGTCGGAGAAGCACGAGGACATCTCCTTCGTGAAGGTCGACACCGAGGACCAGCAGCAGCTCGCCGCTCGCTACGGCATCACGTCCATCCCGACGCTGGTCGCCTACCGCGACGGCATCCCCGTGTTCGGGCAGCCGGGCGCGCTGCCGCAGCCGGCGCTGGAGCAGCTCATCGAGCAGGTGCGCGCGCTGGACATGGACACCGTCAAGGAGCAGTACGCGCAGGCGCTGGCCCAGCAGCAGGCGCAGCAGCAGGCCGCCCAGCAGCAGGCTCAGCAGCAGCAGGCCGCCCAGCAGCAGGCTCAGCAGCAGCAGCAGGCCCCGCAGCGCACGGGCGTGCGCGCGGGCACGGACCCGGCCGCCTTCTGAGCCGACCGGCCCCGCACCGCGACGGCCCCGCACCCCACCGGGTGCGGGGCCGTCGCGCGTCCGGGCCGGGATCAGATCGCCCGCCGCCGTCACCGCCATCACGAGCGCTCCCTCCTCCCCCTCCGTGATCTCGCAGGGTTTCCCAGCAAGTTCACGGAGGGAGGGGACGGTTCGACGAGTATCGGCCTGCTTATCCGAAGCGCTAACCTGCTCAGTACTGGCGCCGTGCAGCGGGAGGAGTCGATGGCCGCTCTACCGGAGGAGATCGCCCACGCACCTCTGCGGACCTTCACCACCTCCGCCCTCGCGCACCGCTACACCCAGCCCGCCGTCCAGGTGCACCGCCTGCGCGCGCAGGGGAGGGTGCGCCGGGCCGCCCGCGGCGTGCACTACGCCGTGCCCGAGAGCGCCCCGGCCTCGTGGCGGCCCAGCCTGGAGGCGCTGGCCGCGGGAGTGGCCACCGCCCTGTACGGCGAGCGCGTACCCGTGCTGATGCACCTGTCCGCCGCCCGACTGCTGGGGGTGGTGCCGCGCGCGCTGGCGCGCGCGGTCGTCGCCGTCCCCCGCCAGCACCCCGCCGTGACGCTGGACGACCGCGACGACGCCCGGGTGCACTTCGTCCAGCGCGACACCGACGGCCTCGACGCGCAGCTGGTGAGCACCGACCTCGGGCCCGCCCTGATCACGAGCCCGGAGCAGACGCTGCTGGACCTCGCCCGCCGCCCGGACCTGCTCGGACTCGCCGGCGAGTCGTGGGACGCGGTGCGCGGCTTGTGGCCGCGCTGCGACGAGGACCTGCTGCGGGAGCTCGCCGGTGCTCAGCGCGGGCGTGCGGCGCTGCGGCGCGCGCAGCGGGTGCGGGAGGACGCCGGTCGCAGGATCCCGACCAGGACCGGCGACGACGGGTGACCACCGACGAGGCCGCCGAGCTGCGGCTGCGCTACGAGAGGGCCGTGCCGGCGGACGGCTGGTGGACGGACGTGACGTGGGACGAGCCGGGATGGATGGACGACACGTGGCTGGAGCTGGCCGGCGCCTACGCCAGCACTGCCGCAGGTCGCGACCACCTGCGCCGCGACCAGGCGGAGGCGGGTCAGGCCGGTCAGGACGCCGCGGCAGCGCGTCTGAGCGCCGCGCTGCTGCGCGGGGAGACCATCCGGGCCGAGCACGAGGAGAGCCAGCGGCGTGCACTCACCAGGCGCCCGCGCGCGCCGCGGCCGCAGGAGATCGCCGGTGTGGCCGAGCGCTTCGGCGCCGATCCCGATCAGGTGCGCCGTGACCACGTCATCAGCCACGTGCTCGCCGCCCTGTCCACCCTCGACGGCGCGGCGAGCCCCGACGGTGACCTGGTGTTCATCGGAGGTACGGCGCTCGCGCGCACCGTCCTGCCCACGCTCCGCTTGAGCGAGGACATCGACCTCCTCGGCTACGCACCACGTCGGGAGATGGCCGCTGCCGTCGAGCACGTCCTCCGGCGCCGCCTCCGGCGCACCCACGGCGTCCTGACGTGGGCAGGCCCCAGCCTCAGCGACGTGGCCGACACCGAGGCAGCCGTGGTGGTCCTCGGGGACGTCCAGGTCCGTCTGCAGTTGCTGCCCGGCGCCTCCTACCCGCCCTGGCCCCGGCAGGTGCGCGCCCTGCACCAGCGCTACTCCGACGCCCCTGCCGCGTCCCTGACCACGCTGAGCACGTCGGCCTTCGTGGCGAGCAAGCTGAGCGCCTGGCACGACCGGCGCTCCCCTCGCGACCTCTACGACCTGTGGGCGCTGGGCATCAGCGGCTGCTTCGACGCCGAGGCGGCCGCCCTGTTCGCACGTCACGGACCGGGAGCAGCTCCCACCTTCACACCGCCGGGCGAGAGTGCTTGGACGACAGCTCTGGCCCACCAGGGCCGCGTCCGCATCGACGCCGCCGGCGCGGCCCGGGACGTGCACCGCATGTGGGGACGCGCTTCGGACCGCACCTGACGTTCGTACGCCGCGCTCCACCACGCCACGCCACCGACGCCGACAGCGACCGGCGCTCCCGTCGTCCCCCTCCCCGCCGTGATCTCGCAGGGAATCCCAGCAAGATCACGGCGGGAGCTGGTCAGCGCCAGCGGGGCCGGGGCCTCAGCGGCGCTCGGCGGCGGCGCGCTCGCCGTCGCGCACGTCGACGGTCGAGGCGCGGCGGGTGACGAGGAACAGGACGACGCCGGCGAGCAGCAGCACCGCGGCGAACGCCCAGACCCGGCCGGGCTGCTGGGTCATCAGCGCCAGGCAGGACAGGACGCCCAGGACGGGCACGACCCGCGGGACGCGGAAGTGGTGGTGGCCGACGTCGTCGCGGCGCAGGACGAGGACGGCGACGTTGGTGCTGATGAAGACGAACAGCAGCAGCAGGACGACGGTGGCGGCCAGGGTCTCCAGGTCGCCGACGAGCACGAGGGCCATCGAGACGAGGGTGGTGACGACGATGGCGACCCACGGGGTGCGCCGGTGCGGAAGCACGCGCGTCAGGGGCCGCGGCAGCAGGTGCTCGTCGGCCATGCCGTAGGTGAGGCGGCTGGACATGATCGCGGTGAGCAGGGCGCCGTTGGCGACGGCGATCAGGGCGATCAGCGAGTACAGCCACGGCGGCAGCCCGACGTCGGCGACGGCGACGACCTCCAGCAGCGGCCCGTCGGAGCCGGCGATGGCCTCGGGCGCGACGACGGTGGAGACGGCCAGGCCGACGCCGACGTAGACGATCCCGGCGACCAGCAGCGCGCCGAACAGGGCGCGCGGGTAGGTGCGGGAGGGGTCGACGGCCTCCTCGGCGACGTTGGCGGAGGTCTCGAAGCCGACGAAGGAGTAGAAGGCGATGACGGCGGCGGCGAGGATGCCGGCGGCCGGGGCCTGGTCGGCGGAGAACTCCAGCACGCGGGAGGGCTGCCCGTCGCCGCGGCCGAGGACGACGACGGCCAGGGCGATGATCAGCAGCAGGCCGCCGACCTCGACGACGGTCATGACCACGTTGGCGCGCAGGGAGTCCTTGATGCCGCGGGCGTTGAGCGCGGCGACGGCGGCGAGGAAGACGAGGGCCGCGGGCAGGGCGGGCACGTCGACGAGGGCGCCGAGGTAGTCGCCGGCGAAGGCGAGCGAGAGCCCGGCGACGCTGGTGACGCCGGCGGCGAGCATGCAGAAGCCGACGAGGAACGAGACCAGCGGACGGCGGTAGGCGCGCTGGGCGAAGACGGCGGCGCCGCCGGCCTTGGGGTACTTGGTGACGAGCTCGGCGTAGGAGCCGGCGGTCAGCAGGGCGAGCAGGAGCGCGGCGAGCAGCGGCACCCAGATCGCCCCGCCGACCTCACCGGCCAGGACGCCCACGAGGGCGTAGATCCCGGCGCCGAGGACGTCGCCGAGGATGAACAGGAACATCAGCTTGCCGGTGATGGCGCGGCGCAGCGGCGTGTCGCGCGCGGGGGCGTCGGAGGTCACGAGCCTCTGTACCCCGTGATCGGCCCGGGGATGCGCGTGGCGGGTCACGTGATCGCCCGAACTGCTACTTGACACGTGTGAGGTGTCCGCTGCACTCTTCCTGACACGTGTTAGCCCTGGATGCGAAGGAGCACCGCATGGCCGACCTCACCCGCAGATCGATGCTCGGGCTCGCCTCGGCGGCCGCCGTGGGCACCGGGCTGTCCTGGCGGCGCCTGACGGGCGCCGACGTGCCCGGCCGCGGCGACGACGCGCTGACGATCGCCATCCTCGGCACCGCCCAGGACGCCGCCGCCCGCCAGCAGCTCGTCGACGCCTTCCGCGAGCGGCACCCGGGGATCCCCGTGCGGATCCAGGCCGTCCAGGGCCAGGACTGGACGCAGTTCTTCACGAAGATCCTCACGATGGTGGCCGCCGGCACCCCGCCGGACGTGTGCGTCGTGGCGACCGAGGGCGCCCAGCTGTTCGCCGACCGCCTGGCCGAGCCGCTGGACCGCTTCGTCACCCGCGACGCCGACGAGGTGGGCGACTACTTCGCCGACGTGCACCCCGCGCTGGTGGAGTCCTTCATGTACGAGGGCAACCTGTTCATGCTGCCGGTGGACTTCAACGCCGCGAACGTCTACTACAGCGCCGCCGCGTTCGAGCGCGCCGGCGTCGGGCGCCCCGCGGACGACTGGACCCACGCGGACTTCCTCGACGTGTGCCGGCGCACCCGCGACGCGGCGCCCGGCGCCTTCCGGCCGTTCTTCTGGACCAACCGCCTCTGGGGCGGCGTCGTGCCGTGGCTCTACAGCAACGGCACCAGCGTCCTGGCCGAGTCGAAGGCACCGGGCGGGGACTGGCTGTGGGACCGCTTCTACGCCGGCGACGAGCGCGCCGCCGGCCGCAGCGGCGGCTACCGCTGGACGGCGGCCACCGCCGAGGACCCGGCCGTCGTGGACACGTTCGAGTTCCTGCGCGACATGACGGCGGAGGGGCTGGGCTCCTCCCCCGCCCAGGGCGGCGGCAACGAGCTGGTCGCCCGCTTCGCGCAGGGCGTCATCGGGATGACGCCCGCGGGCGGCTTCTGGGTGAACGGCCTCGCCGAGGCGGGGATGGGCCCGGACGACTACGACGTCACCTACTTCCCGCGCGGGACGACGCAGCGGCACCAGTTCGGCGCCGCCGGGTACGCGGTGCTGCGCACGTCGCGGCGCAAGGACGAGGCGTGGGAGTGGATCAAGTTCTGCGCCTCCGCCGAGGGCATGCGGCTGTCCTTCCCGCGACCGGACACCACCCCGGTGCGCCGCTCGCTGGTCGACGCGGCCTTCTACGCGGACACGGGCCCGCGCAACTGGCAGGTGTTCCACGAGACGCTGGAACGCTTCCCGGACACCGGCCCCATCCCCGCGCCGCCGCAGCAGGCCGCCGTCGAGGCGGCCCTGGTCAAGAACGTCGTCGGCGCCGTCACGGCGCGGCCGGGTGGTGTCGCACCGGCCCTCGCGACGATGCAGCGCGACCTCGAGCTCGCCCTCAGGAGCCGGTGATGGCCACGGTCCTCCCCCGCAGCGCCCCCGTGCCCCCGGAGGGCGCGGCGCCCGCACCCGCGCCGGTGCGCCGCCGGCAGCGCGGCCGCACCCTGCTGGCCGCGGTGTTCCTGGCGCCCACGATCGGCGGCATCGCGCTGTTCACGCTGCTGCCCATCGTCGCCAGCCTCGTCCTGGCGTTCTTCCGCTGGGACATCATCTCCCCGCCGCAGTTCGTCGGGGCCGAGAACTTCGCCGACATCGCCCGCGACCCGGTGGTGCGGGTGGCGTTCCTCAACACGTTCGCGTTCGTGGCGCTGGCGGTGTCGCTGCAGCTGGTCGTGGCGATGGTGCTGGCCACCCTCGTGCAGTCGCGGATGCCGACGTGGCTGCGGGCGTTCTTCCGCTCGGCGCTGTTCTTCCCGCTCATCCTGTCCGCGGCCTCGGTCTCGCTCGTCATGGCGTACCTGTTCAACGAGGACTTCGGCCTCGTCAACGGCGTCCTGGGCGCGCTGGGCGTCGGCGCGGTGCCGTGGCTGACGACGCCCGCGGGCGCGACGGCCGTCATCGTCCTGGTGTACGTGTGGCAGAACTTCGGGTTCACGTTCCTGCTGTTCGTCGGCGGGCTGGCCTCCGTGCCGCGCGACGTGTACGAGGCGTGCGCGGTGGACGGCATCACCGGCTGGGCCAGGTTCCGGCACATCACGCTGCCGCTGCTGAGCCCGACCGTCCTCGTCGCCTCCGTCATGGCGATGATCAACGCGCTGCAGGTCTTCGACCAGCCGTACGTGCTGACGCGCGGCGGTCCGGGCGACTCGACCCGCACGGCCGTCATGGTCATCTTCGAGTCGGCGTTCCAGCGGCTGGAGTTCGGCCGCGCCTCCGCGGTGGGCCTGGTCCTGACCCTCGTCATCGTCGCGGTCACCGCCGTGCAGTTCCGCCTCAGCCGCCGCTTCGTCTTCTACCAGTGAGGTCCGCCGTGAGCACTCCCACCACGAGCAGCGTCCCGGTCGTGGACGTCACCGCTCCCTCCGCCGCGCAGCGCCCGCCGTTGCGGCGCAACCCCTCCCGTGCGCTGACCCCGGGTCTCGCCGGCCGGGTCGCCGTCCTGGCGGTGGCGACCGCCCTCACCCTGGGCCCGGTCGTCTGGACGGTGTGGACGTCGCTGTCGGTGCGCGCCGACGGCTCCCCCGGCGCCGGGTTCGGCGCCTACGGCGACGTCGTCGACCAGGTGGCCCTGGGCCTGCTGGTGTGGAACAGCGTGCTGGTGACGGCGCTGTGCGCGATCGGGCAGATGGTCACCGCGGCGCTGGCCGGGTACGTGTTCGCCCGGGTGCCGTTCCGCGGCTCCGGCGCCCTGTTCGCCGTCGTCCTGGCCACCATGATGGTGCCGCTGCAGGTGACGATCGTGCCCGTGTTCGTGCTGGTGCGCGGGATGGGCCTGTCCGACACGCTGCTGGCGCTGGTGCTGCCCGCGGTGCCCACCGCGTTCGGCACGTTCCTCATGCGCCAGTACTTCCTCGGCCTGCCCGGCGAGCTGGGCGAGGCCGCGGCCATCGACGGCGCCGGGCCGCTGCGGACGTTCACGTCCGTCTACGCGCCGCTGGCGGCGCCGGGCCTGGCGATCGTCGGGATCCTGGCGTTCAACTACCACTGGAACGAGTTCTTCCGCCCGCTGATCCTGACGGTCAGCGAGCAGAACTTCACCCTCCCCCTCGGCCTCGTCACCCTCCAGGGCAACCTGGGCACCGGGAGCGTGGCCACCGTCCTGGCGGGCGTCGTCGTCTCGATGGTCCCCGCCCTCGTCGTCTTCGTGCTCGGGCAGCGCCCGCTGCGCGAGGGCCTCACCGCTGGAGCCGGCAAGTGATCGATCCCCACCTCCCCGCCCTGCACGTGCGCCCGCCGCGCGGCTGGGTCAACGACCCCAACGGCCTGGCGCGCGTCGACGGCCGCTGGCACGTGTTCTTCCAGCACAACCCCGCCGCTCCCGTGCACGACGCGATCCGCTGGGGGCACGCCAGCTCCGCGGACCTGCTGCGCTGGCAGGACGAGCCGGACGCGCTGCTGCCCCGCGAGGGCGGCCCGGACGCGGCCGGCTGCTGGACCGGCTGCCTCGTCGACGACGGCGGGGTCCCCACCGCCGTCTACAGCGGCGTCACCGGCACCGGGGGCGTCTCGGAGGTCGTGCTGGCCCGCAGCGACCGCACCCTGCGCACCTGGGCGCAGGACGAGCGCGCCGTCGTGCCGATGCCCGACCTGCCCGGCGTCAGCCACGTGCGCGACCCGTTCGTGTTCACCGCGGGCGGGCGCCGCTGGGCCGTGCAGGGCGCCGGCCACCCCGGCGGGACGCCGCGGCTGCTGCTGTTCTCCTGCGACGACCTGACCCGGTGGGAACCGTGCGGGGAACTGCTCACCGGCGACGACCCGGTCGCCGCCAAGCACGCCGAGGCGGACGTGTGGGAGTGCCCCAACGTCGTCGAGGTCGACGGCCGCTGGGTCCTCGTGCTCTCGCTGTGGCGGTGGACGGACGGCGCGCACGCCCTGGCGGGGGTGAGCTGGCTGACCGGCGACCTCGACCTGGCCGACGGCGCCCCGAGGTTCCGCCCGTCGGCGGGCGGGCCGCTGGACGACGGGCCCGCGTTCTACGCCCCGCAGGCGCTGCCGGCCGAGGGCCGCACCCTCCTGTGGGGGTGGTCGTGGGAGCTGCGTGAGCAGGAGGAGGTGGACCGCGCCGGGTGGGCGGGCTGTCTGACGTTCCCCCGCGAGCTGCGGGTGGACGGCGACGTGGTGTCGTCCGAGCCGGCCGCCGAGCTGACGGGCCTGCGCCGGGAGGAGCTGGACCTGAGCGGCGGCCGCCTCGCGCCGGGGGCGTTCGAGCTGGAGACCGCCGGCGGGCTGCACCTGGCGCTGGCCGGTCCGGACGGCGAGCGCCCCGTCGTGGACGTGCCGCCGACCGCGGCCGGGCGCCCGGCGCGGGTCCTCGTGGACGGCAGCGTCGTGGAGGTGTTCGCCGGCGGGACGCCGGTGACGACGCGCGCGTACGCCACCGGGGGTGAGGAGTGGGTCGTGCGCGCTCCCGGTGCGGTGCGCGGGTGGCGGCTGGGCCTGCCGGGCTGATCCGTCCCGGTGGTCGGAGGCCTCCTCCCTCAGCGCTGGTCGCGCCAGCCGGTGAGGTCGACGACCACCGCGGCCGTCGCGGCGACCCCGCGCCCGTCGGTGCTCACCCGGTGGGTGCCGGCGGGGGCCCGCTGCTCCAGCAGCGCCGCCGCGCGGCGGCTGCGCTCGACGTGCGCCTGCAGCTCCGAACCGGTTTCGCGGCCGCGCAGGCGGTCGTGGACCTCCGCGTCCGAAGCGGTGAGCAGGACGGCGGTGATGGACGCGCGGCCGCCGACGGCCCGGACGACGAGGTCGGGCTCCAGGACGCTGACGGTGTTGACGTAGACCAGGCGGTGGTGACCGGCGGCGGCGTAGGTGGCCCACAGGGCGGCGAGGTTGGCCTCGGTGAGCCTCGTGCCGTGCGGGTCGTCGGCCGGCTTCGGGTGCGCGGCGTCGAGGTTGTCGCCCTCGACGTGGCAGTGCGCGACGCCCAGCGCCCGCAGCCGCGCCGAGACCTCGTGGGCGGTGCTGGTCTTGCCCACCCCGGAGCGCCCACCGATGAGCAGCACCTGCGGGACCTCGCGCGTCACGTCCGGCACGCGGCCCATCCAGCCAGGGGCGACGGCGGGCGTCCAGCCCGGCGGCTCGGCGGGCGCACCGCTCAGCGCGACGGCGGGGCGATGGACCCGCGCTCGACGAGCGGGCACTCCAGCAGGACGCGCGACGTCCCCGGGGTGCCCGCGCCGTCGCCGTCGCCGTCCCCGTCCAGCTCGGCGAGGAGGTGGGCGACGGCCCGCTCCCCCATCTCCCGGAACGGCAGCCGCACCGTCGTCAGCGCGGGGACGAGGACGGGGGCGACGTTCTCGTCGTCGTCGTAGCCGACGACGGACACGTCGCGCGGCACGGACAACCCGAGGCTGGCGGCGGCCAGGACGGCGCCGACGGCGACGCGGTCGTTCGCGCACACCAGCGCGGTCGGCCGGTCGGGACGGCTGAGGACCTCGACGGCGGCGCGGTGCCCGGCGGCGATGTCCCAGCCGGTGACGACCCGCCGCAGCGGCGCCAGCCCGGCCTCCTCGACGGCCGTGGCGAGCCCCTGCGCGCGCTGGTCGGCGGCCACGACCCGGTAGTGCTGCCCGGCGACCTCGGGGGTGCCGTCGAGGGCGACGACGTCGCGGTGCCCGGCGTCCAGCACCGCCCGCACCTGCCGCGCGCCACCGGCGACCTCGTCGGGCACGTACCCGGTGACCCGCCCCGCCGGGTCGTAGGCGTCTGCGAGGACGGCCGGCAGCGTGCGCATGACCTCGGGCACGTCGTACTCGCGGTGGGTCATCGCGGCGAACAGCAGGGCGTCGACTCGGCGGTCCAGCAGCGTCTGGAACGCCTGGCGCTCGCGCTCCTCGTCGTGGTGGGTGTCCAGGACGACGAGGACGTGCCCGGCGTCCTCGGCGGTGCGGGCCGCGCCCTCCAGCAGCCGCCCGCCGAACGCGGAGGTGGCGATGGCGTCGGTGACGACGCCGAGGGTGCGGGTGCGCTGGGTGCGCAGGCTGAGGGCGACGGAGTTGGGCGTGTAGTCCAGCTCGGCGGCCGCCCGCAGGATCGCCGCCTGCTTGTCGGCGGCGATGTTCCCGGCGCCGCGGCCGTTGAGGACCATCGAGACGGCCGACCGGGAGACCCCCGCCAGCTTCGCCACGTCCTGCGACGTCGCTCTCCGTGCCACCCGCCGACCGTACCTGACTCGCGTGAGGCGCCGGTCGGCGGTCGTTGGACGAGCGCCCCGCACCGCGCGAGGCCGTCTGCGAGGATGGGCGCGGCCGCGCGCGGCCGAGGGCCTCTAGCTCAACTGGCAGAGCAGCGGACTTTTAATCCGCGGGTTCAGGGTTCGAGCCCCTGGGGGCCCACCGCGGTGACCTGCGACTTCACCGTCAGGTGGATCTCGTTTACCGGTGAACGCAGCTTCTCGTGACCACGTCCTGACCACATCAGCGCTTCGAGCGTCTCGCGTGTAGGCGACGGCTGCGGCGATGGCGTCGGCCGCGGAGCGGGCCACGGCGGGTACGACGTGCGTGTACAGGTTGGCCGTGATGTGGGTGGTGGAGTGGCCCAATCGGTCACTGACGACCTTGATGTCCACCCCGGCGGCCAGCGCCAGGCTGGCGTGGGTGTGGCGCAGGTCGTGCAGCCGGATCGGCGGCACTCCCGCGGCCTCGACGAGCGTGCGGAAGGTGTGGGTGACGACGTCGGGACGCAGCAGGTCGCCGTTCTCCCGGGTGAAGACCAGCCCGTGCTCGACCCATGCCTGGCCCCACGCGGCGCGCTCGGCGTCTTGTGCGGCGCGGTGGTGGCGCAGCACGTCGACGGTCAGCGGATCGATGGGTACGACGCGCGACCCGGCTGCGGTCTTCGGCGCGCCGAGGCGAGGCCCGTCGTCACCTTCGGTGATCTGCCAGGCGACGACGACGTGCGCGCGCTGGAGGTCGACGTCGCGCCAGTGCAGCCCGATGGCCTCACCGCGCCGCATGCCGGTGAAGGCGATGAGGTGGAAGAGGGCGGAGAGCCGGTGCTCGGCGGTGGTGTCGAGGAAGGTGGCGATGTGCTGCGGTTCCCACACGGAACTGCGCGCCGCGCGGTGCTCGGGCAGCTCGACTTGCACCGCCGGGTTCCACGGGATCAGACGGCGCTTGACGGCGGTGTTCAGCGCCGAGCGCAGCGTGCGGTGCACGTGGTGCACGGTCGAGGCGGAGGCCCTCGTGTACCGCCCGTCGAGCAGATCGGCGTAGAGAGCGTCGATGTGATCGGCCCGCAGGTCTTGCAGTCGGTAGTGCCCGAGGGCGGGCGCCAGGTACAGCCGCACATGCATCGCGTAGCTGCGCCGGGTGGTCTCGCGCAGGTTCCGCTTGCCAGCCAGCCACTGCTCGAAGAACCGCCCGACGGTCAGCGTCGGCTCGTGGCTCACTCCGGCGCGCTGGCGGTCGATCTCCTCGTCCAGAGCGCGCTGCGCGTCACGCTTGGTGGTGAACCCCGAGCGCGTGATCTGCCGGCGCCCGCCGTCGGCGCGTCGCCCGAAGTCCACGGTGAACTTCCACGTGCCGCGGCAGCGGTGCTCGAGCATCTTGCCCCGGTCGTCGCGCGGGCACGCTGGACCGTGGCGCTGGGAGATGTGCCCCTTCCTCACCGCCGCACCCCGACGAGGTCGAGGAGCGGTGCGGTGGGAACCCGGATGAGCTTGCCCAGCCGGACGACGGGCGTGGGCCAGCTGTCGGTGCGGATCAGCTCGTAGGCGGCGGTGCGCCCGATCCCGAGGACGGCCGCCGCGGTCGGCACGTCGACGACGGGCGGCAGGGTGCGGATCTGGTCCAGGTCCAGCTGGAGGCGGCTCATCGGTCCTCTCCCGTCGGGGTGCTGCTCAGGATGGCGCGGACACCGGTCCGGCGCGGGCGGCGTGCGTGGCGCATCAGTCGGTGAAGGAGACGTGGACGTGGTCGTAGTGGCCGCCGGTGGCGCTGTCGGCGTCGTAGACACCACCACCGGTGTAGGCGCGCCAGCCCTCGTCGTCCCGGCCCGCAGACCATATGCGCCCCTGCCAGATGACGTACTTCACGTGCAGCGCAGCGGCGTTGGCCTGCAGCCACGTGGCCAGCTGCCAGCCGGCGGTGACCTCAGCACCGCCGGGGAACTTCCCCAGCTTGCCGAAGGTGATGTCGCAGCCCTTGCCCTGCGGGTGGTCGGAGGTGGGGTTCCACGCGTGGGCGTCCCAGCAGGAGGTGGGCCGCTTGCCGAACGTCGCCCAGATCTGCTGCACGCCCCAGTTCGTGGCTGCGGTGACGCACCCGCCGGTGCCGGTGGGGTCGGGGACCGTGCAATCGGCCGAACGGCCGGCGAAGGCCGTCGCGGCTCCGCCGCCCACCGTGGCCGGCTCGGCGGTGAACTCGTCCAGGTAACGGTGGATCGCCTCCAGGTACGCGGCGACCTGGTCGGCGCACCCGGCGCCGCACCCCGCCTCCCCGGCGACGGGAATGCCCGTGGCCGAGCCGGTCACCCGTGAGCAACCCGCGATGTGGCACACCGCCATGGCGTCGAGAGGGCTGACGCCCTTGCCGGTGGCCTGCATGTGCCTGGTCATGGCGCGCAGGTTGGTGCACATCCACGGCAGGACGACGCTGAAGTGCCGCCGCGGGTCCCACACGTCGTGCTCCGCCGGTGGGCGGCCGCCTGCCGGCCAGCCCACCCCTCCACCGGCAGCGCTCCACGTGCCGGGCATCGCCTGCAGCAGGCCGGCGGCGCCGGCGGAGGAGGCGGCGCGCGAGTTCCAGCCGGACTCGACCTGCACCTGGGCGACCAGCCACGTGAGCGGCAGCTCAGGGCACGAGGCCGCGCGTGCCGACTCCAGCGCGTCGAGCCACATGAGCGCCGCGTCGGGCAGCGCCTCGACCTCGAGCGCCTGACCCGGCGCCACAGCGGCCTGCGCGTCAGCGTCAGACATGGCGCCACCGATGAGGACCGTGCCGCAGAGGAGCGCCAGGAGCCCGGTGATCGCGGACCTCATGAGCCACCACTCCCCTCACGGCTACGGTTGGCCTCTGCACCGCGTACGGCGGTGGCCGGTACGGCGTGGGGCGTACCGGCGTGGACGGGACAGGGGCAGGTGCTGCGGCTCGACGCACGGATCAGCACGTCAGCGGTCGATCCGACCTGCCATTTACACCAGTTAACGGGATGCCTCGAAGGCTAGTCCCTTGTGAACAGATGTCAAGGTACGGCACAGACGGGAGGGGACGGCTCGTGGCGGACGTGCGCCCGGAGGGGGACGGCGCGGCTGACAGCACAGGTGCGGGTGCGGCACCGGCCGGGCCGCTGGCGGCCAAGGTCGACCACCTCTTCCGCACCGTGCGGCCGGCGAAGGGCGAGTACTCCTACGAGCACGTCGCCACAGCCATCCGGGAGGCGGGCGGGCCGACGATCTCCGCGGCCTACCTGTGGATGTTGCGCAACGGCAAGCGCGACAACCCCACCATGCGTCACCTGGAGGCGCTGGCGTCGTTCTTCGGCGTTCCCCCGGGCTACTTCTTCGACGACGCGCTGGCCGCCCGGGTCGACGATCAACTGGCTCTACTTGCGACCTTGCGCGACGTTGACGTACGAAGGGTCGCGTTGCGGGCCTCGGGCCTGAGCAGCGAGAGCCTGTCGACGATCGCCGAGATGATCGAACGAGTGCGTGAGCTCGAGGGTCTGCCGGAGCGGGCCACCGAGGAGCACCAGGACTGAGAGGACGGTGCAGCCGTGAGCCTCCGGGCGCTCCGGCACCGCTGCGCAGCACGCCTGCGCGACCTGACCCTCCCCGACACCTTCAGCGTGGACGCGTTCACGACCGCGGTCGCCGATGTCCGTGGCCGCCCTGTGCACGTGCTCCCCCACCGGACGGCCGGCCCCTGCGGCGCGTGGGTGTCGACGGCGACCGCCGACTACGTGTTCGTCGACGAGAGCACGAGCGGGCTGCACCGCCGGCACATCCTCGCCCACGAGCTCGCGCACGTGGTCTTCGACCACGGCGGGCCGGACGTCCTCGCCGGTGACGTCGCCGCGCGTCTGCTGCCGGACGTCGACCCCTCGACGATTGAGCGGGTCCTGCAGCGCAGCTCCTACTCGACCGCCGAGGAGCGGGAGGCCGAGGTCTTCGCCTCGATGGTGCTCCAGCGCATGCCGGCGTCCGCTCCCTCCTCGTCCGGCTCGTCACAGGAAGTGAGGGCACTGGCGCGGAGCTTCGGAGCGGCTCGTGTCTGAGCGGCTGTCCAGCGTCGTCACGCTCGCGCTCTGCCTCGCGGCCCTGCCGCGCCTGCGCGAGCTTCTGCCCGGCGTGGACGCCGGCCGCCGCGCGGTGGCGACCGCCGTCGTCACACTCGCCGCGTCCGCGGTGGCGCTCACCTTCCCCGGAGAGCGAGCCTTGTACGCGCTGACGGGTGTCCCGCACATCGGCGACCTCGTCGGCCGGGCGTTCCTCATGGTCGCGGCCGTGGCGGCGCAATGCATCTTCCTCTTCGCCGCCGAACCGGCGCAGCAGCCCCGCGTGCGGCTCCGCCGGCGGGTGCAGGCGCTGCTGGCCGCACTGGCCGTGCTCCTGGCGGCTTTCACCTTGGCGCCAACCCATGACACGTCGGCGGACTACCTCGTCGTCTACGGCGGCGAGCCCCTGGTCGCGGTCTTCGTCGTCACCTTCACCGCCTTCCTGGGGTGGTGCTTCGCCGACGTGCTGACCGCCTGGTCACGGCTGGAGCGCCGCACCAGCGGCTCCCTGCACACTGGCCTGCGCACGCTGGCCGCCGGTGCAGCAGTGGGACTCGGGTACGTCGTGCTGCGCCTGACCGGCCAGGTGGCACTGCTGGCCGGCTGGCCGGGGGTGGTGGCGAGCACGCGGATCGGCTGCCTCGTGACCGGCTCAGTGGCAGCGCTCCTGGCGGTGGCCGCGGTGAGCTGGCCGGCCGTCAGTGAGGCCAGCCGCGCTGTGCACGAGTGGTCGCGGTCCCGGGCCCGGTTGCGCCAGCTCTACCCGCTGTGGAGCGACTTGACGGAGGTGGTGCCGCACGTCGCCCTGGAGCGACCCCGACCTCCGACGCGAGAACTGATCTCGCTGCTGGACGTGCGGTGGCGGCTCTACCGACGGGTCATCGAGATCCATGACGCGCGGCTCGCCCTGCGCGCCTACGCGGACGCGCCGTCACGTCGTACCCGGACCGCGCCAGCTGCTGAGGCGCGCCGACTCGCCCGGGCCGTCGCTGCGGCCCGGCGTGGCGCTGCGGTTCCCGAGTCGGTCGCCGGGCCGGCTGCAGCCACGGTGGCTGACGACATCGATCGGGAGGCTGAGTGGCTGTCGAACGTGGCCAGGGAGTACCGGACGCTGACCCGGTCGAGGCCGGCACGAGCAGTCGCTTGGAGCCCGGCGTGATCGAGGCACCTCGTCGACCCGAGGATCGATCGGTGGCCACCCGCGTGGCGACGATCGTCAGCGAAGTCTTCGCGCCGTGGATCTGCGCGGCGGTGATGCCGCCGCTGGTCGGGGCGATGACCACGACGCCGTGGTGGCGTGGTGCGCTGCTCGGCCTGCTCGTGACGGTGCTGAGCGCTGGCGTGCCCTATGCCGTCGTCGCCCGCGGTGTCCGGACCGGACGCTATGAGGACCACCACGTCAGTCGTCGCGAAGATCGCCCGCTCCTGCTGGCGTTGGCGGTCGGCTGCGTCTTGACATCGCTGCTGCTGGTGCGCTGGCTGGGTGCCACGACGGCCACTCAGGTCTTCACCGGGCTGATGCTGGCAAGCGTCGCCGTCGGTGCGGTCATCTCCCGCTGGTGGAAGATTTCCATGCACACCCTCGTGCTCTCGGCATCGGTGACGGTCCTCGTTGCACTCGAGGCCGCCTTGGCGCTCCTGATCCCGCTCGTGGTCGCCACCGCCTGGTCCCGGTGGCAGTTACAGCGACACACCTGGGGTCAGGTGACGATGGGCAGCGCGGGCGGCGTCGCGTTGGCGGCCGCAGCCGTGGCCATGGCTTCTTAGTCCGCACGCAAGAAGTCTTTGTCGGTAGCGGTTCTCGAGCTGGCTTAGGACCAAGGCTGCGGCAACGATCTCAGAGATGCGCCACGGGTACAGGTTGACCCGACGCAAGGCCCCCAGCGGGTCTTCAGGTGGTCGATGCCGTGTGCGACGAAAGTACGTTCCGTATTGACGTACCCCCCTTCCACTCGAAGCTAATGACGGTTCGGATCACCAAATACTGGTGCCCAGGCAGTTCAACCGGCAAGTTCCACAAGTCGGACTAGTGCTGAGTCAGGCATCTCGATGCAGAGCGGTCAACCGGCGCAGTCGCCACCTGACCTGCTGGCGCACGGTGATGCGCGGCTCACTAAGACCTAACTGGTCCAGCATAGCCCGCTCCATTACGCCTATGTTGACTTGGGCGCGCTTGAGCCGTGACTCGACCAAGCGTCCATCTCCCCGGTCGGCATGCCGCACTGCCCAGTAGAAGTCCGTACCGAGGAAGGTGGCGGTGTAGTGCACAGAGCCAATCCCCATGAGCTTGACCCCATCGATCAGCCGCTGTAGCTCTTCCAAGGTCGCCTGCACCTGCTGCGCCGTAGGCACTGGTTTCCCCACTTGAGGAGAGATAACCCGGGCGTAGTCGGCGCAAGTGCGCAACGTGTCCTGCGCTGCCGACAGCAACTCCACGTAGGCCTCGTGGCGCATCTCCCGCCACGCCGCCCGATCCTCCCGGCCCCGGCCCGCTCGCGCCACAACCCACGCCACGGCGGCACTTAGGAAGACGCCGACGCCCCCATTGCCGAGCAGCGTGAGCCATGTCGGGTCGCTGACTACTGTCACAGCGCTAATCATGCCGTGCTGGATCCTGAGGCGGGCGGCGCTTCGCGCTCTCGCCAGGACCGGCGCGGGGTGATGCCCAGCTGAGCGACCATCTTGTCGCGCAACTCCTGAAGATCATCAGATAGCTTTTTGTGCTGGCGCAGGCACTCCTGTCTGGTGCCTGCCGACGGGGAGCTGCCGGGCAGGATGTCCATGTCGCCAGGCACGGCCAGCGCTAGGTGCTGGGTGGCGGCGATCAGGTCGCTGGCCGCCTCGGTAATCTCGTCTCCGGCCAGGATGATCATCTGGTTGTAGTGCTCATAGGCGGGATCGAACAGCGACTTCTCGAAGGGCTTGGCGCCCACGTCGTTGGAGCCGTTCCAGGATGTTAGGGTCTCCTCCAACCCGTTGAGCGTCCCGCCTATGCCGTTGACGAAGCCTGCGTAAATTTTGTGCCGCTCAGTCGCCCAGAATGCCCGATCGGCGCGCTCCTCGGTCCTCTCCCGGTCTTTGCGGGCCCACCGGCGCTGAAAGCCGCCGCCGAGCAGACCGGCGCCTAAACCGATCAGTGCCACAAGTAGCGGCGACTCGAGGACGACTTGGAGCCAGCCCGGGTCAGCGGCAGGCTCCTGCCCGCCAACTGTGATCCGAATCAGCGAGGACTCTCCTATCACGCACCCAACTCTACTCACGAAATAGTCACCCTTTGCGCTCTTTGTAGCCACTCTCGGTGTCGTCACGCTGAGCGAGAGGACCGCCTTAGAGGACACCATCAAGGGCCACAAGAGCCCGGAAGATCGTGCCAGTGCCCAGCTAGTGGTCTGACAGCACTGGGCGCTAGCCCCTCGGTGCCACTAAGGCGGCCTCCCAGCTATCCCGGCGCCAGTTGGTGGTCAGTCGCCGCTGCCACGGCATCTTGAGCGACGTCGCAGTCGCCATGGAGCCGACGGTGCACCACGACGAGCGCACCTACCGCCGCGTGGACGCCAGCCCGCCGCCCGAGCCCTATACCAACGCCCCTCGCCGCCGTCGCGGCGGGACTCTTCGACGTCTCTGCCGTTCGCCCGCTCGGCTCAATATCGGTGAACTGCATGAGTGACCTGGCCTGCAGCGCCGTCACTGCGGGTGCGCCCCGGCCACGATCGGCTGCATGTCTCTCCTCGACCACCGGCCCGCGAGCTCCCCGCCGGACACCCTGCCCAAGCCGCAGCCGCGCTAGTTCATCCTGGTCCTGGCCGATCTCAACCTGGGCATCGGCCTGCTCGCGCTCTTCGGCTTCCTATGGAAGGGTTCGGCTCTCCCGGGCCGCCAAGTGCGGCAAATTCGACTACAGCCGTACCGTCGAGCTGGGCACTGAGGCTTTGTCAGTAACGGTTCTTCAGCCTGCTCAAGACTAGGGGTGCAGCGACGATCGCGCTGATGCGCCACGGGCACAGGCTGACGCGGCGCAGGGCCCGCCAGCCGGTCTCCAGGTGGGTGATGCCATGCTCGATGAAGGCGCGCTCGGCGTTGACGTAACGGTTCCAGTTGCGCGTGCCGAGGTCGACAACATGCCCGCCGGCAGTGCGTCGAACGGGCACGCAGATGCCGGCCTCGGCGCCGGTGCAGGCCTTGTCGGCCAGCGTGGGTACACCGGCGCGAGCCGCGCGGTAGAGCGCGGGCAGGGCGTGCAGGCGGCCTGCGGTCAGCTTGTGGGTGCAGCCGGGCTCGACCGGTGACACCCACACCGGCCGCCCGTCAGCGTCGGTGACGACCTGCACCAGACCGCCGTGCTGGCGGTGCTTTCCGGAGTACCACCGGCCCGGCGGCCGGTCCGGTCATGGATTCGGTCGGTGTCGATGAGGGTGCCGTCCAGCAGGAGGTGCTCGGTTCCTCCGTGCACCGCTTCGTCGACGACATCGGACAAGTCAGGGGCCTGGTCGGCGAGCACGTCGAGGGCTTCGTGCGGGTATCGGTAGGCGCTGGAGAGGCTGACACCGTTGTCGCGGGCTGATTCGGCGATCATGGCGCGCTGGCGCATGAACCGCAACAGCAGAATCGCCTGGGCGAAGCAGCCCAGAACGCAGCGGCCTTGGCGGGTCCAGATACGACGCGGTAGGCGAGCAGCAACTGGGCGACGGCTTGGGCCAAGGCGCGGGGGACGTCGAGGCTGGCACGATAGGTGAGCACGCAGGGTCCAGGTGGGTAAGGCGAATAGGGCTTGGTCGCCTCCATCGTCTCGTTCAGACCCGGCGTGCCTCAGCGCCTTCCACTCCTGACCCGATCGTTCGCTCACTGCGCTAATGACAACGACTTCATGATGGTGGTTGTTTCTGGTCCCGGCGCTGTCCTCGACGCCGTCGACGAATCGCGTGCCCTTTCACTCGCCCGCACGTCACCGCGATCACCGCTGGCGGCCCAACGGGGGCCATCCGGACAAGAACGAGTTTCGATTTGCCCGGGCAGGGCGGCGAATCCCGAGACCGCGCGGATCAGAGCCCAAAGTCGAGGGTGTCGGGATCGGACAGGGGCGTGGCCGTGCGGGCGGCCCGATCGCTACTGGCCTGTGGCCAGTGCACGTCCTGCGCGGCGAGCTCGGCGCGGGTGAGCACGGGAGCGGCTAGTACGGCATCGAGCAGTTGCTGCTGATCGTCTTCGAGTTCGACGAGGCGGGTCAGGATGCTGAGCAAGTCCAGCAGGTCACTACTCCACTGCGCTTCCCAAGCGGCGGGGTTGATGTCGTCCAACGGGCTGCTGCGTCTTCCACCTGGGTCGGCCTTGCGGTAGTCGAACCACGACTTCACGACGTTCCTGCCACCAACGGTGTAGTCCCACACCGCTTGCGCTACGGGGCCGACCTCGCCGCCGCCGAAGGTGATGGTCTGCGCCTGGGGGTCGTAAGCCATCGCGGTGGGCATGCTGGTGACCGGGGTCCGCAGGAGGGGACGCGCAGCGGACTCGGCGGGTAGGCGCACGTTGTTCTCGGCGCGGCCCTGGGCGGGGTCGGCGAAGCGGGTTCCGTAGGTGTGCGCCCAGATGACGTGCCTACCCAGGGCTATTGCACGCCGCCACAACGCGGGCTCAGCGCTGAAGGGGACCCGGACTCCAGGCTCGCGCATCTGCATCGCGAAGGTGTTTCGGAAGCCCGGGTGGGCAGTGAGGGCGGCGAGGTAGGCGGCGACGTCGTCGGCGCTGACGGGTTCGTCGAGGTGGGTGGCCAGGGCGGAGAGCAGGCCAGGAGCGAGGTTGGCGGTGCCGTCGGCGTGCAGCAATGGCAATGCCCGTCCCCCACGGTTGTTGAAAGTGTGCATGTCGGGGATGAGGTGGCTGAACAATAGGGACGGGCCCGCCCCAAAAGAGTGGGCGTGCTGTTCGATGATGAAGACCTGCCCGGGGATCCGTGCGGCCCACAGCGTGGGGCGCGGGCGGTGCATCGTGCGGGAATCGGCGATTACCCATTGGCGGTCGAAGGAGCGGTAGGTGACCTGCACTAGGGCCGGTTCGCGGGAAATCTCTGCGTTGAACGGCCCCTGCCCTTGGTGGACGTCGCTGCCGGGTAGGGGGTCACGCACGGCGGCAAGTTTCGCGGTGGGGGTCTCCTTGAATAGGGCCTGCTTGCGCTCGGGATCGCCCTCGCCGACCACTGCCTGCCACCGTTGCATCAGCGCCGCGCGGGACGGGGAGTACACCCACGTGCGGTTGGGGGTCACCCCGGAACTGGTCCAGGGCAGGACGTCGTCCATGGTGGGCCAGGTATCCCAGGCGCCGGCGGCGGCGGGGGTGAAGCGGTCCGTCCACCCGGTGCGGGTCGGGATCCACTGCTCATCGTGCAGACTGATGGCCGACAGCTGAGCAAACTTCTCGCGCTGACGCCCCTGCAGGGCGCGGGTCTTGAGCGCGGCGGGGATGTCGTTGCTGGTGCCGGGACGGCGCACGAACAGCCCGATCGCCAGCGGTTGGCGCACGCCAGGGAAGATACGGGTCTGCACCGGAGGGGTCTGCCCCTCGGGAGTGAGGTCGAGGATCCACCCTTCGGAAGCCCACCGGCGGATGTAGTTGCGCATGCCTTGGTAGGCGGGCCCGTCGATGTAGGCGGCCGGGGTGATGAAGCAGACCACACCGGTGTCACTGGCGGTGGGGGTGGACTCCCACACCTTCCACGTCGCCCACCGCCAGAAGTAGGCGTACATGTTCTTCAGGTTCTGGGCGTACACCCCATCGCCGGGGATCCGGAAGTCGTTCATCGGCGCCGCGGTCCCGGTGCCAGTGACACCTTGTTCGACCCAACCGCCACGACCGGCGGCGTTCTCGTCATAGGGAGGGTTGCCGATGACGACGGTCACGTTGGCGTCGGACTTGACCCGGTTAGCGGCACGACGTGAGGCGGCGATCAACTGCAGGCCTGCCCCGATCTGGGTCTGCTCCGCTAGCGGATCGTCCAGGGTGTCGGTGAGGTAGAGCCGGACCCCGGTCCCGTGCTCGCCGCGACCAGCGGCGGAGGGCGAGGGAACTGCAGCGGCGGCACCATAGGTGCGCAGCAGGTCCGCGATGCGGAGTTCGGCGACGGCATAAGGACCAGTCTGGATCTCGAAGCCGACCAGGCGGGTAGCGGCGGCACCGAGTGCGGCCGGGACCGCGCCAGGCCCGTCCAGATCGGCGATCTGTTGCGCGCAGCGCTCCAGGATGGTCTGCAGGTAGGTACCGGTGCCCATCGCCGGATCCACCGTGGTCACCCTGTCGTCCAGGAACCCCGCACCGATCCCCAGGCGCGTCTTCAAGACCTCTTCGGTGAGGCGGACCATATCCGCAACCACCTGCTGAGGGGTGTAGTAGGAACCGGACTTCTTACGGAGGTCGTTGTCGTAGACGTCCAGGAAGTCCTCGTACAAGAACAGGTAGGTGTCGCGGCGTCCTCGCCGGACCCGGCTCCAGTCGACGGCACCGATGACCCGGACCAGCAGATCCAAGGTCACCTTGAAGTCGCGGGCGACGTGGTCGGTGAGAACCTGCAAAGCCCGCCCCATCAGCGAGTGCCCCGCACTTAGCCGTCCACCGACCTCGTGCAAGCCGACCCCGTCGAGGGTCACTCCTTCGGTACGGGCCAGCAGCAACGCGAACGTCACCGTCTGGGCGTAGCCGTCAGCGAAGGTGGCGTCATCGGCCAGGGGGAACAGCAGGGCCCGCCAGTCCCCGGCCAGGCCCCGAAACGGTTGGGAGTCGGCCTCGGCGCCCGCGGCGAGGGCGGCGTCCTCGGCGGCGATCTGGTCCAAAACCTCCCCGCGCAGCGCCCGAGTCAGGGGCGCCACCGCGCGCACCAACGCGCCCACGCTCGTGATCGGGGCCGGGCGCCAGTCCAAGAAGGCGCCCATCAACGCCTGGAATGTCGCGGGGGCGCTGAGTTCGATGGTGTCGCTGGGGTCCAAGCTTGCGCTGAAGGTCACCGGCGCTGCACTCGCACCGTCCACGGTGACGGGCGCGCCATTCTGGAATAGTCGCCACTGCACCCCGTTGGTGTAGAGCAGGTTCGGTAGGTCGCGCAGACGTTCCCACTGGGCCTTGTCGTGGCCGGTGAAGCGCTCGGGGTCGATACCACGCCCAGGAGCCTTCACCTCGATGTAGCCGGTAATCGCGCCGTCGACTCGGACACCGTAGTCGGGGCGAACCCGGCGTTCGGTGTCGCGGACCTCGTCGTGGAAGATGGCCTGCACCCCCAAGGCACGCCCGACCGCACCAAGCAGACGTTCCAGGGGCCCCCGGATCTGCGCCTCAGGATCACCCACCCCCGGCACGGCCAGCTTCTGGCGGCACTCCCGCCCGAACTCGGCGACCTCCTGGCCCAGCCACGACATCAGCGTCATCCCCCGTCCCGATTGCCGACCGCTACCATCGGTGGCCCGCGCGTCTAGTGCAGACTGACACGAGCTTCACACGCCGCGAGGCCGACGCGCCGCCCACCGGTGGAGCAGCTACCGCACTGGTGCTGAGCGTCTAGGAGAAGCGCGACTGACAAAGGCTCATGGACCATCGGGAAAACCATTATGGGCGTATGTCGCGGGCGAAGTAGGCCGTGGCCCGGCGCAGAATCTCGTTCTTCTACTCCAGCTGCTTGTTGCGTCGGCGCAGCTCACGGTTCTCCGCCTGCAGGTCGGTGCCGGCCGCGGGTGGTTGCTCCACTGGTCCGTCCTCGCGGTTGGCGGTCGCCATCCAGCGGCCCAGGCAGGACTCGACGATTTCGAAACTACGGGCGACCTCCGCGTGGGATAGACCGCTTTGGCGGGCCACGGCGATCACGTGCCGGTGAAACGTGGCGGGGGAGGGCTTGGGCACGGTGCTTGTCTTGCAGCGAGGATCATAACCCTCACAGGTCAGGAGCCAACTGAAACCAGGGTAGCCCACCTTTTTGAGTTCAGGGGTGGGTAACTCGACCTGACCGACGTCGAACGCCGCCACTTGGTGGTCGCCAGCGTCGAACTAGGTGCTCCAGCGCTGACGCGGACGTTGAGGGTTGGGAGATGGAGCGTGCACGCCACTCGGCCCACCATGCACCGGCGGTGACGTGCGAAGGCCTTGATGTCGGGCTCGCACGGCTACCGACCCGCGATCTAGTCGACGATGCAAGCACGGTGCGCCCGATGATCACCAGCCTGCACATCGGCGGCCACAGCGACGACTTCGACGACCCGGGCAGACAGAACCTGCTCGAGCTAGCGCTGACCGATTAGCTGGCCACACGCTTGTTGAGCCGCCGGTTCCTGCGCGGGATCAGGCAGTGTACGAGCGATGGGACTGCGGACCTGACGCATCAGGGAGAGGTCAGCTCATCCTTATCACCCTCACATCCGAAGTTCCTATAAGGTCTGTTCATGGCCGAGCTATATCTGACCGCCGACGACGATCACGTCGAGCGACTTGCCCATGAAAATGACCCTGTTCGGGCGATCGTCGAGTTGATCTGGAATGCAGTGGATGCCGAAGCGTCGACTGTCACTGTCGAGGTGGAGATCGATGACACACTGGGCGGCATCACGGAGACGATCGTCTCCGATAACGGTCACGGCATCGACCGCGACGAACTCGACTCAACCTTCGGGCGCATCGGCGGCTCCTGGAAGCGCTTCGCAGCGAAGACCAAGAACGACAAGCGCGGCCTGCATGGCAAGCGAGGCGAAGGTCGACTGCGGGCCTTCGCACTTGGTAACCGCGTGACCTGGACGAGCGTCAGTGTCGACACTTCCGGCGTACTGCAACGCCTGGAAATTACTGGCAAGACGGAGCACCGCCACGTTTTCACCTGGGACAGCCAGGCAATCGAGAACGGCAGTATCGGCACGGTGGTCGCGGCCTTCAACGAAAGTCAGAAGTCGCTCGGCGCACTGGAGGCATCGCGGACGCGGTCCATTCTCTTATCGCACTTCGCGCCGGTCCTCATGGACGATGGCGACTTGAGGATCACCTACCTTGGCACGGACCTCGATCCTGCTGAGGAGGTAGCCAGCAGCGCCGACTATCCCCTCCCCTTCCAAGATGAGGCTGGTAACGCGCACGAGGCTGCGCTCCGCATCATCGAATGGAAAACAGTGAGGCATCGAGCGATCTACTACGGTCAGGACGCAGAACATTTCGTGTACGAGGAGTCTGCCGTCGACGTCGAGACCCAATGCCGCTACTCCGCCTACGTGACTTGGGATGGCCTCGATCACGATGCGCTCTCCGTCCTCGGGCTCGGCGACATGTCGGACACACCTGCCGCGGCACTCTGGACAGCGGCGCGGGGCGGCATTCGTGAACACTTCCAGAACCGACGACGGGAACGCCGCAGGGAGCAACTGGAAGGATGGAAGAAGGAAAAGGTTTACCCCTTCGAAGGTGACGCCACATCTGAAACCGAAAAGGTCGAGCGGGCGATCTTCGACGTGGTTGCGGGAACGATCGCGGCACAAATTCCGACCAAGAAAGACTCGGCGAGGGTTACCCTCGGCCTTTTGCGCACCGCACTCCGCCAGGATCCAGAGCAACTCGGCGTCATCTTCAACGAAGTCGCATCTCTGACGCAAGAGGATCGCGAGTCGCTGACGCGCCTCCTTGGCGAAACCACCATGTCCAGCATAATCAAGGCCGCCAACGTCGTCACTGGCCGCAACAAGTTTCTTGCAGGCATCGAGCGACTTATCTTCTTGCCTGACGAAGCAGGCACCATCGGCGAACGCGATCACCTGCATCCCATGCTGGAGCGAGAGCTCTGGATTTTCGGCGAGGCGTACCACCTCATGAGCAGCGAGCGAGGTCTCACCGAGCTGGCGCGGAATCATCTCAAGTTGCTGGGGCTACCAAGTAATAAAATCGAACCTGTAAAGCGCTGGGACGAGAAGTCGGGTCGCGTTGACCTTCATCTAGCCGTAAAGATGGAGGAGTTCGAGGTCGCTCGCCACCTCGTGGTCGAGCTGAAGGCGCCAGGGATTACTCTTGGACGGAAGGAACTGAACCAGGTCGACGACTATGCCGAGGCAATTTTGTCCCGGTCGGTCTTCGCGACGGACAGGGCGAGTTGGGACATCATCCTCGTGGGTACCGACTTCGACAGCAACGTGGAGAACCGATTCATTGCCGGGTTCCATTCTCAGGGTCTGGTTCTTGGCCCCGAGCCGAAACCTGGTCGCCCACGAGTTCGAGTGTTCATTCGCCGGTGGCGGGACATCCTGGACGAGAACCGAGCGCGCCTGCGCCTAATCACCGACAGCCTCGATCACAACCCGTCTTTGGAGGACGGCTTGCGCCACATTCAAGACGTATACGCGGATCTCCTGCCGGCTTCTCTGCAAGCCGCCGCAGAAGAGAGGGTCTCTGCCGGTCGGTAGTTGAAGGCAGGTCAGCACGAGTGCTGCGGCGGCGATCATGGTAGTCGCCCATGAGTTGAAGCTGACGTGCTGCAGGACCCGCCAGGGCAGCAGACCTTTGACTCGCTCGCTGGCAGTGCGCAGCGCGGCGTGGCAGCGGTTACAGCTGCGTGCGGTGTCGTTCAGCCGCTGGCTACCGCAGGATTGGCGGTAGGACTCGCGCACTCGATGTCGGCACAAATATGACCCCTATCAGCCAGCACCCGCAGGGGGCTGTGGCGGTCCTCGCGCAGCCGGCAGTACAGAGACGGCGCGGGCAGGACGAGCTCGCAGGCGTAGGCTAGGTCGTGGCGGGCGCGCGGTCGCACCGGCGAAACCCAGATTGGGTGCCCGTTGGGATCGGCGAGTACTTACATATTGAGGAGCTCAAAGACGAACGTGTGCCACTGGGAGAGCAAGGACTTCGGTATGGGCAGGGTGCTCACCCGCCGAGGTGAGGCCTGCACCGTATTGAGCCGACCTAGTAGATCTCATGATCGCCATCACCTGCGCGATGTCGCCGGCGCCGACCAGGCGCCAGGAAACAGCGTCCTGTTCTTCGCCGTGCGTAGCAGATGATGCCCACCGACCTGCCGCGACGCTGCGCTCGATGGCTCCGGCCGTCGCTCTTGCGAGATCGACGACCTGCTCGGACACGTCTCCCAGCGACGCCGTGGAAACACGGCCGTCGATCAGGTACCGCAGACACTCACCCGCTTGCTGGACAGGTCGCATGTCCGGTCGGTCGATGCTGACCAGCGCCCTCTCGGATCGCCCCCAGGCCTCCGCCAGCCGACCGGCGTGAGCCTTCAGCTCGGTCGCCAGGCTCGACCATCCACCAGCACCTGTCGCCCGGGCGGTGCGCTCGGCCTGCTGTGCCAGCGACATGCTCATCCGCACCTGGGCGGTGATCAGCATGGCGGTGTGCTGAGGACTGACGTTGACGTCAGCGCCCAACAGTTCGTGCAGCCGTCGCAGCCCTCGCGGCAAGTCGTCGGCACGGCTGACCGCCACGACCGGCAGCCGTTCGAGGTTCGGTCGACCAGGCGCCTCCCACGGCTCAGTGGTGTGGCCCGCGACCTTGTCCAGCACTGCGCGCGCCGCGAGGTGCAGGCCGCCCCGCTCGGCGAAGCGCAGGTCACGCGCGACGTCGTCCGCGCCGACGCGTGCAGCTGCCTGCACGAGCTTCCGGTCGAGGTGGGCGACACCCAGCGCGACGACGGTGATGTCACCGATGGCTGCTCGACCGGCCTCTCCGCTCGGCACGTCGGTGGTCTCGGTCCACGCCTGGTGCGCACGCGTCGCCGCGGCGCCGAGGCGCTCCCAGCGGGCGGTCGCCGACCGCGGGTCGGCAGCGGCCGCGACATCGGTGGGGCTGTAGATCCGCGCTTCCCTCATCCCGACCCGCAGTGCTGCGGCGAGCACACGCTCGGGGTGCTCGTGCAGGGTGCCGAGGTCGACGGGCGACCTGCCAGTGGCTCCCGCGACATCCGCGAGCACCTGCCGGCACAGGGCCATGGCGGCTCCGCGGCCGTGCAGGGCGGCGTCGACTCCCATCCTCGTGTACTCGACGGGTTGCGCCAGCACGCTCAGCTGCGCGAGGTGCGTCGTCAGCTCCTGCACCCCCGCGGCTGCGCTCACCGATGCGCTCCGACGTCCATCAGCGGGAGAACGGGCGAAGTGAGCTCCTGCAGCGCCAGGAGTGCGCGGCCGCGCTGACCTGCGTCGTGCGCTGCAGCGACGAGGCTGAGGAGCGCGCTGACCGCCTCCTCGTGCAGCTCCCCGCCGAGCGCACCTCCCGATGTCGACGGAACGGGCGGGTATGGCGGGAACACGTCGTCGAGATGGGCCAGCGCGCACGTCGCGGTGAGCCGCTCCCCCGGTGAGCCGGCGCCGTCGGCGAGCAGGGCGAGCAGCGCTCGAACATGACCGACCTCCTCGGGCACTGCTGAGGTCGCTGGACACGCGTCAGCGACCGACGCAGGCGGGGCACCGTCGTGCGCGGGTTCCGGCGGTCGGGTCATGACGTCCTCCACGGGTGATCGGTCGAGTTCTCCACAGCGACGGGGTGCGGGCCGTCGTCCACAACCAGCCCGTCACCACCCCTACGAGGAGCAGGTGCGTGACAGACCGGGATACGCCCGGTACTGTCCGGCCATCAACTCATGTGAATGGTGAGGCTGTCCAGTGACAACTGATCAATGGACCACCGCGGTGCCCGCGCGTCGTCCCCGCCCTGCGGCTACCGACCTCCCGCCCTCCGCGGAGGAAGACGAGAAGAGCACTCTCGTTGCAGCGCACGGCGGGTGCGGCGCGAGCACGCTCGCTCAGCACCGGGCCATGGCGAGGCTGGTGCGCGAGCTGGCGCTTACCCGCGCTCTGCGCACCGACGAGGCGACGACATCGCCGTGGGTGCTCGTCGCCGCGGCCACCACGGACGGCACAGCCGCCGCAGTACGTGCGCTGCACCGCATCGAGCTGGCCGGCGCGGAGAGTTCCCGGGTGCACCTCGTCGTCGTGCGCGACGGCCGCGGTCCGCTCCCCGTCGCGGCCCGCGCTCGGCTCCGGCTGCTCTCGCCCGTCGTCGCCGGCATCGACGTCCTGCCGCACGTCCAGCGCTGGCGCTACGAGGCCAACGACTTCCGCACGCCGTCCCGTCGCTACGACCGCGCCGTCGACCGGATCGCCGCGCACCTCGTGCAGCGGTTCTGGGGCACCGACGCGCGCGGCTCCTCTCCCGCCCGTCCACTCCTGGAGGACTCCTGATGTTCGAGCACGCCCACGACCTCGTCGTCCTCGCGGCCGCCACCATCCCCGATCCGGCACCGGCCATCCCCCCGGGCGCGGCGGAGAAGGTCAGCCTGCTGCTCTCCTGGCTCAAGGGCGTCGGCATCGTCGGCGGCGCCGCCGGCCTCGTCATCTGCGGGATCATGATGACGATCGGCCGGCGCAACCGTTCCGCCATGGCCGCCGACGGCGCCGCCGGCATCCCGTGGGTCCTCGGCGGCGTGAGCCTCGTGTCGTTCGGGGCGGGAGTCGTCGGAGCGGTCGTCTCCTGATGGTCGCGCGCGTCATCCAGCTGCGGCCCGCCCGCGATGCCCCGCTCGACCCCTACCGCACGCCCGCGCTGCCCGCCGTCACGACGGGACGGCGACCCCGCCGGCGCTGGGTCCTCGTCGTCACCGCCTGCGTCGCTCTCCTCGCCGCAGGGTTGGCGCTGTTCTCTACCCTCCGCTCCCCCGAACCGCTGCCCGCGCCCGCTCCTCCCGTCGCAGCAGCACCCCCACCGGCGGCGGAGCTGGCCTGGCAGCAGGTGCAGGGCGTGTACTTCCCCGTGTCGGCGACGGACGGTCCCACGCGCGTCGAGGGACAGCTCGTCGCCGGGTTCTCCGATACCGACCTGGGCGCCGCCCTGGCCGCCGTCCACATCGTCTACCGGGCCAGTGCGGCACCCGGACCGGCGGTGTTCGGCCCGGCGCTCCACGAGCAGGTCGTCGGCCCGGCCGCGCCCGACCTCGCGGTCGCCGTGCAGACCGAGTACGCGCAGGCGCGCGAGGCGTCCGGCTTGCCGGACGGCGCACCCCTCGGGGACGGGTCGGTGGTCTTCGTCGGTTACCGCGTCGCGCCCCTGCCGGGCGGCAACCGGCAGGTGCAGGTCGTCGAGCGGGCTCTGGACGAGAACGGCGTCGTGCAGTTCTACGCCTTCGACGTCGTCCTCACGCGCCTGGGCGGCGACTGGAAGGTCGTCGCCCCCGCCACGGGGAGCTGGAACAGCGCCTTCAGCCGCCTGCCGGCTGCCCCTCCCGACATGACGGCTTTCACGCCCGCCTCACCCGACGGGGGTGCCTGATGCCCTGCGGCCCGATGGACCCTCTTGCGTGCGCCGCGGGCGCCGTCGGGTCGGTAACCTCGGCAGCCGCCGGCGCCGTGGGGACCACGCTCGGCAACTCCTTCGCCGACGCGATGCGTGACGGCGCCACCTGGGTCATCACGACGACCGTCGGCTGGTGGCTGCAGGTGCCGTCCATCGACGTCGAGGGCTCCGCGGCGGTGGACGTCCGCCAGTACGTCCTGTGGCTGTCCATCGCCGTCGCCGGCGCGGGCGTCGTCTGGCAAGGCCTGCGCATGACCGTTCGCCGAGACGCGCAGCCGCTGATCGACGTGGGGCGCGGGCTGGTGACGCTGGCCCTGTGGGCGAGCGTCGGCATCGTCGGTCCCGCAGCCGCTCTGCGCCTGGGTGACGCCTTCTCGGTGTGGGTGCTCGACGAGGCCGCCAGCGGGCAGATCGCCGACCGCATGGTCCGGCTGGCGAGCCTCACCGGTGTGCAGTCCGCCGGGGCGGTCATCGTGCTCGGCCTCCTGACGATGCTCGCCGGCCTCGTGCAGGCCGTGCTGATGATCTTCCGCGAGGGAGCCGTCATCGTCCTCGCCGGACTGCTCGTCCTCGCGGCCGCGGGCAACGTGACCGGGTTCGGCCGGCGGTGGCTGTCCAAGCTGCTCGGCTGGATGCTCGCCCTCATCGCGTTCAAGCCCGTCGCCGCGCTCGTGTACGCCACGGCGCTGGCGATGACCGGGGAGAACACCGACCCGCGCGCCGTCGTGGTCGGCCTGTCGATGATGGTGCTGAGCATCGTCGCCCTGCCGGCCCTCACCCGGCTGTTCACGTGGGCCACCGCTACCGCCGGCGGCGGGGGCAACGGCCTGGCCGGCGCCCTGACGCTCGCCAGCGCGGGGGTGCAGGTCACCGGCCTCCTGCGCTCGTCCTCGGGAGCGGCCGCCGAGGTCGACGGCGGTCCCACCGGCGCCTCGCGGCAGGCCTCCTCCATCGCCCGCGACCTGGGTGGCAGCGCGGCGGTACACGGCACCGCGGCCCGGACCGCCTCCGGTGCAGCGGTCAGCACGGCGGGCACCGCAGCGGCCGGTGCAGCGGTCAGCACGGCGGGCACCGCAGCGGCCGGTGCAGCGGTCAGCACGGCGGGCACCGCAGCGGCCGGTGCAGCGACCGGCGGTGCCCTGCTCGCCGCCGCCGCGGCCAAGGAGGGCGCCGAGCGGGCCCGGCGGGCCGCGCGATCCGCCGCCTCCGCCATGACCGACCACGACGACGGAACGGACCGCACCGCATGAGCGCCACCTCCACCGCCGCCGGGGCGCGTCCCGGCAGCGCAGCCCGCGACGCCGGCACGTTCCGCACCTACGGCGGCTGGCGGCGCACCCGCGGGATCGGCCTCTTCGGCCTGGGCGCCACCGCGACGGTCGTCGTCGTGGTCGCGGCGCTGGTCCCGCTGGTCGCCCTCGGCACGAGCCCGCGCACCGGACTGCTCCTGTGCGTCCCGTCCGCGGTCGTCGTCGCGCTCACCTGCGCGCGCGTCGACGGCACTCCCGTCCTGCACGCCCTGCAGCGCCGCGCGCAGTGGGCGTGGGCGTCGTGGCGCGGCTACACCAGCCTGCGCGGCGGTGTCCTCGTCGAGCACCCCTGCGCGTGGCAGCTGCCGGGCGCGCTCGCACCGACGAAGCTGCTGTCCTGCGAGGACGGCCGCGGCGGGCGGTTCGGCCTCGTGCACGACACCCGCAGCGGGAACCTCACGGCGACGCTGCGGTGCGCGGCCACCTCCACCTGGCTCGTCGACGGCGCCGACGCCGACGGCTGGGTGGCGAACTGGCACGCGTGGCTGGCCTCGCGGGGTTTCGACCCGATGGTGCAGTGGGTGGCCGTCACCGTCGACACCGCGCCGGAACCCGGGTCGACGCTGGCGCGCAACGTCGCTCAGCGCCTCGACCCGCACGCTCCTCCGGACACGCTCGACCTGCTGCACCAGCTCGTGGAGACCTCACCCGCCGCCTCCGCGGACGTCGAGACCCGGGTCTCCATCACCTTCGCCCCCGCGCGCGCCGGAGTGCAACTGAGGGACGCGGCCGACGCGGCAGCGGAGGTTTCGCGCGCCCTGGCCGGCATGGAGGCCGCACTGGCGGAGTGCGGGGTCACCGTCCTCGGACGAGCCAGGGCCGACGAGCTCGCCGGGGCGGTGCGCGTCGCCTTCGACCCCGCCAGCCGCGGTGACGTCGAGTCGGCGCTGGACCGCGACGACGGGCGGGGCGAGAGCCTGACCTGGGAGGCGGCAGGACCGGTGGCCGCGGAGGAGGCGTGGGACCACTACCGCCACGACAGCGGCACCTCGGTCTCCTGGGCCTGGCACGAGGCGCCGCGCCAGCAGGTGACCTCGAACGTGCTGGTGCGGCTGATGTCGCCGTCGCGCTACCCCAAGCGCGTCACGATGCTCTACCGGCCCATGTCCGCCGGTGCTGCGGCGCGGTTGCTGGAGGACCAGGTGAACGCCGCCGCGTTCCGTGAGGCGTACCGGCGCACGCAGGGCCGCGACGCCACCGCTCGCGACCAGGCGGACCAGGAGCGCGCGGTGTCCGCAGCGCGCGAGGAGGCCCTGGGCGCCGGCGTGGTGCTGATGAGCCTGTACACCACCATCACGGTCACCGACCCGGCCGACCTGTCGGCAGCCGTGGCGGACCTGGAGTCGCGCGCGGACCAGTCGAAGGTGCGGGTGCGCCGGCTGTACGGCGCGCAGGCCGTCGGGTTCGCCACCACGTTGCCGGCGGGCATCTACCCGCCCCACGTCGCCGGGAGGGTCCTGCGGTGAAGCAGCGGAGTGAGGCTCCCGCTCCTGTCGCGGACAGGACGTCCCGGCGAGCGGTCCCGCCGGCGTGGGGCTGGCGGGCCCGTGGGGCCGGGCGGCTGGCGCACGTGAGCGCCGCCCCGGAGTACCAGGCGACCACCGTGCAGGCGTGCGGCCTGTTCCCCTTCGTGGCCGGGTCGGGAGCGCCCAGCGTCGGCGTGCCGTTCGGACGGCACATGATGTGGGGCGAGGTCGTCTGCCTGGACCCCTTCGCCTGGCTGGACAACGGGCTCGTCACCAACCGCGGCCTGACGCTGCTCGGTCAGCCGGGCACCGGCAAGTCCGCCGCGCTGAAGCGGCTGGCGCGCGGGCTGATGGCGTTCGGCGTGCGCCCGCTGTTCCTGGGCGACCTCAAGCCCGACTACTCCGCCGTCGTGGCTGCCGCCGGTGGTCAGGTGCTGCGCGTGGGGCGCGGGCTGGACCGCATCAACCCCCTGGACGCCGGTCCGCTGGGCTCCGCCGTCGCGCGCATGTCCGGCCAGGCGGCCACCCGGCTTCGCCTGGAGGTCCGCGGCCGGCGGTTGTCGGCGACGCTGGCGCTGTGCTCGCTGGTGCGCCGCCACGAGCGCGTCACCAACGGCGAGGAGACCGTCCTCGGGGCCGCAGTGGACCTGCTCACCGACCGCCTGCCCGCCGGGGCGGACCCCACCGTGCCGGACGTGCTGCGCGTGGTCCGGGAAGCGCCCGACCGGCTCGTCGCCGCCGCCGAGGTCGACACCGGCGAGGTGTACCGCGCCGAGACCAGGGCGTTGCGGCAGACGCTGGCGCTGCTGTGCGAGGGCTCCCTCAAGGGCGTCTTCGACGGCCCCACCACCCGCCCGATCGACCTGGACAGCCCCGCCGTCAGCGTGGACATCTCCGCCGTGGCCGCCTCCGGCGACACCTTGGTGGCGGCGGCGATGCTCTCGACCTGGTCGTACGGCTTCGCCGTCATCGACGCCTCCAGCGCGCTGGCCGACGCCGGCCTCGCTCCGCGGCGGCGCTACTTCGCCGTCATGGACGAGTTGTGGCGGGCGCTGCGCGGGGCGCCGGGTCTGGTCGACCACGCCGACGCCCTGACCCGCGTCTACCGGGGCCGCGACGTCGCCCACGCCATGGCCACCCACTCCCTCGACGACCTCTCGGCGCTGCCCAACGAGGAGGACCGCGCCAAGGCGCGCGGGTTCGTCGAGCGCAACGCCATCACCGTCCTGGCCGGCCTGCCGCCGCGGGAGCTGGAGGAGGTCACCCGCGTCGTCCCGCTGTCGGCGCAGGAGGTGCGCATGGTCTCCTCCTGGTCCGCGCCGGAGTCGTGGCAGACGGGAGCCCGCCACCCCGGACGGGGCAAGTACCTGCTCAAGACCGGCCAGCGCGTAGGCATCCCCGTCGAGCTGGAGTTCGTCGGTGACGAGGCGGAGCTGTACGACACCGACCACGTCCGTCCCACCGGTGACGACGGGACACGGCCGTGAGCCGGCCGCTGGAACCGCGCGGCGCGGGTCTGTCCGCGGGCACTGGTACACCGATGCTCCTGCTCGCCGGTGTGTGGGGCACGGTCGGCCTCGGCGGGCTGGTCTGGCTGGCCGGTGGCGCCGCGAGCTGGATCAGCGGTCACGGCTGGCGGGTGCCGCCGTTCGAGGTGGCGAGCGCCAGCCGCTTCCTGACAGGTGGACCCGCGGCCCTGTGGCCGGAGGTGTCCGGCTGGCTGGTGTGGGGGCTGTCGGGCTGCGGCCTGGGCGTCGTCACCGTGCTCGTCGCGCTGCTCCCTCTCCGCCGCCGAGCGGTGACGGGCCTGGCCGACGCGCGGCAGGTGCGGCACCTGATGCCCCGAGGAGCGGCTGAGCGCGCCCGCGGTCTGCGCTCCTCGCTGCCACGCACCGGCCCGGTGGTCGCAGAGGAGACCGGTCTGGCGCTGGGCCGGCTGGGCGAGCGCGGGCCGGTGCTGCGCGCCTCGTGGGAAGACGTGCTCCTGGCGGTGATGGCCCCGCGCGCGGGCAAGACCACCTCGCTGGCGGTGCCGTCCGTCCTCGCAGCACCCGGTGCGGTGGTCGCCACCTCCAACAAGGCGGACCTGTGGGCGGCGACCGCCAGCCTGCGCGCCGACGACACCGGTGAGCGGGTGTGGGTCTTCGACCCGCAGGCCATCGCCGGCACGCGGCAGGACTGGTGGTGGAACCCGCTGGCCGGTGTCGGGACGGTGGAGGAGGCCACCCGCCTGGCCGGGCACTTCCTCCAGGAGGTGCGGGGGGACAAGAGCGGCAAGGACTTCTGGACCTCCGCCGCCCACGACCTGCTCGCCGGGCTGCTGCTGGCCGCCGCCAGCGCGGGGCGCGACCTGCGCGAGGTCTACGAGTGGCTCAACGACCCGGTCGTGCCCACTCCGGCCGTGCTGCTCGCCGAGGCGGGTTTCACGGCCACCGCCGCGTCCCTGCGCGGTCGGCAGAACGGCGCGCCGGAGACGCGCGACGGCGTGTACGAGACCGCGCGCACCGCCGCGCAGTGCCTGCGCGACGAGGTGATCCTCGCCTGGGTCACGCCACCCGCTGCGGCGGCCGCCGGAGGGCTCGACGAGCTGGAGACGGCCGGCTTCGCGCAGAGCCGGCAGACGCTGTACCTGCTGTCCAAGGACGGTGCCGGTGCCGCCGCTCCCCTGGTCGCCGCGCTCACCGACCGCGTCGTGCGCGACGGCGTGCGCGCCGCCGAACGCCGCGGCGGTCGGCTGGACCCGCCGATGCTCGTCGTGCTGGACGAGGCCGCCAACGTCTGCCGCATCGCGGACCTGCCCGACCTGTACAGCCACCTGGGTTCGCGCGGAATCGTCCCCCTCACCGTGCTGCAGTCCTACCGGCAGGGCGTGCGGGTGTGGGGCGAGGCCGGCATGGACACGCTCTGGTCCGCCGCCACCATCAAGCTCCTCGGCGCCGGCCTGGACGACGCCAAGCTCGTCGAGGACGTCTCCCGCCTCGTCGGCGAGCACGACGTCACCGTGCGCTCGTACTCCGACGGTGAGAAGCGCCGCACGACGTCCACGTCGCTGCGGCGTCAGCGCATCCTGCCGCCGGACGAGTTGCGCGCCCTGCCCCGCGGTTCCGCGCTGCTCCTGGCCACCGGCACCCGCGCAGCGCTGCTGCAGC
Source organism: Kineococcus terrestris (assembly GCF_041020755.1). Classification (NCBI taxonomy): domain Bacteria; kingdom Bacillati; phylum Actinomycetota; class Actinomycetes; order Kineosporiales; family Kineosporiaceae; genus Kineococcus; species Kineococcus terrestris. The sequence goes on along the minus strand of NZ_JBEUEI010000004.1, from coordinate 103,499 downwards.
TGCAGCCCCACTACCGGGGACCGCGCAGCGCCGAGATCGCCGCCGCGGCCGCGGAGGCCACCCGGCAGGTGCAGCGAGCGCGTGCCGTCGGGGAGGTGACGAGGCGTTGACCGCACCGCACCGCCTCACGGTGGAAGAGCCGGCGGACTACCTGCTCGAGGAGCTGCAGGCGCGCACGGCGCGGCTGGAACTGCGCGTCGACGAGCTGGACGCCCTGTTGCCCGTGCCCGGTGCCGACGACGTCACCGCCGGAGCGTCCCCGGGCTACGCCGATGTCGTGGCCTGGGTCGCGGGATTCTTCGCGCCCACCTTCGCTCGTCCCGTCGGCGGCGAGGCCCGCTGGTGCCCGCGCTGGACGGAGCACCCCGAGGCCGTCTACCGCCTGGAGGCGCTGTGGCGCACGTGGGAGGTGGCGCGGCACGACCCGCGCACCGGCGCAGCGCTGTGGTTGCGCGACCACCTCGATCCGCAGCTGGCCGTCCTGCTGTCCTCACGAGGCCCCTTCGCCCAGTGCACCCCGCTGCGTCACGAGGTCCCTGCCGCGCTGCCCGGCGCCGGCGAGGGTTCCCCGCCCGGCGGCTGAGGCCGCCCTCGATCTCCACGCCGCAGCGGCGGTGTGGTGCCGGCGCGACCGTCCCGCAGTGGCAGCTGACGGGGCGGAGGCGCCGACCAGCAGTCCCGGGAGGACGGCGGTGCCGTCCTCCTGATGGTGCTGCTGGGTCCCTGTCCCGACGACCGACCCCGATCAAGAGCCTCGACAGGAGGACCTCGTGCAGTCTCACCGCACTCGCCACCCGAAGGCAGCCCCCCACCGCGTCACGCTGGCGGTCGCGACCGCCGTGGCGGTGGCTCTCACCCACCCCGTCACCGCCGCAGCCAGTGGTCCGGTCCCCAGCAGAACCCCGCCGAGGACGAGCGACACCTGGCTGTCCTTCACCGTCAGCGGCCAGGACGCCGCTACCCGCGTCTACAGCAGCGGCGTGCCCGGCGGCGGACGCCTCGTCTCCTACTGGCAGACACCCGGCCCGGAGGGCGCGTCGGACAGCCGCCGGCTCACCCTCACCGTCGACGAGGAGGTGGTCGCCGCGCGCACCGCGAGCCTCGCGGACGGCGCCATGACCCCCGCCGCGGGCGCCGACGAGACCGTCGACACCGACGGCTCCACCACGACGATCACCGTGACCAGCGACAGCACCGCCGACGAGCTGTACCTGCTCCCCGTGAGCGCACCGGCCGCTGCGGACGAGGAGGACCAGGGCGTTCTCGACGAGCTGTGGAGCGACGTGCTCGACCTCATCGGCGCGTCCGGGTCGAGCGCGAGCGACGAGGACTCCTCGGAGGGCGACGGTGACGTCGCCGCTCCACCGGCCTCCAGCCCGGTTCCCACCGCTGAGCGACCCGACCCGGGCAGCAGCAGCGATGACGATGCCTGCCCGACGCCCGAGAGCGACGGCACGCCGGACCCGGCCCCGACCGGTACCGGTGACGAGGTCGGCGACAGCGTCTCCGACGAGTCCGCTGCCCAAGGCCAGGCGGACGACTACGCCGTCTCGGACGGGCCGAGCTCGGCACCCAGCTTCAGCCGCGCGACGCACGAGGACGTCACGGCCACGGCCGCACCGTGTGACGGCCGTCCTGACGAGGTCCCGCCGTCCACCCCCTCGACCGGGTTGCAGCGGCCCGACCTGGCACCCGGTGACTGGGAGTCCGGCGCATCCGGCGATCCCGACGGGATCGCCGCGCTGCGCGGCGGGCAACCCGCGGAGATCGCCACCACCTGGGCCAACGGCGGCACCACCAGTATCGCCGTCCCGCAGCTGCAGGACGGCGGCGAGTACAGCGAGGAGAACTGGGACGCCTCGCTCATCGTCTCCGTCTCCCCCTTCAAGGAGGGCGGCAGCTGGGCCCAGGCCGCCGCCGGGGCCTACGACGCGGACTGGCGCCAGCAGCTCACCACCGTCAAGGAGGGCTGGGGCGAGCGCGAGGGCAACCTCTACCTCTCCCCGGCGTGGGAGCTGAACGGCAACTGGTTCCCCTGGGCGGTCACGAAGGCCGAGACCGCTGACTTCCACACCGCGTGGAGCCGCTACCGGGAACTGCAGCAGGAGATCCTGCCCGACGCGCTGCTGACGCTGACGTTCAACCGCGAGTCCAACGGTTACGACGGCGACGCCCGCGACCTCATCCCGACCGGCGAGATCGACGCGTACGGCGTCGACTACTACAACCACTTCCCCTACGTCTCCACCGTCGCCGAGTTCGAGGAGCAGCTGGACGACCGCGACGGCGGGGGCGGGCCGAAGGGCTTCAGCGCTCACCGCGCCGCGGCCGCGGAGGCCGGAGTCCCGGTCGTGGTGCCGGAGTGGAACGGGTCGGCCAAGAACGGCGACTCCCCCGCCTTCATCACCGGCATGTACGAGCAGTTCCGCACGTACGCCGGCCCCGGCCCGGGCCAGGTGGCCGCGGAGTCGCTGTTCGAGATCGACAAGGACGGCGGCAACTGGACCCTGCTGGACGGGACGAAGATGCCGCAGTCGGCCGCCACGTACGCGCGCCTGTGGGGTCAGGCGGCGGACTCGGACCTGCGCGAGCAGCAGCAGTAGTCACTCCGGGAGCGCTGGAGCACACCCGCGCCAGCACACTCCCGCTGGGCGGAACGCTCACTCGCTTCCCCGTCTCAGCCAGCGAGGGCTGTCAGCTCCCCGCCTGCTGCGCGGTCTCGAGGCACCTTCACGAGGCCGCGCAGCAGGACGGAACGGTCACCCGGTCCGACGCCGGCGACCCCCACCACGGCAGCTCACGTCCACCTCATGTCCTGGCCCGCTGACCACCGGCGGCCGGGGTGAGCCAGCAGAAGGCGCGCCGCGGCAAGGAACCGCAGCCACGGCTCACCGCTCATCGCGTGGGTGGTGCTGCTCGTACGCGCTGAGCACCACAGCGGCGTCCTCCAGCGAGAGCTCGGGCAGGACGACCGGGCGGTGCCGGCTGGCGTCGTGAAAGCGCAGCAACCGCTGCCCACCGGGCCGGTCCAACCGAAGACCCTGCACGTCCTGCCACGCCACGGGCTGCGCCCGCCGGTACCCCGAGTGCACCACCAGGGCATCCGATCGCACGCTCACCCGCGCCCGGCGCAGCATCAGCCCCTGCACGACCCACCCCAGGCCTACCAGCAGCAGCGCCGCCTGCGCCCACGTGGCATTGCCGAGCATCAAGGCGCTCACCAGGGCGCAGTAGGCCACCCCGCCCACGATCAGCACCGTGCTGACGCGCGAGGGACGCGCACGCAGCACCGCCTCGCGCTCCACACCAGCACCCTGACACGACAGGCGGTGCCCGCAGCCGGTCATCACCTGATCGCACTGATCCCACGCCTTCGCCGGGCAGTCGAGGTCTCGGCAAGAGTCACCGCAGAGGTGGTGAGCCGAGAGAAGCCGCTGAGCGGGATCGCGAAGGTCCGTACGGTCAGCGGCCGGACTCGGGCGCCCCAGCTGTGCTGCGGGCATCGCGGCCGGACAGCGATCAGGTGATGCACCTCGATTTCGCCTCCTCCGACCCGCCCGGGGTGCGATGGTGCAAGGGAAGCCCGCATCGGGTGCCCGAACGGTGTACCCGTACCTGGAAGGTGCCTGGTGACGACCTCACGCCTGCTGCTGCCCGCCTTCGACCACGTCTTCATCGTGGGGGTGCTGGACAACGAGGCCGACACCCAGCGCGTCAACGGCAACGACCCGGCAGCAGATTGGGCTCGGCGCGTCAGCGAGGTGTTCACCCCCTCGCAGCAGCCGGCACCGGCTGCTGCCAGGCAGCTGGTGCCGCTGGAGCTGGCAGCGCTGGACTGGAGCTTCGTCCGTGCCGTGGTGGCCAAGTGGTCCGTCTACGCCTCCACCACCCAGGAGGCGCGCCACTTCGAAGACCTCCTGACCCGCATCGACGACCACCTGCCGGGCCTGCCGCCACTGCCGGGCCACGTGCTGGAGCCGGAGACGAGTCAGGAGGAGCCAGAACTGTCGGACGAGGAGGCCATCGCCCGGCTCGAGGCCTCATCCGCTCACTGGGAGCACGCTGGTCGGCTGGGTGCGCACGACCCGTGGTGCATGGACCAGGACGTCATCGCGGAGCTCACCGACCCGCTCGCCATCGTCGAGCAGCCGAGCGGGTCCTCGTCCGTCCTCGTGCGCATCGAGGACTTCGACGAGGATCGCGGCCCGGACGAGCACGGTGCCCCTCCGGCCGGCTGAGCTCCGCCACGTCTCGAGCGATCCGACCGCCGGCCACCTCGTGGTCATCTGAGATGGGGACGACGGGGATGAGGTGGCGACCAGCATCAGCTGCGCGTGGCCCAGCACCGGCACGGTCTTCCTTCCACGACCGGTGACGCCTGAGGCGACGGCGGGCGTGCAGCGAGGACTTGCCAATCGCTCGTGGCGCAAGACGTCTCAGCGCGGCTGGTGCCCGTGCGTCGTTGCTCCAGGTGTGGCCGCGGCAGGCCGATCACCTGTCGGTGGTCTGGTAGCAGGTCGTGCGGCGATTGCTGGTGCACTTGGCAGGAAGCGGCCGCATCCAGCACACGGCTGCCGGGGCCGCGGCGGCGCGCTCGCCCGCACGAGGCGAGGCGTGATGACGGAGGATGAGTTGAGGTACGAGGTTGAGCTGACCGGCTGGGTCGACTGGCAGGAGTCCGGCCTGAGCGCCGGTGGCGGAGGCGGTGGTTGGGAGTTCCTGCTCCTGCCGGCACTCTTCCTGGTCAACTTCCTCGTGTGGCTGCCGCACCGGGCGCTGGGGCGCGGGTACACGCTGCACGTCTTCGACGAGGAGGAGCACCGGGTCGCCAAGGAGCGTTTCCGCACCCGCGCCGCCGCCGAGGCAGTCCTGTTGCAGCGCCAGACCGAAGGCCCGTAGCGGTCCAGGCGGCGATGGCGTGGACCAGGCGCGGGGCCCCGCCTCTTCACACCGTCTCTGGGGCGGTCAGCGCTGCGGCATCCTTCGCTCGGAGGCGAGCGCTCAGCGCCGCACCTCTTGCAGTACCAGCACTTCATCCATGTGCCGTTTCCACAGCCAGGAGGCCCACAGATCGCGGCGCGGGCGCGCGACGACCAGTGCACTCCGGTGCTCGTGGGCATCGGTGTCCACCCGTGCGGTGCGCTCGCGCTGCACGTCCAGCACAGGGACGGGATCGACCTCTCACGCGGCGTCGCTCCGGCGATGGACCACCTGGGCGGTGAACGCGTCCTCACCTCGAGGGTGCCCGTCACAGGGTCCTCTCCCGCGCTCTACGCGAACGGCAGGTAGTCGACGCGGCGGGCACGGCGCTTCCATCCCGGCACGGGCAGCCACCCCCGCAGGCCCGTGCCGGTGGTGGTGCGGTCCTGACTGCCGTCGGCCAGGCGTACCGTCACCTGAGCGCGGTCAGGACCGACGAACTCCCATACTCTGCCGGCCGCCACGGCCTCGACGACAGCCTCGATGAAGGCGAGGTCCTCGTCGCCCCTGCCCAGCTCCCAGCGGCAATCCCTTGAGCCGACTCCGAGGACCAGCCCATCGCCGAGCTCCACCCAGTACAGCCGGCACGCGCCCTGGCGAGGCACGAGGTCCACGGAGGCGTCGTCGGCGGAGCGGTCAACAACGACGGCAGTACCGAAAAGCTCTTCGATGCGGTCGGCCAGTCGCGCCAGACGGCTGGCGTCCCAGGCGGCGGCACCACTGGAGCTGGGGGACGTCACCGAAACAGCATGCCCGCCGAGGTCCATCGGGCGCTGCGCCAACGCACACTCGCGGCCCTGTCCGGTCGGCCTGACCGTCGCGCGGACGGCCCCCCATCAGGTGCTCGGACCGGATGACAGCGCCCTGATCTCCCGGTGGTCCGCGGCCGGTACGGGCACGATGGAGGGCGTGCAGGAGCTGCAGCAGCTGACCCAGCTGCGCCAGCTGCGCCAGGTGCGCCAGGTGCGTGCCCGCGTGGTGCTGGACCTGCTGGCGGTGGAGCAGATGCCCAGCTGGGCCGCCCACGCACTAGAGGCAGGGCTGGACTGCGCCTCGCTGCGGGAGGTCGCTGGCATGGACGGGCACGATCCGCGTCAGGTGCGTGCGGTCTTCCACGCCGCGCTGGATGAGCTCGGTGCTCCTGCCCTGGATGAGGAGCAGGCGCGCTGGGAGATGGCCCGCGTCTGGGCGCGGGCCATCGTGGAGGGCACCGTGCGCCCCTACGAAGGGGCTCGTCGCATCTGGTGGGAGGCGGCCTCACCCCTGGAGCTGCCTGATGCCCTGGTCGACTTCGTCGCCTTGGCCAGCGAGTGGGAGGACGCACCGGCCCACCGGGCCGCCTACGAGCAGGACATCGTGCAGGCGGCCCGGCAGCTGCTCACCAGCGACGGGTAGGCGGCGCTCCACCGGCCGGTTGCGCAGCTCTGGACCCTGCCGGCTGAGATCGGCGCCGGCCGACCCTCGGCCTCGGTGTGGGAGGCATTGCGGCATCCGGGTGACGCCGTGGCCGTCAGCTCACCTGCTGCTGTGCTGCTGACAGGGTGGGTGAGTGGATGGCCAGCACCCCGAGCACGCTCCCCAGGACGTCTCGGGCCGCGTCTCGAATCACGCCTCGGACGGCGCACCGGACCTGACAGGCCTGCAGACTCGCTACACCCAGCAGACGGGCCGCGGCCTGCGCGTGGCGCTGCTGGTCCTGATCGGCCTGCAAGGAGTCCTCGCGGTGGTCCGCCTCGCACTCGACCCGGACACCGTCCTCGCGGTGCTCATGATCGTCCAGCTGGCGCTGGTCGTCCTCTTCTTCGGCACGTACTTCGTTTGGACGCCGGCGACCCTGCTCAGCCCTGAGGGGGTGCGTGTGCAGAACGGCTTCCCCGGAGCCCGGCTGATTCCCTGGGGCCAGGTGCGCGAGGTGCAGGTGCAGGGCCGCTGGCAGGACGGCAACCGGCTGGTGCTGCAGGACGGGCGCAGCAAGCGCCTGATCGGCGTACCCGCTGAGGACGCCCGACGCCTGGCCGATGCCCTTGCCGCCCGCGCAGCGGGATGAGCAGCGGAACGACAGGAGCACGACAACGGCGTCTGCCACACACACGCGACTGGTGGCCGGACCCGCCTCGCCAGTACGTACGTCCCGGGAACGCACGGCACGTGCCGTGAGTCTGTGCCGCCGAGATCCCGCTGTGGCCGATCGTCGTGCTGCTGAGGGCTGACTCGACCGCCCTCACTCGACTATTGGTGGGAGGTGAAGCTGAAGCTGTGTCTTGCCGGTCATCGACCGCTGACGATGTGCAGGGATGCGCCTGTGCACAGCACGGCCTTGGTCAATGGCATGAGCCTGCGATCATCATCCGCTCGCGTCATCTCAGGAGTGACCGTTCTTCAGGCGATCAGGCCGACCGAACCGCGCTGTGAGCGCGCGTGCGCGCAGCGCCCGGCCGGTCTCAGCGGGCATGCTGCCCCGGTGACGCTCCCCCACTCCAGCGGTGCCGGCGACTGGGACGCCACCCGGCTGGTGCGACTGGCCGACCGCATCGAGGAACGTTTCGGTGCTGCTGTCGCTGTTCACCGCTCCGCCGGTGACGCCTCCGTGGAGCTCGTTCCCCGCCAGGGTGCGTGCCGGCTGTACTGGACGGAGTTCGGCGATGAGCTGGTCTTCGGGGTCGGCTCAGGGGCTTGCCGCTGGGAGCTGGGCAAGGGCGACGAGGACCTCGTTTTCATCGAGGCTGTCGTCGAGGCCGTGGTCGCCGGCAGGGTCTGAGAGCTGTCCGGTCCTGCCCGCGCTCAGGTGACGGTGCGCCTGGCCGACGGCAGCCAGGAGCGCACCAGCACCGGTAAGGGGCTGCGCGGGTGTCTGCCCGTGCCGGGATGGAAGCGCCGGGCCCGCCGCGTCGACTACCTGCCGTACGCCTAGAGCGCGGGAGGGGATCTGGCGGCGTCTGGGTCCTGGAGGTGAGCGGGTCCCAGCGCCTGGTTGGTCCACCGCAGAAGTGACCGCTTTCCAGACGGTCGCCGCGCCTGGGTGGCGCCATGACTCGATGTGCGTGTTGGTGATCGACCGCAGTCTTCGCAGGTGCTGGGGCAGGGTGGAGGGGTGCTGACGCGGTTGCACGCTCCCGGTCCACCGCACGTGGAGGTGCCGCGGCTGCGTGCCCTGCTGCACGCCCTGGACGAGCACGAGCACCTGCAGTACCCGACCGGTTTCGACCACGATGCCGTCAGCGCCCGCTTCGAGCAGCTGGTGCGGCAGCTGCAGGTGGCCTTCGCCCACCGCTGCCAGGTGGAGCGCGACTTCCAGGACGCCAGCCACCACGGCCTCATCCGCGTCCCGGCCCAGGCCACGGCCACGGGGCAGCAGCTGGTGCTGGTGGTCAGCAACTTCGCCGACATGGTCGTGTGCGCGGTGGGCAACACCGGCGTGCGAAGCGATGCGCAGACCGATGAGCTCATCGACCCCCGTGACGCCGCCCGGGTGCGTGCGGTGCTGGCCCAACTCGGGTACCTGCTGGTGCCCGAGGACCCGCTGTGGCAGGCCTACGACGGCAGTGGCCCGTTGAGCGCGCGGTACGGGGACGGGCGCACCTGGTACGACCGCTACTTCAGCCACCTGTGAGGGGTGCGAGGCGACGCCACGCCGCCTGTGCACGTCTTAAGGGCGACCCGTCGTGGGACGGCATCACCCGGACGGGCGTACGCCACCTGCTGCGATGGCCCTCGAAGGCGAGGGTGCTGGCGGGAAGGTGTGCCGGTGAGCGCGACAGGCCGAGCCGTTGCCCGTCCTGCCCGCTCCAGCGGCAGGACGCGGCTGCTGTGGGCGGTGCTGGTGGTGCTGCTGGCCGCGGCGGCTTTCCCCGCCTGGCTGGGCCGCTGGCCCCAGGACGCGGGGGAGACCTACGACGCCACGGGCTTGTGGATCGGCACGGCCAGCATGGTGGCCATCGCCACCGTGCTGGGCACCTGGCGCGTGGGGGTGTGGGTGGGTCCTCTGCTGGCCCTGGTCGCTTTCACCGTGACCATGACCTGGGTCGTCATGAGCACCGGGGACGACCCGCAGACACCCCTTGCGGTTGCCGTCTTCTTCGTCGTCGCTGCCATGGGCATCAGCGTGCTGGCCGCTGTGACCGCCGCCGTGCGCTACCTGCTGCTGCAACGGCGCCGCAGCCACTGAGCACAGCCAGCCGGCCAGCTCAGCTGGCCATCGCAGAAGCGACCGTTCGAGAGACGCAGCGCGAGGAGGAAGCTTGGGTGACTTCGACGGTGAGTCCGTCTACCGGCGCTCCTCACCCAGGACGCCGAAGGGGTCTTCCAACACGGCGTCCTCGTCCTCCCGGGCGTGACGGACCACCTCCAGGAAGGACAGAGTGGGCTCCAGCCCAGGTGCGTCATCGAGCACGGGCAATTGAGGTCCGTGCAGGATCTCGCGGACCGCTGACTCCGGGTCGTGCACCCGCACAACGGCGTCGTCCTCGGTGTCCTGCGGCCAGGCGGTGAGGTAACCCTCCCGGCCGTGGCGCAGCAAGGCCTCGACATCGGTGATGACGTAGTCCCAGCGGGCCAGCACGGACAGCACCGGGGCCTCGCCCACCGACGGGTCCACGACGGGGCCCTCGTCGAGCTCCCCGTCCTCCCCGTCCTCCCCGTCCTCCCCGTCCTCCTCGTTCCGTCCACCGGCGCGCACCGGGAACGAGCCGCACCAGGCGAACTCCGCCTCGGTGAAGGCGTCGACCGCACGTTGCACGCCCTCGGCCGAGGCGAAGTAGGCGGGCAGTTCGCGCTGGCGACCGCCGCGCTGCGCCGTCAGGTCCACGTGAGCGGTGACGGCGGCGATGAGCTCCTGGGCGCGTCGGCGGTAGTCAGCCAGGGCCTCCTGCGTCCACATGCCGTCCGAGGTGCAGGCGCTGTCTGATCTTGCCGCGTCTGCGCTCTCGGCCGCGTCATCATCCGCCACGACAGCACCGTACGGCCCGCCGAGCACGCCGAGGCAGACCAACTGCCGCGCCACGCCCGCAGCCGTAAGCGTGCGCTCAGGGCCTGACCAGGTCCGCTCAGAAGCGACCGTCTGCGCGAAGGCGGCTGCGCTCCACTGCGCGATCAGCATGTGCGCGGACTGTTCAGGTCCCCGGCTCCCCAGGTGCCGACCCGGCGGCGTCTTGAACGCGTTCCAGCACCCAGTCGATGCGCTCGGCCGGTGCGATCGCCCACTCCAGGACAGCCGACGGGGTCCTCAGCTGGACGACTCGCGCCCCTGGAGCGACCAGCAGCACTTCGGCGCCGCGCACCTGGCGCGGCAGCGCCGCGTCCACCGCTTGGACCGCGAAGGTGATCGGACGCCGGCGCAGGAAGCGCAGCCCACCGACGGTGTGGGCGAAGGTGACCTGCCCCGGGTGCAGGGTCGCCACACCGGGGCGCCACCGCCTCGCCAGCCCGTCCTGGTGCCCGTCCACGACGCGCAAGCTGCACTCCAGCCGATCACCGGCGGCCAGGCGCTGAGCCACCCGCCGGGTGACCACCGTGCCGACCCAGACGTTCAGCGGTGCGCCGACCAGGACGATGACCGCGGCCATGAGCGCGACGGTGAGCCCGGTGCCCTGCGAGGCTCCGAACAACCACGCGACGCCCTGCACGAGCACCAGCGTCAGGGCGAACGCCAGGAGGGCGCCGAGCAGGACCACGGCGGCGAAGCGCAGTGGTCTGCGTGTGCGCCGGGCCTGGGGTGCCGTTGAGCTGTCGCGGTGCTCAGCCACGCTGGACACCCTGTCGCATCTGCTGCGTCGCCACCTCGGGCTGCAGAGCGAGCTGGGCCATCTGGGTGGGGCCTACAAGACCGAGCAAGTCCGCACGACACCAGCCCACCGGCCATTCGGTGGCGTCGTCAGAGGGCACTACGCCGGGACATCCGGCGCTCACCTAGGCCATCTCGGAAGTGACCCATTACGAGACGCCTCAATCGCTTCCAGCCTCACGACAGCGAAGTCGTTTGCCCTCCTTGACGCTCGTGCTTGCGTCGGATCCACCAGGCGCTGAGGTAGAAGACGGCGACCGGCGACCAGCCTGCGGCCATCAGCCAGTCGTGCCATCGAGGAGAGTGGAAGACGCCGACCCATCCTGCAGCGGCCAGCACGAGGCACAGGATGCCCAGCGCCAGCGCGTAGCCCCGCTTGCCGTTGGTGGACCACCACGGTCGCTTGGCCATGGCATGGAGTCTGCCGAAAAGGGCCCGTGGGGTCAGCGTCGGCGCGCTACAAGGCACCCGTTCGTGTGAGGGCGCGCGTTCGGCGGTCCCGCAGGTCACGGCCTTGAGGGGGTGAAGACCTGCCCTTGATCGTGCGTCGTCCGCCTGGGTGCCATCGCAGAGGCGCTGGTCTCAAGGCAGCCGGAGTGCTCATCGGGTCCAGCACCGTGCAGCGCTCAGCGCGTCCTGACGCTGTGTCAGGTGAATGTCAGCGCCTGACTCGCAGCACTGGCGGCCGTCAGCACCATCGCAGCGACGATCAAGGTGTGTGCGCGTGTCCAGCCCTTGTCCTGGCGGCGCTGGCGCCGGCGGGCATCGAGGAACGCCCAGGCGATGACGCACAGCGCCCCGACCAGGATGAGCGCCGATCCCCAGGTGCCGACCACGACTCGACGCTAGGGGCCACAGCCGGCGGCCGCTGCTTTCCCATGGTCCGTACGGGTGCCGTGGGGTTCGCGCCGGCCCTCGACCTGGGGACATCACGTCGGGGAGGTGCTCAGCGCCCGGTACAAGGTGGCGCGCGAGACACCGATCGCGGCGGCGGCCTCGCTGGTGCTGCGCCCAGCGCCCAGCAGGGAGCGGGCCGCGGCCAGCTTGGCGCCGTCATCACCGGCGGGCGGCCGCCGTGCCGGCCGCGGGCGGCGGCCGCCTGCAGCCCGGCGCTGGTGCGCTCCTTGAGCAGGTCGCGCTCGAACTCACCCAGGGCCCCGAACAGGTGCAGGACCAGGCGGCCGGTGGCGGTGGTGGTGTCGATCGACTCCGTCAGGGAGCGGAAGCCCACCCCACGCCCGTCCAGGTCGTCGATCAGCTGCAGGAGGTGGCGCAGGGAGCGAGCCAGGCGGTCCAGGCGCCACACCACGAGGACGTCACCGGGTCCGAGACGGGCCAGGACGTCGTCCAGGGCCGGGCGCGCGGCCAGGGCGCCAGAGGCGGTGTCGGACCAGACGCGGTAGCAGCCGGCCTGCGTGAGGGCGTCGTGCTGCAGGGCGGGGTCCTGGGCGGTGGTGGACACGCGGGCGTAGCCGAGCAGATGACCGGGCCGCGCAGCCGTGCGCTGGGCGAGTCTCTGGCCAGGGGTGCTGGTGGGTGTGGGGGCGGGCTGGGTGGTGGGCATGGGCGGGACCGTCTCAGAAGCCGCGGCCCCCGCGCTGGTGAGCGGCCGGTTTCGGGCACGGGTTGTGAGACGGCGTGTCGCGGCCCTCGAGCGACCTGGGCGGGGCGTCCCGGAATCGGTCGCTTCTGCGATGCCGGGCCGTCACCACGCAGCGTCACGGCAGGCTTGTTGATCTTCCGCTCATGTCGATGGCCGAGCAGTCCCGTGCGCGCTGGCCCGCCACTTCAAGCTGGTGGCTGAGGCAATCTGTCCTGATGGCACACGGGGTGGTCAAGTGGTTCAAGGCGGACAAGGGCACTGGCGCCATCAGCAGCAGCGAGCTGCCGCCCGGCCGCGATGCCTGGGTGCACTTCAGCATGATCGAAGGCCCGGGTTACCGATCCCTCGAGGCAGGTGAGGCAGTGGAGTTCGACTACGAAGCTGCTCAGCAGGACAGCTTCAACTTCCGTGCCACCAGAGTCCGCCGGCTCGAGCCTCCGCAGCCGGACTGATCCGGCCTGGCGGGGCGGGCGATGCCTCTGGTGCTGTCGTTCTCTCCTGGCCGTCCGAAGATGACGAGTGACCGCTCGGTCATCCCGCGCTCAGTGCACACGGCAGCCACTGAGTACCGCCGCGATCACGATGCCGCTTGGGTCACCGCGTGCAGGAATCGGATGGCGCCCTCGACGCGGCCCTTGAGGCTTCGCAGCAAGGGAAGGTCCATTTTCCCGGCCTCGCCGTGGGTGGCACTGTTGAAGGTGGCGAACAGGCCCAGCACGTCGCTTACATCAGTGTCAACGAAGTCCGCCAGTGCCTCACGATCAGCGCCGGCGCGGGCCAGCAGGTAGTCGATCTTGGCCCGCCGCGTCACTTGGCCTTGCTGGGTACGCAGGGCCGCAGGGTTGGCAGCCAGTACGGCAGCATCGGGCGCGTTGAGGTCGAGCATCTGGACGACGACTTCGCGCGAGCTGGTGCAGAAGTGGCGGGCGGCATCGGGGTTGCGGGGATTGAGGGCGAACAACGCCCCTTGCCAGCGCTGGTCGAGGTCGGGGGAAAGCTGACGCAGCTCATCGGTGATGGTGGTGTCCTCGACCGCGTCGTCATCGGTCTCTGCGGCGCCGAGCAGGGCGTTGGTGGCCCGGGCACTGTTTGCAGCTTCGGCCTCGGCCAGGTCGACCAGGTGCTGTTCGCGCTCGGTCCATCCCCAGGAGTCGGCCTCAGATTCGACGCGACAGTAGGCGCTGTGGAGCGTGACGCTCGAAGACCGCACGGTGGTGTAGCGGGTGGTGGTCGACGAGCGGTTCAACCGGTCAATCTCGCGCTGGAGCCTGACCCGATTGGCCCGAACCCGGCTGTTGTGGGCGCGGATGTCACGGTTGTAGGCGTCGATGGCCCGCTTGTTGTCGCGGTTGACCTTGGCAACGGCCGCGTTGTACTTCTGCACGGCTTGGCGCTGGGCAGACTGCTGTTGGCGGATCATGCTGCGCAGCTGCGCGGGGGTGACCTTGCGGGCCATGCGACCTCCCAGACTCCTGATCTCAGTCCGACTCTAGAAGTGTCCAGGCCGTCACTAGTGACGACACGCCGTAACTAATCCCACATGTAGTGCCTCCCTGCCTATGTATTCCTCTATGTAGTGGTCGGTCATCGCTTTGACTGGTCGACCACTCGACGGCTGCGCACTACGCCATCGTGGTGGACTGCGTCATCGCCGTTCGAGCGGTTGCCCCAATCTTTAGCTGGACAGAGGCCCGACCCACCCATGGTCAACCTCACCCGCGCGGTCATCCCGCGGGCCGCGCTGCGCGGTCGTGGCATCGTGTGGGCGACGTCGCGGTCCGCCGGTAACCACGTGGACGTACCCGCCGCCGTTCACGCTCGACGTCAGGGCCACCGCTCATCGGCCCGTGGCCACAGCAAGCGTCGCCACCACGGACGTCCCTCCAAGTACCGACGCCGCGCCGCCTGAGCCACCGCGGCTGCGTGACCGGCGCCGGCCAGGTCCACAATCTGATCCTCGACCTGGCGAAGGCACGCCTGCGCGGCCTGCTCGTCCTGGTTCGGCCACCACTCCCCGAACGGCGCGTCCCCGGCGAACATGACGTCGTCGTCCAGCCCGTCGTACCAGAAGACGGCCTGCACCTCGGGGTGTCCGATCAGCTGCACGCTCCACTGCCAGCCGTAGGGATTGGGGCCGGCTTCGTGCCGGTGCACCAGGGACAACCGGTCGCTGTGGCGTGCCACGGCATCGTCGATCACCTGATGCAGGCGCGTCACGAACGGGGGTGGGGCATCCCGCCCGCCCGCTGCGGGCTCCTCGATCACCCACCCAGCAAAGCGCGCCACCACCGGCTGCGCGATCGACGTTGCGGCCATGGCGCCCTGCGGGCGCGATCGCTCTCTCGAAAACGGTCACTTGTGCGACACCTAGCTCGGCGCCTGTACCGACTCACCGAGGACGGCACTACCTCAGCGACGCTCCCCCGAGGTCCCACTCCCGCGCCGCTCAGTGCTCGACCTGCGCGACCAAGAGCGCACCATCGAAGCCTTCGCCGGTGCGCCGCACCGGCACCTACCTCCTGAAGCGCTTGATCAGGTAGCTGACCAGCAGGGACAGCACCAGCGCGACGATGACCGCCACGATCAGCGCAGGAACTGCTCCCGGCTCGCGCAGCCCGGTCCTGATGGGCGTGGCCCAGTGCATCGGTGCTCCTGATCCATCAGTGGTGTCGACAGTGCTCCGGCATCGTGCCCGGAGGGTGATCACATCGCGCCCCCAACCGCGGAAGCGGTGGAGGGCAGCCCCCAACCGCGGAAGCGGTGGAGGGCAGCCCGATGGGGAAGCGCGGCCACGCCAGCGTCGCTGGTGAGCGGATCCCTCGCCTTGAGGACGGTCACGTTCGGGGTAGACCAGCCAGGTGCCGCCTTCTCGCACCGGTGCTGCAGCCGGGTGGCGAGCTGCGCGCTCCTCGGCATCCTCGATCCGACAAGGGCTGGCGCGTGCCGGCCCGCCCGGTCCATGCGTGGAGGTCCCGTCGTGAGCCAGCAGTCTGAGCAGTCCTCGCGTGCCGGGCTCTTCGGCCCCGGGGCGTTCTTCAGCCTCATCGGGGTAGCGATCTTCGTCTTCGGCGGCGACCTCAGCGACCTCACACCACGCGGCCTTCCGGTGTGGCTGATCGGTGCCCTCCTGCTCGTCTGCGGCACCGGTCTGATCATCATCGGGCTGCGCCGAGGGCGCGGTTAGCCGTTGGCAGGCGCGCTGCTGTGCCCGTGGACATGAGTGAGGCGCCGCGGCGGCGTCGGAGTGCGCGACGGTCACTTCTGAGGTGGTTGGGTAACGGGTACGCGCCCAGCCGGTGTCGTGCGTGTAGGCGCCCCATGCCGGACGTTTAGCCCGAACGGGTGACCAACGCGCGGCCGAGATCACCAGTCAGGACAATTGCCTGCCACCACTGCGAGCCTGCGGCGGCAACGTCTTGTCGATCGTGCGCACGATCGATCACGGAGGTGACATGTACCCCAAGAAGGCGCTCATCGTGATGGGTGTAGGCGCAGTGGTGGTGGGGCTGCTCACCATCGCGTTGTCGATCGGCTTGTGGACCAACGGCAACCGCAACGCGTGGATCCCCATCGTGGTGATCTTGGGGGTCTGCGCTGTCATGGCCACGGCCTTGGCCTACCGCGTGCGCAAGGACAGGTCGTGAGATCCCTCGCCGAGAGCTACGGCGCCTGGGTCCTCATCCCCGCCGCACTCCTGATCCTGGCCGGCATCTACCTCGCCCGACGAGGCAAGTAGCCGCCGTCAGTCCTAGTGTTGGCGGTGGTCGTGGCGGCAGTCGTGACGCCTCGTGGGCACATCAGGCCGTCCACCCGAGAGCTTCAGCGGTACAGATGCGCTCGGGAGCATCAGGCTCGCTGTGCTCGATCTCGTAGCCACACTCCCCGCACCCTCGGGCCGGGTCGTGCTCGCGCCAGTCGTGGCGGCAGGTCGGGCAGTCCCCGTAGTAGGCCCGCTGGGCCCTGTCCTGCTGCCGGGCAGCCCACCACCGCCTCACTTCTTCCCGCACGCCTGGAGCATGGCAGCGGGCGACCGGCGAAAGCCGGCGAGAGCTCGTGGAAGTCGGTACAGGCGGGTGAGGGCACTCCCCCGCTGTCCCGCGGGTGCGTCAGCTCCTCGTGGTCCCCGTCGCCGGGCGCACGGTGACGGCGGCACTGACGATGCCGTCCGCAGGGCCGGTGATCTGGCCGGTGGGGCCCCACCGCGCGGGTGCCGACAGGGTGAACGAGGCCGCGGCCGGCTTCAGGAGCAGCACGTGCCATCCCTCGACGGCGCCCACCGACCCCCCGGCGGCGTCGAGTTCCGGCTCCGGGTCACCGGGCTGCCCCGCGTACCCGGTGCGGCCGGAGCCGTCCAGCGCCAGGACCAGCAGGCCATCGGCCTCGATGCGTCGTGGCTGCACCAGCAGCGAGGGCCGCCAGATGGTCCGCTCACGCCACAGCTTGCGCTGCACGGCGGGCTGAGCGTCGGGGTCCCAGGCCGCCATCCGGGGGTCGATCAGGTCCACCGCGATGCGGAAGGCGCCACCGCCGGCGACGTGTGCGCTGGCGGCAGCTGAGGCAGTACCCGATCGGCCGTCGAGGCGGACCTGCACCACCGGCGCGGGATCGGCACCGGTGTCGACAGTGACGGCCACCTGCACCGACCACCCCGCACCGGGGGTCGCCGGCCGCGCGTCGTCGACGTCAGTCATGAGTCCTCCCCCACCGCAGCTGCGCCACCTGCACGACCTCGGCATGCTCGAAAAAGGGCCCGTCCCGCTGACCCCTCCCCCGCCACCGGTGACGGCAGCACGGCAATCACGAGCTTGCCCGCGGGTAACGGCACATGCCGCGGTTCAAACGCAGCCACCGCCACATGAGCGGTCGTTCTTGAGATCGCTGTGTCGAGAGGGCCAGGCGTGCGCGTTGGAGCGGCCAAGAGCGGCGAACGTGCAGGACGCTCACCGTCACCCCCGACCGGGCCGCAAGACCGCCTCCGCCGGATCGCTCGGCATGAGGTCCCTGAGCTGGTCGAGCTTGTCGGCGTCCGGGCTGCCCGGTGCCGCCGAGTACACGACCAGGGTCTGGTCGTCGTCGGGCACGGCCAGGCTCTCGCAGTCCAGGGTGAGGCGGCCGACGCCGGGCACGTCGTAGCTCTTGACGTCGCTGTGGCGGTGCTCCACCGGCCGCTGCTCCCACAGGCGGGCGAAGCGGGGCACGCGCGCGCGCAGCTCGTCCACCGTGCGCCGCAGCCGGGCGTCGCGCGGGTAGCGGGCCAGCGCGGCGCGCGCCTGCGCCACGGTGGCGCGGTCCAGCCGCTCCCCCTCCCGCCCCTCCACGACCAGGCGGGAGGTGAAGGTCTCGTCGGCGACGAAGTGCAGCCACAGGTGGGTGCGGCGCGCGGCGGGCACCGCGGACAGGTCCCCCAGCACCGCGGTGGCCAGCTCGTTCCAGGCCAGGACGTCGCCGCGGGCGTTGACCACCATCGCCGGCAGGTCGTGCAGCCGCTCCAGCAGTCGCCGCACGGAGGGGCGCACGACGTCGCTGATGCCGTCGGCGCCGGGCGGGACGCTCCCGGCCAGGGTGAACAGGTGCTCGGTCTCCGCCGGCGACAGGCGCAGCGCCGCTCCCAGCGCCGAGAGCACCGAGGAGGACGGGCGCGGCCCGCGCCCCTGCTCCAACCGCACGACGTAGTCCACCGACAGCCCGGCGAGCTGGGCGACCTCCTCCCGCCGGAGTCCCGGGGTGCGCCTACGGGTCGACCCGGTCGACGCTCCGCCGGCCGGTCCGTTCCGCAGGCCCGCGTCGGCTGGTGCCAGGCGCTCGCGCCACTGCCGCACCGCCGCCGCCAGCTCGCCGACATCACCTCGGGTCACAGGTGCGAGTGTGCCCGGCGGGAAGCGGGCGGGCCTTCGCAGCTTTCCGGGCGGCCAGCGTTCGGCCGAGCGGCAGCCTGGTACTGCCGGTCCTGGGCGAGAGCGTGCCTGGCACGCGGGCCGCCCGGGCGCCACGGTGGAGGACGTGACCACCGTTCTGATCACCGGAGCTTCCCGCGGCATGGGTGCCCACACCGCCCGCGAGCTCGCCGCCGGCGGGGCGAGCGTCTTCGCCGGCGCCCGCCGCCCCG
Source organism: Kineococcus terrestris (assembly GCF_041020755.1). Classification (NCBI taxonomy): domain Bacteria; kingdom Bacillati; phylum Actinomycetota; class Actinomycetes; order Kineosporiales; family Kineosporiaceae; genus Kineococcus; species Kineococcus terrestris. The sequence goes on along the minus strand of NZ_JBEUEI010000004.1, from coordinate 85,031 downwards.
AGCAGCTGGCCGCACGGCTGCACCAGGACGCTGCGCCCGGCGACATCCGCCCGATCGCGCTGGACGTCACCGACGACGCCTCGGTGGCCGCGGCTGCCGCGCAGGTCGAAGGGGCCGTCGGCGCCCTGGACGTCCTGATCAACAACGCCGGCGTCCCCGGCACCTGGGCGCCGGCCGCCGAGGTCGGCCCGGACGACTTCGCCGACGTCCTGGCGACCAACCTGCTCGGAGCCGTTCGCGTGACCCGGGCGTTCCTGCCGCTGCTGCGTCGCGGGTCGAGCCCACGGCTGGTGATGGTCTCCTCAGGGATGGGCTCCCTGACCCTGCAGAGCACCGACGCGGTGTACGCCGACATCGCCCACCTGCCCTACCCCGCGTCCAAAGCCGCCCTGAACATGCTCACCGTGCAGTACGCCAAAGCCCTGCCGGGGATCTCGGTGACCGCGGTGGACCCCGGACTGACGGCCACCGAGTTCACCGGCGGCACCGGGCACAGCGTGGCCGAGGGCGCGCAGGCCATCGTGACCGCGGCCCTGGACACCAGCGGGACCACCGGCCGGTTCGTGGACCGCCACGGCCGCGCCCCGTGGTGACACCCGATAGGTGCCACCGCGCGAGCCGGTGGACGAGCGAGCCGCGAACACGCGTCCGCAGGGATCAGTCGTCGTGCACCAGCGTCACCGCGTGCGCGAGGAGGTCGCGCGGGTCCTGCACGGACGTGGTGCAGGGGTTCAAGCTGAGGGTGAAGCGCGAACCGCCCGCTGGAGCGGGCTGGTAGGTGAGGTCACCGCCGTTGACGTTGGCCAGCTCTCGGGCGATGTAGAGCCCCAGTCCGGTGCCCTTCTGGTCCGCCGCGGTGCCGGTGGTGGCGCGGGCGAAACGCTCGAACAGGCGCGGCACGAACTCCTGGGGAACTCCCTCTCCGGCGTCGATGACGTCCAGGACGACCTGGTCCCCTCGGCGGCGGGCGCTCAGGCGCACCGGTGGGGCACCGTACTTGAAGGCGTTGGCCACCAGGTTGGTCAGAACCTGCTGCAGGTGTCCCCGGTCGGCCAGGACGGTGAGGTCCTGCATCCCGGTGGTGTCCACGAGCGGGGCCTGCACTCCGAGGCGGTCCACGACGTCGGCGACCAGGGCGGGCAGGTGCACCCGCGCGGTGCGCGGCGCCGGGGCGCCAGCGTCCAGCTGGGCCATCGTGAGGATGTCCTCCAGCAGGTCGTTGGCCCAGCGCCCGGCCCGGTGGATGCGGCCCAGGTACTGCCGCTTGTCGTCCTCGCCGACCTGGTCCCACTCCTCCAGCAGCAGCTCGGCGAAGCCGGTGGTGGTCGACAGCGGCTGGCGCAGGTCGTGGCTGAGGGTGGCGACCAGGTCGTCCTTGAGGCGGTTGGCCTCGCGCAGCTGCTCGTTGGAGGCAGCGAGAGCGGCCTGGTCGCGCATGCGCTCGGACAGGTCGCGGACCAGGGTGAGCGTGGCCCGGCCCCCGGCGTCGGGCAGTGGCACGGTGGTCACCTCCACGGGCACGCTGCTGCCGTCGGCGTGGCGCAGCTCGGTGACCAGCGAGGCGGTGGCACCGAGCTGGCCGGGGGCGAAGGCGCGCCGAGCGGACCACGCCTCCTGCTCGGCCTCGGTGACCAGCAGCAGCGACGTGGGCAGGGCCAGCAGGGCGGGGGTGCGCCGCCCGATCAGGCGGGCCAGGGCGTCGTTGGCGTAGGTGATCTGGTCCTCGTGCTCGACCAGGACGCCTTCTCCCAGGTCGCTGAGGGCCCGCAGCAGACGGGCCGACACGTCGCGCTGGCCGCGCACCGCCGCCTCGGCGGCCACCCGGGCGCTGATGTCGATCAGCTGGGTGGCCAGGTACAGCGGCTGCCCCTGCTTGTCGGTCACCACGGCGGTGGAGACCTGGGTGTGCACGACGTGCCCGTCGCGGTGCAGGTGGCGCACCTGACCGCCCGAGGCGGAGGCAACCCCGGTCCGGGTTCCCCGGTGGGCGGCGATGAACTCGCGCACGGCCCTCTGGCGCACGACCAGGTCGTCCGGGTGCACGACCTGTGGCCAGGACCGCCCGACCAGGTCCGCCGCGTCGTAGCCGAGCATCGCAGCGGCGGCGGAGTTGACGCGCAGCACGGTGCCGGTCAGGTCGAGGTGGACGTTGCCCACCATCGAGGCGTCGAACGCCGCTCCCAGCAGGTCCGCCTGCTCGTCGGCTCGCGCCCTGGCGGCTTGCAGCTCCCGGCGCAGGGCGCGGTCATCGCTGACGTCGGTCATCGCCACCACCGCACCCAGGGGCGTGCCGTCGGCGCGACCCATCCTGCGTCCCGAGCACGTCACGGTCACCGCCGGGCGCCCGGCGGGGGCGATCACCATCTCGGCGCCGGTGACCGAGCCGGTGCGCATGACCTGCGCCAGCGGGACCTGGTGCGCCTCGAGGGCGGTGGTGCCGTCGGCGCCGTACAGGTCGTAGCGGCCGGCGTGCTCTGCGGGGTCGAGGCTCGCATCGGCCTCCAGGCCGTGCCAGGCTTGCGCGGCGCGGTTGAACAGCGCTAGGCGACCGTCGGCGTCGGCGACGACGATGCCGACCTCGACCGACTCCAGCACCGCCTGGGCCAGCTCCCCGCGCAGCTCCGCCTCGGCCCTGGCCGCCACGGCCTGGCGGTGGGCCCGCTCGGCCAGGGCGCGCTGCTCCTCGGCGATGATCCGCTGGGTGTCCGCCTCACGCGCCGAGCGTTCACTGGCGGCGGTGGACAGCTCCATCCTGGCCAGCAGGACGTCGCGTTCGTCGCGGCCCATGGCCAGCGCCAGACCCAGGACAGCCAGCACGGTGACGTACAGCTGCACCACGACGGCACGGGTGGCGTCATCGGCGATCGTCGCGAAAGGACCGGCGCCGGCCAGGGTCAGCAGCACGGCCGCCACGCCCATGACCAGGTCGTGGACCAGCACGATGGTGGTGTCGAAGCGCAGCGCGATCCACGCCGACAACGCGATCAGCGGGAAGGCGACCGGCAGGTGCTCGAAGACCCCGAAGACCAGCGCGTAGGCCAGCACCGAGCACGCCAGGGCCGCAGTCAGCTCGATCACCTGGCCGCCCCGCGGCCAGCGCACCGGAGCCACCACGGCGTGCCCCGTCGGGTCACCGACGTCCGGAGACGTGTTCGGGAAGGTGTCGGAGGAGGTGCTGGAGGAGGCGTCGCGGCGGGCGCTGACCAGGCAGCCGACGCGGAAGGCGGTGGCGGCGATGAGCAGGATGCTGGCGGTGTTGCGCGTCATCCACACCAGCGCCGTCAGCCACGACCAATGCCCTGTCAACACCCACACCGAGGTCGGCCCCAGCAGGGCCCCGGCGCCGGTGGCCAGCACGGCCGCGGCCAGCAGGCGCATCAGCTGCGCCACCCCGGTGAGCGGTTCGCGGCCTCCCGCGCCCCAAGCGCTGGGGCACCACCGGGAGAACAGCACCCCGAAGGTCCCGACCTGCGCGAGATTGGCGCCGACGAAGCAGGCCGCCAGCGCCGGTGACGCCCCCGTCAGGGCGTTGAGGACGAACGTCGCCACCGAGAGGAGTCCCACGTCCAGCCACCGCGTCCGGGCACGGCGCTGAACGGCGAACCACACCACGGCAACCCCGGCGGCCGGCCACACCAAGCTCAAGCTGGTGCCGTCCATCACCGTCGTCCGACCCAGGAACACCGCTACGCAGAACACCGCCGCGAACGCGGCGCTGCGCAGTACCGCGCCGGTCGTGGGCGCGGTCCGGACGCCTGGACGGGTCGTCCGGCCAGGCGATGAGGCACGGGCAGCAGACACGGTGAGCCTCCTCAACGCGCGGCGCGACCGGCGGGCCGGGTGTCCGGTGGGGACCCGGTCACGCTGAGGGATCGGCTGTCAGGACGTTGGGCTCAAGGGGTGTCATCCGTACGGCGCAGCGTGCAGGGCGTACGGGCCGTGCAGGTGCCCACGGCGGTCGTCCGGGCCGGCACGCGGCTACGTCGGGTCAGGACTCGGAGCGCGGTGGACGACGGTGGCGTCGCGGCCGCCCTGCTTGCCCCGGTACAGGGCCTCGTCGGCGCGGGCGACGACGTCCTCGGCCCGCAGCCCCGGCTGCCACTGGGCGATGCCCACGGTGCACGACTGCCCGTGCGGCACGGCCGCGCGGATGCGGTCGGCGACCGCTACCGCGGCCTCGGCCGTGCACCCGGGCAGTGCCAGGACGAACTCTTCCCCGCCCCAGCGCGCCAACGTGTCCACCTCGCGCAGGCAGCCGGCGGCAACGACGGCGAACTCGCGCAGCAGGTCATCCCCGCCCAGGTGCCCGTGGGTGTCGTTGTAGGCCTTGAAGTGGTCCAGGTCGAGCAGGGCCACGCTCAGCGGCGCGCCGCTGCGCGCGGCGCGGGCCACCTCCCCGGCGATCGCCTCGTCCCAGCGGCGCCGGTTGGCGAGCCCCGTCAGGGCGTCGCGCTCGGCGGCCTGCGCCAGACGCTGCAGCAGGTCGGCGCGCTCGACGGCGTGGGCCACCTCCCCGGACAGGGTTTGCAGCACCGGCAGGAGGTGGTCGGGCAGTTCGGGCAGCGGCGTGCGCCAGAACACGCCCAGGACACCGACGGTCTGCTTCCCCGACAGCACCACCGGCTGCCAGACCCCGGAGACCACGCCGCTGGCGTCGACGTGCCGCTGGGAGGCCAGCGGGTGGGTCCTGACGTCGGCGACGAAGACCTGCGTGGTGGAGGCGAAGCACGTCCCGGCCAGCGACGAGGCCGTGGAGGGGTAGAAGACGTCCTCGACGTCCAGGCCGCAGGTGGCCACCGCCTGCAGCCCGTCGACGCCCTCGAACGTGCGGGGGCGCAGCAGGTACGCCGCGTCGGCATCGGCCAGGTCCCGCAGCACCGCGCAAACGAGCTCCTGGGGTTCGTGCGCAGCGGCCAGGGCGCGGGAGGCGTCGGCCAGGGCCTGCACCCGGCGGGTGTGCTCCTCCAAGGCCGCGTGGGCCTGCTCGATGGCCGCGCGGGCTCGCGCTGTCTCCGCGTGGGCCCGCGCCAGGGCGCGTTCGCGGTCGCGTTCAGCCGTGACGTCGTTCAAGGCCACCACCGCACCCAGGGCAGTGCCGTCGGCCCGGCTCATCGCACGGCCCGAGCAGATCAGGGTGCGTGGTGACCGGCCGGGGGTGCTCAGGACGACTTCCGCGTCCTGGACGCTCCCCTCGCGCAGGGCCCGCGACCACGGCAGCTCGTGCGCGCTCAGCGCGGTCGCGCCATCAGCGGCCAGGAAGGTGGGCTGACCGGTGCCGGACGAGTGCTGCCACTGGCGCATGGCCCGGTTCAGCGAGCTGACCTGCCCGTCGGCGTCGACGGCGACGAGGCCGGTGTCGATGGTCTCGGCGACGACCTCGCTCAGCTCCCAGCGCGCCTCGGACTCGGCCATCGCCAGGACCGCCAGCTGGCGGGCTTCGACGGCCTGCTGGTGCTGTTCGGCCTCCCGGCGAGCCTGGCGGCGCCGCTCGAACAGCGCGACCAGCACTCCGGCCAAGTCCTCCAGGACGGCCAGCTGCTGCCCACTGAGCCGTCCGGGAGCGGTGTCGAAGACGCACAGGGAGCCCAGCGCGTACCCGGTCGGGGTGACCAGCGGCGCCGAGGCGTAGAAGCGGACACGGGCGAGACGACCGTCCACCCACGGGTTGGTGATGTAGCGGGGGTCCTTCGAGGCGTCCGGGACGTGCACGACGTCGCCGTCCTGGAAGTGCAGGGCGCACATCGAGTCCGAGCGCGCCGAGTCCGCGCCCTCGAAGCCGACAGTGGTCAGCTGGCACTGGCGGTTCTCGTCGATGAGGTTGAGCGTGGCGTGCGGCACACCGGCGACCACCGCGGCGGCGCGCACCACCGCGGAGAGCTCGTCGTCGGCGGGAGTGTCCAGCAGGCCGTACTCGTGCAGTGCCGCGATGCGCGCCGCTTCCGTCGAGCTGGGCTGCGTCGAACCGGCTGCTCCCGCCCGGGTGGGCGGCGGCGCCGTGAGGACACCGACCACCGGTTCTTGCAGCTCCGCCTGCGCCAGGGCGAGCCAGTCGTCGCGGTTCACCCTCGCAGCCATCGGCTGTCGCGCGCACGGCCTTGAACCTCCGAGGACGTCGATGTCGACGGGGTGCCCCTCGTAGGGGCGGAGTCACCGGTCACGGGTCCTGGGAGGTCAGCCGCGCCGGTCCAGGGACTGCTGGATAGCGGTGCGCAGGGAGGCGAGGGTCAACGGCTTGGGCAGGGCGACGTCAGCTCCGGCGTCCATGGCTTCCTGCACCGATGGCTCGTCGGGGAAGGCGCTGATGACCACGACGGCCGGCTGGTGCAGGTCGTGCGAGGCGCGGATGCGGCGGATGATGTCCAGCCCGTTCATCCCGGGCATGTTCACGTCCAGGACGGCCACGTCGAAGTGCAGGATGCGGACCAGGTCCATGGCCGTGTCACCGCTGATGGCGCTGTGCACCTCCAGCGTGGAGCCTCCGACCTTGCGTGCCAGGACCCGGGCCAGGGCTACGTCGTCGTCTGCCAGCAGGAGCCGACGGCGGATGGGCGCTGCGGTGATGGTGCTCTTGCGAGGCGGGAAGGGCAGCTCGATGACCGAGCTGTACTTCTCCAGGAGGCTGGGCGCGGTGCTGCTCATGTCGTCTCCGGTGCTGCTCGATGGCCAAGGACAAGAGGTGCTGCGGCACTGCAGCCACACCGGTCAGGTCCAGGAACCTGGCGCCGATGCCGCTCGGGCGTCCGTGGGCGGCTGGATCGGCCTGGGAGGGATCGGCAGGAAGCGCCGGCTCCTTGAGCGGTGAGTCAGGACGTGGTTGACCGGGGCCGTGGTTGACCGGGTCGTGGTTGACCGGGTGCCGCGACCGGTGGGCTGTGCTGGTCGATGCGGGGCGTTGCACCTGAACGGACCGGCCGGCTCGTTCAGCTCATGTGCGCAGCTCAGGCACTGAGCTGGCGGGGGATCTGCGGGTGGGGCGAGAGGGCGGGCGGTGCGTCCAAGTCCTCTGGGTACTGGCGAGAGGTCACCGCGCAGGCGAGCAGGGTGATGTCGTCGCCGGTTCGCTTCAACGCTGCGGTGAACTCATCGTGCGCGGTCAAGATCCCGTCCAGGACGTGGTTGAGCAGCTGGGTGGGACGGCTGCCCCACCCACGCCCGAACGCCGCCTGCTGGGCATCGTGCGCTGTGGGCGTCAGCTGCGGCAGCAGCTGTGGCAGCACGAGGTCGTCGAACTGCCGCCCGTGTCTATCACGTGCTTCCAGCAGGCCATCGGTGACCAGCAGGAAGCCCGCGAAGGTTTTCAGGCTCACGTGGTGGACGCCGTAGCTGGGCTGCTCCTGCACACCGAGGGGAGGATCGACACCCGCAGGCACTCCCGCAGGCACCTCCGCAGGCACCTCGGCAGGCACCTCGGCAGGCACCTCGGCAGGCACCGACGAGAGCGCGGACGCCGCGGCCGCTGCGGTCACCGAGGATGGTGGGGTCGATGGGCGCATGGGGGACGGGGTGGGCAGGTAGGGCAGCATCAGGGGAGCCGGGTGCCCGGCCGAGGCCCACCGCAGCAGGTCGCGTGAGCGGTCCACCACGACGCACACCGCGCTGGCCAGGGCAGGAGCACCGGTGCGGGCGTCATCGCCGATGGCCAGCACGAAGGTGTTCAGCTTCTGCAGGACCCGCTCGGGGTCCTGACTGGCGCTGGCGTGGTTCACGCTGACTTGGCGCAGGTGGCCTGCGGTGATGGCCACATCGTGGCCGTGGCCGGCGACGTCGCCCACGACGATGGTCACCGCGCCCTGTGGGCTCTCGCTGATGCAGAACCAGTCACCGCCGGCGCTGGCGCCCTCGACCGGACGGTGCGCAGCGGCGAAGGCCAGGCCGGGCCGCTGCACCGGGGCGGTGGAGGCCAGCGTCCGGTTCAGCTCGCGCATCGAGGCGATGGCCTTCAACCGCCCGGTCGCGGTGTCGATGCGCGCCCGCAGCTCGGCGATGTTGAAGGGCTTGCACAGGTAGTCATCGGCGCCGGCGTCCAGGCCGTGGACGACGTCGACGCATCCAGAGCGTCCGGTCAGCAAGATGATCGCCACCTGGCTGGCCGGTCCGTTCTCCCGGCGGATCGCGCGCGCCAGCTGCAGCCCGTCCATCCCGGGCATCTGCACATCCAGCAGCAGCAGGTCCGGGCGAAGCCGCTGGTACTCCTGCAGCGCGCTGAGCCCGTCGGCGCTGGTGTGCACCTGGTGTCCCCACTGCCGCAGCCGCAGCGCTAGCAGGTCCCTGATCTGCGGGTCGTCCTCGGCCACCAGTACCCGCACCCCGGCACCGACCCGCTCAGACACCGCAGCGGTAGCGGCAGGTACCGCCTCCGCACCACGGGCGTTCCAGACATCGACCACCGACTGCCCTGCGTGAGCGTGCGCGCTCATCGCCACCTCCTGCCAGGCCACCGCGCACCGAGGACCTCGATGCGCGTGCTCCAGCTTCACCGGCGCGCCGGCCGGCCAGGAGCGCACTGAGTGCTCATCACCCGCTCCCGCGCTCACATCACCCGTTCCCATCGCAGAGGCTCGCTCCACCACCGCAGGGCGGCGCCACGTGCATGGGGGTCGGACGCGATGGCCTCACCCTCACGTCTCCCACCCACTGCCGACTGTGCTCCAGCCGCAGCGCAGCAGCGGGAACAGGAACCGGCTTCGATCAGGACCATCTCTCACGGCGCCTGGACCGGCGCATGCGAGGCGTCTGGCTGGTCGGTGCCTGCACCGGTGTTCGCCCCATCCGGATTGCCGACGAGTCCCCCATCGCATGACCTCATGGTCGTCGCTGGCCGCACCACCCCTCCCCCCGCCCTCTCGGCGACCTTCCCGGAACGGTCGCCGCCGGTGATGGGCCGAGGGCCTCGGCCCGGTACGCGGACCGTCCCCCGTCGATGAACCGGGTCAACTCGTCGGCCAGCCGAAGCGCCGCCGCCGTGTTTCCCTCGTCCTGCTCACGCGTCAGTTGCTGAGCCGCGCGCAGGACCGTCACGGCTGTTCCTCGTGGTCTCCATGGACGGCGGCCGAAGGTGTCCAGGTGCGCGTCGGCGGTCCGCGTCAGGGGTCCGGCCCTGGCGCCCTCCACGGCACGGGCGACGGCCAGCAGCAGGTGCGCGAGGGCGCGGGCGAGGTCGTCCACCTCGTTGCCGGACGTGCCACGCACTGCCGCGTGGCGCAGGTGCGGGAGCAGACCCCGCACGACGTCGACCGGGTCCGCGGGTCGCCGGGCAGGACGGCGGTGCTCGCCTGGAGGTCGCGCGATCGCGCTGCGGTCGCCACCCACCGGGCGCCACGTGCGCTGCAGGCGGGGCAGGCTCAGGTCGTCGGACAAGCGGCTCCCGCTGAACCACACCGGCCGCCCGTCGCGGTTCCGGTCTCCAGGCCAGGCCACCGCGTAGCCGGTGACCTGGCCCGGGTCCTGGGCGCTGTAGCGAAGCTTGACCAGCAGGCCGCGGGCCCGCAGGTCCACCAGAAATGCGGCGGTGCCGTCGCTGCTCAACGCCGCCAGGCGCACCTCCCGGCGCAGGATCTGGCGGCTGGACTCGGCCCGGCCCTGGCGGGTGGCCTTCTCGTTCTCCGCGCGCGTGGGACGGCGGGTGGCGGTGCTCTCGCGCGGCGGGGTGCGGCGCAGTCCGTAGCGCTCCTCGAGCTCGCGGCAGGCCTGGCCGAGGCGGCGGTAGTCGTTGGAGGTCCGCGCGCTCGTGCCGTCCTGGCGGGCGAGGGTGACCAGCAGGTGCACGTGGTCCTCCGCGTGGCGCACCACCACCCACCGGCAGGCGCCGTCATCACCCGCGGGAGCGAGCCCGACAAGGTGCAGGGCGTGGCGGGCGGCATCAGCCCACTCCTCGTCGCTGAGCCGGCGGTCGTCCGGGGCGGCGCGCAGCGAGGCGTGCCACACGGTCTTGCTCAGCCGGCGCGGCAGCGCAGCCAGCGGCTGCTCCAGCACCGCCGTCAGTGCGCGCACGTCGTGGCGGCGGCCGTCATGCGTGGGCTGCCAGCCGGCGAGCGCCTGCGGGTCGTCGCCGTCCCACGCGGCCACTAGATGCGGATCGGCGTGCTCGTTGGCGCGCCCGGGGCCGAAGAGGTAGCGCAGCAGCCCGGCGGTGTCATTGCCGCGGCTGACCTTGCCGATCACGAGGGAGCCTCGGCGAGGAGGCGCTCGGCATCAGCTCGGACGCGCTGCGCGGTGCGGACGGAGACCTCGTGCCCGGCGGTGCGCAGCACGTCGGCCAGAACGACGGCTGTCGTGTGCGGCCGTCGGCGCAGCTCAGCGACGGCGACGTCGAGCCGCGCACCGTCTGGAGCGCGCCCGGCGCGAAGCGGCGCACCAGGAACCGCGCCGACTGGAGCGCGTTCGCGGCACCTGTCGCGGCCGTCCGTGACGACGTCCTCGACCTCAGCGCCGGTCTCGAGCCCGTGACGAGGTCGGTCGGCCGCTGCAGCCTGCTCGTGCGGCGCGCGGGCAGGAGCGGCGATGGGACCGGCGAGCACGCGCTCGCGCCACAGGTTCCACGTCTCGCGCGGGGCGAGCAGCCAGCGCGCCAGCGGCAGCTGCGGTTCGCGGGTCGGCGGCGCGAGCTCGTCCGTGGCAGCGCGCCGGGCACCGGCGGCCACGGTCTCGAAGCAGACGACGAACATCGCCGGCGGGACCGCGTGCAGCAGCCGGCCGGACCAGGTGGGTGAGGCGGCCCCGTTGGCCAGGACGGTCAGCGCGGAGAGGGTGATGACCAGGGTCCGCAGCAGCCGGGCCCGGCGCCCGGCGCGGGCGGCGAGGACGACCTTGAGGCTGAGCACGACGATGCCGACGTCGAAGGAGAGGGGGACGACCGGCGCCAGCCACGGCGGGAAGCCGCCGACCTCGGCGGCCAGGTCGCGCAGCGTGGTGTAGCTGGCGGTGAAGCCGATGGCGATGAGCACGGTCACGCCCAGCGCCGCGACGCGCTCGACGGTCTGGTCGAAGCGACTCGTCCTCTGACCGGCCTCCACCGCACGCTCGGCTGGCCAGTGCTCGGACACGGCGCTCACCGCGCTCCCTGCTCGCCCTGCTCGCCCTGGGCCACGGAGGCCGGGTCGTGTGCCCGCGTGTCTGCTCGCAGGTCCGTCGTGGTCGCGACCGCGGGCGTCGCGGCTCGGGCGGGCGCCGACCGACGGGTGGCCGCAGCCAGCTGTGCGGCCACCTCGTCCAGCCGCGCGACCGCTCGGGTGGTCAGCGTGACGGCGCCGGCCAGCCACTCCGGCGGCCGGCCGGTCGCGTTGAGGGCGGTCACGGCCTGGTTGACGTTGACCGCGAAGCGGCGCACCTGGCTGCGGGCGGCCATCACCTCCACCAGCGCGGTGCGCAGCGGTGCCGTAGAAGGCGCCTGCGCACCGCGCGCAGCAGCGATGGCCGCTTCGGCGGCGTAGCCGCTGACCGTCAGCCCCGCCAGGCGCGCCGCGGCCGCCAGCGCGGTGAACTCCTCCTCACTGCAGCGCAGCTTGACCTGCCGGTTGCGGCCCGGGGAGACGTGCAGACGGTCCCTACCTGGGGTGCGCACCCGCGCGCTCACGCCACTCCCCCGGCGCCATCGGTATTCCTGAGTTCGGCGCCACGGGCGCCCGCTCGTGCCGGACCGCGCCCGGTCCCGCTGGCCTCGCGCTCGAGGCCAGCGCCGCACGCACCGGCCGGAGGCCGTGCGCGCGGGCGCATCTGGGGACCAGATGCATATCTTGCTCCCGCCCTCCCAGCGCTCAGCCCCGTTGCGGTGCACCAGGTGCCGGTGACGACCCCCAAGAACTGGGCAGGCTCGACACCCGTCACGGTCGCCAGCCGGGTCACCCGCCGGCCCGCCCGTCCAGCAGCTCGCACGCCCGGCGCAGCACGGTGGTGCGCGTCACCGGCATGCCCTCACCGGCCAGCTGGGTCCGTGCTCTGGCCTGCAGCCCGACGCGCTGCCCGCCGAGCTCGGCCAGGCGCCGTTCCATGGCAGCCAGCTCCTCCACGTCCAGCGCACCGCCACCGATCTGGCTGGCCGCGCCGGCCACCTGGTCCCACCAGGGGCCGGCCTCGGCCAGGCGCATCGGCGACAGGCTGGCCGGGTCGGCGGCCACGGCCAGCAGCGCGGGGACGGCCAGCTCGGCCGGCCAGCCACGGCCGCGCACCGCTAGGTGCAGCGCGGCGGCCACGCAGTGCGAGGCCCAGCGGGTGGCCGACAGCCCCAACGAGCGGCGAGCCGCCATGCAGCGGGCGGCCAGCTGACCGACGTCCTCCACGCCGCACCGGCGCAACAGCTCGGCATCCACCTCCTCCACCCGACGACCCGGACCGCTGGATGCCGCAGGCGGTGCGCCAGGAGGAGGGGGTGTGCTCTGGGTAGGAACCTCTGGGTCGTGCCGCAATCCTGCGGCCACCCTGCCCGCGCCCGTGCGGCCAGGGACCGCCGCAGAAGTGCGGTCAGGGGTGGCCGCGTCCGTGCGGCTACCCGTGGCCGCGCCCGCGCGGCCACCACTCGCCCCGGGCGGGGCGGCGGTTGGGGTGGCCGCAGGAGTGCGGCTACCTGCTGCAGGCGGCCGCGCGAGCGGCTGCTCCACGGGCAGCGGGCCGGAGGTGCGCACGTGGTAGCGGTTGGACAGGTACTGCTGGCCGCTGCGCCGGTGCTCCACGCGCACGATGCCGGCAGCCACCAGTTCGCGCATGGCCCGGTCGACGGCGTCCACCGAGCGGTGCATGCGCCGGGCCAGCGTGGTGCGCGAGGGCATGCGCTGGCCAGAGGTGCCGCCGTAGCGCAGCAGCAGCGAGTACAGCCGGAAGGAGGAGTCCGGGACGGCGGCGTCGATCACCCACTCCGGCACCAGGGCGAAGCGTGGCTCTTCGACGATCAGCGACACGTCATCACCCGCACCGGGCGGGTCGTCGGGCGGGGCGCTGGCGCGGGGCAGGTCGGTGGGGCGGGACTCGAACGAAGAGGGCGCCTGCTGGTCAGGCGCGGGGGTGGGTGGGCGCGTGCTCATGGTTCTCTCCGCAGCATCTCGAGGGCAGCCGCGGGGGGCGCACGTCCCGGCACGAGGCGGACGCGCGCTCACACCGCGCTAACGGATGCGCCGGTACCGCCCGGTCCAGCAGGACCGGGCGGCACCGGCGTGGAAGAGAAGTCGCAGGTCACAGGGCCAAAGGCCCTCAGTCGGCACCGCCCGGACGAGAGCCGGGTTGCCTTTTAATCCGCGGGTTCAGGGTTCGAGTCCCTGGGGGCCCACCCACTCTGACCTGCAGCGATGCTGCAGCGACTGATGCGCCCGGCACCGGGCCGCAGCAGTCTTGCATCAGTCCACCCCCGACGAGCACCGCGTGCCGGGCCGCCGCGGTCCAAGTGCCGGCGGCACGGTGACCCCTCGAACGGTGGCAGACCACCCGTGCGGCGCAGCCAGGAACCGCGGCCGTCGGTCGACACCACCAGGGCACCCACCTTCAGCGCACGCACAGGAGTTCCCCATGACGCAGCAGCCCAGCCCCGCCTCCGCCGAGCGGCGCGTGCCCGCTCGCGCGGTCGTCGTGGTGGCAGCGCTGGGGCTCTTCGCCGCGGGCGTGGCCGCCGGCGCCGGGGGCAGCGCGGCCACGGCGGACGCCGCGACGCCGGCCCCCACGGTCACCGTGACGGCTGCGCCCACCGCGACGCCCACGGTCACGGTGACGGTCACCCCGACGTCCGTGCCGACCATCACGGTGCCCGCATCGGCCCTGCCCACGCCGTACAGCACCTGGCCCAACGCGGCCGAGATCTACGACAACCTGGTCCACGACAAGCAGTGCGCCGCGCTCGACCGCGACTCCCTTGAGTGGGCCCTGCACTGCTCCCCCGCCGCCCGGTGAGCGCCTGGCGCGAACAGGCGGCGTGCGCGGAGTGGGTCGACGTCTTCGACGCCACCTTCGACGGCACGTACGCGGGTGCGGAGAGCCTGGCCTTGGCCCGTGCGGTGTGCGAGGCGTGCCCGGTGCGCCGGCCGTGCCTGCGCGACGCCCTGGCCGCGGAGGCGGCCGGTGAGCCGCGCTACGGCGTGCGGGGCGGGCTGATGCCTCGCGAGCGCAGCAGGCTGCAGCGGGCGAGCGCCTGAGGTCACAGCTCCCCGCGCCGCTCGGCGCGCTTCTCGTCCAGGAAGACAGTCATCGCGTCGGACAGGCGTCGCGGCCGCCACGGCCGGCGCATCTTCCAGCGATCACGCGGCGGCTCGGGGCGGTCGTCGTCGACGACCGCCCCGCGCAGGTCGCTGATCCACTCCCCCAGCGGCGGCTGGTCACCGTGGCCGAGCGCGAGCAGCTCCTGACGCCGGTGCTCGGGCAGCCATACCCACCAGACGTTGAGGTCGTGCCCGCCCCACCAGAAGTCCGGATGCGCGAACCCACCCTGCAGGTCGACGTCGCCGCTGACTGGGTCCTCGTGCACGATCACCCAACGTTGCAGCCGCCGCCGACATCGACGCCGGCCGCTGAGGGCCCGCGCCGGCGGCTAGGGTGCGCCGCATGAGCCTGTGGCCAGGTGAGGTGTCGCCGGGGGCGTCGCCGTCGCGCCAGGAGTGCGTGGCCGCCTTCTGGGACATCGTGGGCCCGGCCGTGGTGGACCTGGTGCGCAGCGGCAAGGTGGACTCGGCCGACTTCCCTGACGCTCCCGGCGCCGAAGAGCACCCGTAACGACGGCTGGTCCCCGTGCTCCAGCTCGAGCGGCTCCTGACGGCGGTGCTCGGACAGGTCGGCTACCCGAGGCATGCAGGTGACCCGCGCAACAACGTGTCCTACCGGGCATGCATGATGCCGATGCTAGAGACTGAGGGACCATTGCAGAGCTGGGGAGGCTAGCGATGAGCACCGTTGAGCTGCTGACGATCGAGCAGATCAAGGCCCGTCATGCCGCGCTGCTGGCGTCCGTCGGTGACGAACAGGCCTTCCGCCGGCGCGCGGAGGACTACCAGCTGAGCGCAGACGAGCTCGCCACCATGACCGAGCTGGAAGAGCTCGAGTGGCTGGTGGCCCAGGCGCAGTGAGCGACAGCGCCGACCTCGACGGCCGCTTGCTGCAGCGAGCTCGGGCGTTCGCTGACGAGCTCACCGGCCTCGTGCGCGGCGTGGTGCAGGCCCCCTGCGACCCGTTCCACGCAATCGCTGTGCGAGGTCAGCGAGAGGTGATCTCCATCCGGCAGGAGCCGGCTACCGGCATCTCCCTCACCGTCGAGGGTGATCCCTTGCTCAACCTGGTGGTCACCTACCGGTGCGCTATGGACACCACCGGCGACTACCTCATGGTGGAAGGCTCTTCGTTCGACATCTACGCCGGTGACCGTGCACGCGGCGAGCCCCTCTTTCGCTACGACTTCGTCCACGACGCCTTCCCGGGCGTCCCCGCGGCGCACATCCAGGTCCACGGCCACCGCGACGCCCTGGCCGCCGTCATGGTCCGTGCCGGCAGTGCCAGCCGACGGGGGCGCCGGCGGGCCAGCGAGCTGGGGCGGGGGGCGAGCATCCCGCACATGTCCGAGCTGCACTTCCCCGTCGGCGGCACCCGGTTCCGACCGTGCCTGGAAGACGTGCTCGAGGTCCTCGTCGAGGAGCTGGGGGTCGATCGCCGCGAGGGGTGGAGCGCCGCTCTGCGCGAAGGCAGGCAGCGGTGGCGGCACCGCCAGGCGAGGACCGTGGTCCGAGACGCTCCCGCGGACGCCGTCGACATCCTCCGCCAGCTGGGCTACGAGGTGTCCTGGCCTCACGACTCCCCCGAGCCTGAAGGGACACCGCACCGGCTCTGGGCTCTGTGACCTTCTCGAGCTCCTCCGCACTACTAGCCATCCCCTAGGTGCCGCGCCCCTTCCGCAGCCGAAGCCACACGTGCACGATGCCGATCCCGAGGATGACCAGAGCCGGCAGGATCGCCACCGACAGCGTCAGCCACGGCGGCGCATTCAGTACCTGACGCAGCAGGGCGCCCGACAGACCTGCCCAGGCGGCGGCGGCGAGGACCCAGAGAACCATCTCGACGACGGGACCGATCGGGTCTCCGCGGGGAACGCTCGCTTTGAGCGATGCAGCGAACCCAGGTCCCTGACCAGCCACTTCAAGCTTCAAGGGAGCCTCGTCGTCCGGAGCGTCGACAGGTGGCAGCTCGAGCGGCTCTGACGCGTCATCCTCTTCGTCCGCCATGCCGGCGCCCCTCTCCTGCAAGACCAGGCCGCCCTCAGTACAGACAGCCAGCGGCCGGCAGGTAGCTGATCGACCACCGACCGTAGGCTAACCGACCCTGCACGTCTGCGCATCACTAGTGCATCTCGTTGGTGCACCGCATCACATCGTTGTTGTTCACCTGATGCACTAATGAGGTGCATATGTCACCTGGTGACGCACTCTAGGTGCGACTATGGTGCGACTGCGGTGCCAGAACACATCGACGCCGTAAGCGACGCTTGCCGGCGTCAGCACGGCAACGCAGCGAGGCCGGAGGGAGTGGCGTCCCGACGACTCGACTCTCCGAGGTGAGTACCTCGAAGACATCGCGGTGACGGACGCGAGGAGACGCGCACGTGAGCACGACGGACATGAACTCAGCGGTGAACACGCCCGGCCGCGGGAAGCGGGCCGACAAGAAGGCCCTGCGTGTGACGGTCAGTCTGACTGACCGCAGCTTGGAGCGGGTCGAGCGATTGGCACGTGAGCTTGGTGGGAGCAAGACCGACACCATCAACCGCGCCATCGCCCTGTACGACCTCCTCGAGGAGGTCGAAGCAGAAGGCGGCCTGTACACGAAGGGTGAGGGTGGCCAGCTGGAGCGACTGAGACTTCTACGCTGACCCCACATGAGACAGTGCCCCCACCCGGCATGCCGGGTGGGGGCACTGTTCAAGGGCGACCGCCAAGCATCAACCGTCGCCAGCGCCCGGCCCCAGGCCGGTCAGGTCGATGGCGATCCGCCACAGCATGTACGCCACTCGGATGTAGGAGCTCAGGTCGCTTCGCGAACGACCTGCCGAGTCGGCGGACTTAGCGGTACGGTGTGACTCCTGGTGGCTATCAGGTGTCACGTTGGCCGGTCCATGAGAGCCTGCACAGCTCTCGTCGGGCCGGCCTTCGTCTTGCAGCGCGTCGTGCTGGTTGGGCCGCCGGAGGCGCGGCGGAGGCCTACTCCGCCATCGACGGCCCCTCAGACTCCACCAGATCACTGGTGTCCTCCTGGGAGGGAGTGTCCGCCGAGCCGGCGGATGGACCCGCGAAGGCGGTAGCGCCTTCGGGCTCTTCGGCGGACGCACGATCCGGCGCGACAGCCAGCGCCAGGTTGTACTTCTCCGCAGGGGTGGCGGGCTCGAACGGCCGCACGCCAGGAATGGGGGGCGGGGTCCACCGGTAGGTGCCGCGCCTCACGAGCTCGACGCCCTGAGTGTTCTTCAGGTTGGCCAGGGCCGTCCCGATGGCAGCGGACGGGCGCGGGCTGTCGGTAGTCCAGCCGTCCGCCACTGCCTCCTCGTACACCTTACGGATGGACAGCGACTGCCCGGGGTGCCGCTGAAGCACCGCTATGGCAGCAGCTGTCGTATTCCGCGACTTCCCCTCAGGCAGCGGCGAGACATCATCGCTCCGCTCTTCCATGACTACCGAGGGCTGAGGCACCACCGCACGGTGCTCGACAGGGTCGGTCTGGCTCTGAGAAGCCACGAGCTGCACGGACTCCCTACCCGCAGACCGCAAAGTTGCGGTGAGCTTGTCGAGCACCTCGACGAGCTCCGCCGGCACCGACACCTGCATGCCCATCTCATGGGCGTATTGCGTCGCCAGTGTGAGGCGCTGCAGCCGAGGCGTCATGCTCGCCAGCTCGCTGGCAGCCGCGGACGAGAGAGCCCCTCCGGCCATCCGCATCGCCGACTCGATGTCCATGCCCCGTACCGTACACCCACTTGGGGGCTTGCGCGAGTAACTGTCGGGGTGCCCCCGTAGCGACGGGGTAACCCTTGCGGTGACGTGTTTGATTCGTCGGGACGGCCCCGACACTCGGAGCCGAAAGCCAGTACCGGCTACCGGGTAGCGGGCGGGGACGAGTGGACGTCAGTGGGGTGCCGTCGGCGGCGCGCGGGTCCGCGAGCGGGGTGACCTGCTGGCGCACGCGCATGCCGCGGCGCAGCGGGACGACGATCGCCCACACCGCGACGGCCGCCCCGATGACGAGGGTGATGGCCGTGGTGATCTGGGCGACGAGCTGCTCGGTGACGGCGACGCCGAAGATGCCGAGGACGGCGACGACGGCGCCGAGGACCAGGCCGAGGGCGCGGATGGTGGCTGCGGCGTCCAGGACGGGCTCGGGGCGGTCGCCGGCTACGCGCAGGTGGCGGGGTCCGGGCTGCTGGGGCTGGGTGCTCATGCCGGCTGCCGGATCCACGCCTTGGACTTCACCCAGGTGCGCAGGAGCACCGCGCAGCGGCGGCGGCCGCTGTAGTCCTGCCCGCCGCGCTGGACGAAGAAGTCCCCGCCGGCGTTGGGGTCGGGGCTCTTGCCCTGCAGGTTGTGCCAGGCGGCGCCCAGGCACTTGCCGGCCGGGTCGCCGACGCCGGTGTAGCGGCGCTCCTCGATGACGTCGAGGACCTTGCCGAGGAAGAAGTCGTTATCGCCGAACTGCACGCCGTACTCGGGCAGGTACCAGGGCACGCCCTGGGCGGCGGCGAAGTCGGCCCAGGCGATGAGGCCGACGGGGCCGCCGTTCTGGGTGCGGGTGGCCTCGGCGGCCCACTTGGCCTCGTCGTTGGCGCGCGAGAAGTCGTAGTAGTCGATGCCGATGGCGTCGACGAACGCCTTGCCGGGGAACGACTTGCGCACGTCCAGGCTGGTGGAGGAGTCGCGGTTGGGCGACCACACGAGCTTGAAGCGCGCGTCGGTGCCGAACACGCGGCGGAACAGCGGCGCGACGACGTTCTGCCAGTAGCGCACGAAGTTCGCTTGGTCCGTCGAGTTCCGGACCGACCACTGGTACCAGTTGCCGTTGAACTCGTGGAAGGGCCGCACGTACACGGTGCCCTTGCGAGCGCCCCAGCGGTCCTTGATCTCCCGGAAGGTCTTCTCCAGCGCGGCGTCGATGCCGGGGTTGGCCCAGCCGCCGGCGAGCTTGTGCTGGGTGGCGATGTCGAGGTCGTAGTCGCCCAGGCGGCTCAGGGTTCCCGAGCCGTACTCCTTGCCGGCGTCGTCGATGGCCCAGACCTTGCCGTTGTCGGCCCAGGTGGCGTAGAGGCCGTGCTTGGTGCCGGTCCAGCGGTTGAAGTCGCCGTTGGCGGCGCCGGTGACCGAGGCGCCGATGGTGAACGGCTTGAACCCGCGGGCACCCGCGCCGCTGCCGCCGCCGGTGGCCGGCGTGCTGGGCGCTGGCGTGGCCGGACTGGTGGGGCTGAGCCCGGGCGCGGGGGCGGTGCTGACCAGGGTGGTGATGCTCTCGGTGACCGAGCGCGCGTCGGCGCCAGAGCCCGAGCGGCCAGTGACGGTGATTGGGTAGGGCGTGCCCGGGCGCAGACGGGTCAGCTCGAAGGGCTGGGCGGCACCGGCCCAAGGGTCCACGCGCTGGCGCCGTTGGCGTCGGCGCCGCCGCGGCCTAACCGCGCGTCGGCAGCTCAGACGTTGAACGCATGGTGGCGGTACTCGTGGGGGATTGCGCGCTTACCGGGCAGGCACCCGCCTTGGTGAAACGCTCACGCGATCGGGCTAGACGTCTCTCAAGTCCGCGATGGGGCAGGACGACCACAGCGCCATGGCCATCCCACATGCCCACATCGTCAACTTCAGCGTCACCACGGAGCTGTTCGGCAGCGGCCCCACACCGATCCGCGCCAACGCCAGCCTGATGGCTGCTCATCTGGGTGTTTCAACTCCAGCAGTCGTCGACCTGCTTATGGCGCTGGATGGGCGACGCATCGACAACAAGGTCTGCACCTTACTGATAGGCCTGTTCCCCGACACAGATGAGGACGGCCAGGAGATCCGGCACCGATCGCGTCGGCGGCTGGCTCATATGTACGCCTCATGGGAGGAGCTGCGGGAGTGGTACGCCGACATGACCGGCCTGCCGCTGCCGCGGGTCCAGACCATCCAGAAAGTCAACGCCTGATTGCACTCAGTCACCCACTACGCGTCGGAAGTCGAGTGAGGCGAGCACCTCCTCACAGAGCGAAGACGCGGGTACCGACCGCGGTGGCCGTGGCCACCGCGTGCTCTTGCAACGCGAGGGAGACCGCAACCGAAGGTGTGATGTCGATACCGCCGCGGCGGGAGAAGGCGAACGCCTCCCCTAGCGGTCGCAGCGGGGCGGCCACGAGCGCGTCGTCCAGCGACTGCTGGCCGATGTGCCGCACGCGCGCGTCGGCGACGGCGTCCATGAAGCCGCCGTCGGCCTGGGCGCGCTGCTGGGCGGTCAGGGTCTCCACCTGCACCCCGGCGCCGGCCAACGCCGGTAGCAGGGAGGCGGCCGGGCCGACGCGGTCGATGACCACCTGCAGTGGCTGCTGGCGCCGCACCAGGCCGGCGACGTAGTCGACGACCCAGGAGGTGCCCACGCCGTTGCGCACGACCTCCACGTGGGCCAGGTCGTCGGCGCGGCGCCCGGCGATGGCAACTAAGGCGTGCCGGCGGTCCGGGGAGACGTCCAGGGCGACGGTGATGTCGCCGACGCGGCGTGAGTCCGGGTCCAGGCACGCGCGCCAGGAGGCGTCCTCGACCACGCCGGGCTCGGCGGCCTCGGCGTCCTCGTCGGGCCACCAGTCCCCGATGCCCAGAGCTTCGACCTCGAAGGTCGAGCGGGCGGTGGAGCGGTGCAGGCGGCCCATCTGCTCCAGGCTGATGCGGATGCCCAGGGCGGGGTTGGCCGCGGCCCACGCCTCCACGTCGCCGGTAACCGAGCCCTCGGGCGCGGACCACTCGAAGTAGGCCAGGCTCGGGTCGCCGCCGGCGACCGCGCGCCGGCGCATGCGCGAGAGGACCTTACCGTGCTGGTGGGCGGGGTTCTTCATGTCCACTGCGCTGGAGGCCAGCCACAGCTGGGGGTTGGGGTGGGTGTTCATCGTGGGCAGCAGCGCCGAGGCGGCGTGCTCGGGCAGGTTGAACGCCTCGTCGGCCAGGATCGCGTCGGCGAAGAACCCGCGCCCGGAGTTGCCGGTGCGGGCCACGAGCTTGACCCGCTGCCCGCTCTTGAGCTCCACGCCCTCGTCGCCGTGCGAGCGCATGACCCGCTTCACGCGCCGCTCCAGGTCCGAGGTGGACTCGATCAGGGAGACGACGCGGAGGAAGGTCTCGATGGAGGTCTTGAAGTCGTGGCTGGAGTAGAGCACCAGCTCCTCGCCGAGCAGGAACAGCCCGGCGAACGTCCGGGCCTCCAGCAGCGCCGACTTGCCGTTCTGGCGCGGCACGACCAGCCCGACCTCGAAGGCGGCCCAGCGCCCGTCCTCGCGCTCGCCCAGCGCGCCGTCCAGGACGTGCTCCTGCCAGGGGTCCAGGCGCAGGCCGGCCAGCGCGGCCACCTCGACGGCCTCAGCTCCCGCGCTGCTGACCGCCAGAGGTGATGAAAATGGTGCCGGACACGTCGAACGCTTTTATTGGTACGGGCGCAGAAACGGCCATCAACAAAAACACCTTGACCCCTAATTCGCCCGCCAGTGGGTAGACCGCTACGCCCTCCAACCGCCAAGAGCGCGGAAAGCTGGATCGGCTTAGACCTCGGCCTGCGACTGGAAATGAGCCAGTTCGTTATCGACGATGACCTCAGCCTCTCGCAGCAGGACAGCCTCCCCGGCTGCCCGGGTAGTACCGACAAGCGCCTTCTTGCGGTGACGGCGCACAGCTACGGCCGCGAAGGCACCCGCCACCGCCATAGCCGTGAGTGGGCTGAAGATTGGCGCTGTCGTCACCGCTGCAGCGGCGCGCAGCGCGGCGGCAGCCCGACCGGCCACCGCAACACCTGCAGCATCGCTAACGACAGCCGATGCGCTGGTCGCTAAGGTCGCGGTGCTCACGATGGCTCCCGTAGATGACCTGACTAGGGTCGTGGTCGCGCCACCGTCGGTCACCATCAAGCGAATCGTTCCGGCGAGGAACTCGGCAGCTTGAGCATCGGGGATGGACAGCGTTGCGGGAATCGTAAGCGGCATAGTCATCAAACCTCATATGTCCGAGGGAGAGTCCAGATCGTCTCTCGACGCACAGCCACCAGGCAAGGCATCTGGCCGCACGTCGTCTGTACAGACCTCCATCTGCAAGAGACGCCCGAGGGGGTCGCGCTACGCGCACCTGATGATGGTGGGCGATCGGTCGATCTTGTTCTGTAAGCCATACTCGGCGGCGAC
Organism: Kineococcus terrestris; assembly: GCF_041020755.1. NCBI lineage: Bacteria > Bacillati > Actinomycetota > Actinomycetes > Kineosporiales > Kineosporiaceae > Kineococcus > Kineococcus terrestris. Next base: position 62,692 of record NZ_JBEUEI010000004.1, on the reverse strand, counting down.
CCCATGCACCTTCCGCTCGTCGGCGCACGGACCCATAATGATTTTTTCGATCATCCGATGCGGCTCGATTTCCACCGCAATATACGGGCGTTTGCCGTCTCGATAGCGCCATGCCGCTCGATGGCGACGACGCACCTCATCGTCGTTTTCTTCTCCGTACCCGTTGAACGGGTCTCGGTACCGAGCCACTAAGCGCCACTCGTCTTCCTGCTGCCAGCCCGAACTCTTGTAGTTGGTCGACAGGTGCGCCAAGTGCTCTGGCACGGCATGAAACTGTTTCATCATGCCTCTACCCGCGCCGCCGTTCCGTTGGGTCGCCTCCCAACTCAGCTTCAAATCAGCAATCTGCTCGCGGACGTGCACACGCACGAGTTCGTCGTCGTAGCAAACGCGACGGACGTCCATCTGGTACTCGTCATGGCCGCGAATGCATAGAGCCTTGACAACCTCTGCACGTACTTGCAGCGCTACACCCTTCAGCCCATCGGAGTAGGCAGTCCACAGCAGCAAGTTGTCCGGATTGGCACTGAAGGAAGTGACGAAGGGAACTGCATCGATATCATCGTCAAGGGCAGGTGTCACATTTCTGAGCTCTTCAGCGAAGAACCCACTTTGAATCGACACCTCCTCACTTAACGCCTCATAGATAAGGTGTCGCTCACGGGGATCATTGAGGAATGAGGCATGCGAAAGGTGTAGTTGCTGGCTGAATAAAATGCCCTCAAGCGCTCCCACCGTGGTGTAGTGCCACAGTTCAGGAGGTTCTGGCTGCGCCTGGTCGGTCACCTCTCGCACGCTACCGAAGGTAGTCGGCCTCTAGCGCGCTGTTGACACATCTGCCGGGCCGTCGGCCATCTCCATTGAAGACCCACAGCAAGACGGTCCACCTGCCCCGTCAAGGATCCCGTCGCTACTCATCCAGCACGCCGAGCCCGGTGCTCCAGATACCAGTCGGCGGCGGCGTGACGGTCGTACAGGGGCCGGCCGACGTGGTCGCCATCGATGCGGTCGAGGTAGCCACGGCGGGCCCACTGCCAGACGGTGACGCGCTCGACGCGAGTGAGGAAGCGCCGGGACAGCCAGTCGGCCAGATGCGTGGCGTCAAGCAGATCCGGCGTCGGGTCGAGCACGCGGCCCAGGTGCCGCCACTGCTCGCGCTCCCACGAGTGCCCTGCGTCGCGGGTGCACACGATGCGCCCGCGTAGCTGTCGCTCGTCGTCGATCCAGGCGACCAGCACGCCGTCGCAGTGCGGGCAGTCGGCCACGATGCCGCGCCGGATGCCGGCCGGGCGGGCGATGCGCTCTAGGTCGGCGGCCCGGTCCTCGACGTCCTCGACGTGCCGCGGCAGGTGCGCGGCGACCCAGTCGGCGTCCAGCGTCATCCAATCCGCGAGCGCCGGCACGCACTCCACGTCGACGCGGGTATCGAGTTTGCGGCCCTCGACGACGAGGAGGGCCAGGGTATGCAGCAGCAGGATTTTCGTGCGCTCTGGCGGGGCCCGATGGCCATAGACGGCTCGGAGCCAGGTGGGCAGCGGACACCCGCCTAGTGGTAGGTGACCTCGTCCAGGCCGGCGATGGTGGCGAGCGCTGCGCTTAGGCGCTCGGCGTAGGTAGGCAAGACGCCATCACACATGAGATGGGATGCTTCCGACAGCATCAATTGTCGCTAAACTAGCTTCCGTGATTGCATGCGGCCCGCAGTGGCGGACGCGTCTATTCCGCGGCAGATCCTCCTACACGATTCGGTCACCCGCTCGGCGCCCGGGCCGCGGCGACCGGGTCGAGGTCGTCGATCCGACGCTGGAGGAACTCGCGCTCGGCCCCGTTGGCCGTCAGGTCGAACGCCGCGCGGTAGGCGGCGGCCGCCTCAGCGCCCCGGCCCAGGCGCCGCAGCAGGTCGGCCCGGACGGCGTGCACGTACGGGTACGCGCGCAAGCGGGTGTCGCCGGCGAGCCGTTCGACGATGCCCAGCGCCGCCGCCGGCCCCTCGGCGAACGCCAGCGCGGCGGCGCGGTTGAGCTCGACGACCGGTGACGGCTCGACCGCCAGCAGGAGGTCGTACAGGTGCACGACGCGCGCCCAGTCGGTGGCGGCGAACGTGGGCGCGACGGCGTGGGCCCCGGCGATCGCGGCCTGCAGGGCGAACCGTCCGGGTCGGGAGGTCTGCAGGGACTCGACGGTCCAGCGCAGCCCTTCGACGATCGTCACGCGGTCCCACCGCTGCCGGTCCTGGTCCTCCAGCAGCACGAGCCGGCCCCGCGCGTCGAGCCGCGCGGCCCGGCGCGCGTGCGTGAGCAGCAGCAGCCCGAGCAGCCCGCGGGTCTCGCGCTCGGCGGGCAGCAGCCGCACGAGCGTGCGGGCCAGGTCGAGGGCGCGCTCGCAGAGGTCGTCGCGCACGAGCTGCTCACCGGTCGGTGCGGTGTGGCCGGTGCTGAAGAGCAGGTGGACGGCGGCCAGCACGCTGTCCAGGCGCTCGGGCAGCTCGGCGGCCGTCGGGGTGCGGTAGGGGATCCGCGCCTGGGTGATCTTCTTCTTCGCCCGGGTGATCCGCGCCGCCATCGTCGCCTCCGGCACGAGGAACGCCCGGGCGACGTCGGGCGTGGCCACCCCGCAGACCAGCCGCAGGGTGAGGGCGACCCGCGCGGCCGGGTCGAGCGCCGGGTGGCAGCACGTGAACAGCAGCCGCAGCCGGTCGTCGGGCACCGCCTCGTCGCCGCCCGCGTCAGCGCCGGAGGGCGAGCCGAAGGCGTCGGCCTCGACGGGTTCGACGAGCAGGGGCAGCTTGCGGCGCAGGGTGCTCTCGCGCCGCAGCCGGTCGACCGCGCGACGCCGGGCCGTCGTGGTGAGCCAGGCACCGGGCCGCTCGGGCACGCCGGAGCGCGCCCACGCGGTCATCGCGTCGGCGTAGGCCTCCTGGGCGCACTCCTCGGCCACGTCGAAGTCGCCGGCGACGCGCACCGTCGCGGCGAGCACGAAGGCCCACTCGCGGCGGTGCGCGTCCGCCAGCGCGTCCGCGACCCCGCCCGCAGGAGGGTTCGCGGCGGGGTTCACCGCGCCGGGCCGGCGGCCACGTCCATGGTCGGCCGGACCTCGACGCCGCCGAACGGGGCGGGCGTGAGCCGGGCGATCTCGAGGACGTGGTCGAGGTCGCGGGCCTCGACGAGGTAGAACCCGCCGAACGCCTCCTTGGACTCGACGAAGGGGCCGTCGGTGACCTCGCCGCCGCGGATCGACGTGGCCGTGCTCGTGGGCTGCAGGACGCCGCCGCCGGTGATCGTGCCGCCGAGGTCGGCGACGGCGCGGGTGAACGCGTCGTGCGCGTCGAGCACCGAGCCCCACGCCTCGGGCGTCATGGTGGCGTAGTCGGCCTCGCGCTCGTAGATGGAGATCATGTACTGGGTCATGGCGGGCTCCTGCCGGGTGTGGCGGGCCGGTCCCTCCGGCCCCGCACCCCTACGTCGCACAGCCTGGCCCCGGATCGACAACCACGGGAGAATTTCTCGGGCGTTCTCCGGTCCCGGATCCGCTCTCCGCGACGGACGGCGGCGCGCGGCGTCCGCCCGGTCAGGCCCTGGTGGAGCGGACCGGGTCGAGCACGCGGGAGTACAGGACACCCGCGACGACCGCGCCCACCAGGGGGGCCACGACGAACAACCACAGCTGCTCGAGGGCTCCCTGACCGGCGAACAGGGCCGGGCCGACGGAGCGGGCGGGGTTGACCGAGGTGTTCGTCACCGGGATCGAGACCAGGTGGATGAGCGTCAGCGCCAGCCCGATGGCGACCGGGCCGAGGCCCTCCGGGGCGCGGTCGCTGGTGGCGCCGAGGATGACGACGAGGAACACCGCGGTCAGCAGGACCTCGACGACGAGGGCGGCCACGAGGCCGTACCCGGCGGGCGAGCGCTCGCCGTAGCCGTTGGTGGCGAAACCGGAGGTGACGGCGTCGAAACCGGCGCGGTCGGAGGCGACGGCGTACAGCACCGCGGCGGCCGCGACGGCGGCCACGACCTGGGTGACGACGTAGGCGGGCACCCCGCGCCACGCGAAGCGGCGCGCCACGGCCAGCCCGACGGTGACGGCCGGGTTGAAGTGACCACCGGACAGCGGGCCCACGGCCCACGCCATGACGAACACCGTCAGGCCGAAGGCCAGGGCGACGCCGAGGTAGCCGATGCCGACCTCGGTGCCGTCGGTGGTCGTGGTGGCCGCGGCGAGGACGGCGGCGCCGCAGCCGCCGAAGACGAGGACGAAGGTGCCGGCGAACTCGGCCAGCAGCGCCTGGACGGTGCTGACCGGGGCGGGAGCCGGCGCGGGAGCGGTGGTGGCCTCGGCGGCGGGGGCGCTGCCGGCGCGGCGGGTCGTGCTGCGGCCGGTGGGATCCGGCGGCTCGTACGACACGGGTACCTCCAGAGCTCGAGGGGGTGGTCGGGGGCGTGGTCGTCACCGGACGCGAGGGGCCCCGGCCGGCCCGTCGTTCCCCGGAGGAGACGCGGACATCGACGGCGTCGGCGCGGACCCCGGCGGCGTGCGGGCCGGTCCGGTGACCGGGCGGCGGGTGCTGCTCGTGCGCTGCGCACCCGAGGTCTCTCAGCGGGACGCGCGACAGGAGGTGAGGGTCGGGTGGCGCCGGATCATCACGGCCGGCGCGGGGTGACGTGGGTCACGCGGTCGGTGCGACACCGGCCTCGCGCGCCCGGGCGGCCGCCTCGGTGCGGTCCGCGGCCTGGAGCTTCGCCAGCACCGCCGACACCACGTTGCGCACCGTCTTGGGCGACAGGAACAACCGGCCCGCGATCTCCGCGTTGGTGCGCCCGGCCGCCAGCTGCTCCAGCACCTCGGCCTCGCGCGCCGTCAGCCCGGGGAACGCCGCGGCCGCCGACGGCGGGCTGGGCGGGGCGGAGAAGAAGGCGGCCATCCGCGCCGCGAGCGCCGCGCCGAACACCGCCCCGCCGGTCGCGGCGGTCCGCACGGCCGCGATGAGTTCCTCCTGCCCGGCGCCCTTGAGCAGGTAGCCGCGGGCCCCGGCGCGCACGGCCGCGAAGACCGTGGCGTCCTCCTCGGACATCGTCAGGACGACGACGGCCGAGCGCGCGCCGGAGTCCACGAGCCGCCGGGTGGCGGCGACCCCGTCGAGCACGGGCATCTGCACGTCCATGAGCACGACGTCGGGGTCGTGCTGCGCGACCGCGGCCAGGGCCTGCTCGCCGTCGGCGGCGGTGCCCACGACGGTGACGGCGCCGGTGGAGGTCAGCAGCGCGGCGACGCCGTCGCGGAACAGCGGGTGGTCGTCGACGACGAGCACCCGGGGCAGCGCGGCGCCCTCGTCCTCGTCCTCAGGCACGCGACACCACCTGCGGCGCAGCGGGACCGGCGGGTTCGGCGGCGGGTTCCGGGGCGGGCAGGGGCAGCAGCGCCGCCACGCGCGTGCCGCCGCCGGGCGGGCAGGTCACCGCGCACGAGCCGCCGAGCTCGCGGGCCCGCTCCTTCAGCGACGCCAGCCCCACCCCGGCGGGGGCCGCGGGGTCGATGCCGCGGCCGTCGTCGTCGACGACCACCTCCAGCGCGGCGCCGCGGCGGGCCAGCCGCACGTGGCAGCGGGCGGCGCCCGCGTGCCGGGCGGCGTTGGTGACCGCCTCGCCGGCGATGCGGTAGGCGGCCACCTCCACCGCGGCCGGCAACGCGGCGGCGTCGAGGTCGTCGGCGGCCTCGACGCTCACGCGCAGCCCGCCGACGCCGAGGCGCTCGGCGTGCTGGCGCAGTGCGCCGACGAGGCCGAGGTCGTCCAGGGCGGGCGGGCGCAGCTCGTGCACGAGGCGGCGCACCTCCCCCAGCGCCTCCTGCACGTCGTCGCGGACCCGCCCGAGCATCCGCTGCGCCGGCTCGGGCAGGTCCGGGGCGAGGTTGCGGACGGTGTCGACGGCCATGACGGCCGCGCCCAGCACGGGGCCCAGCCCGTCGTGCAGGTCGCGGCGCACGCGGCGGCGGTCCTCCTCGCGCACGGTGAGGATGCGCGCCCTGCTGGCCTGCAGGTCGTCGGCGAGCGCCTCGGCGCGCGCGGCCAGCGCGGCCTGCCGGACGAGGTCGCCGAGCAGGCGCTCGTCGCGCCGGGACAGCCGGCTGCGGCCGGCGGGCCCGGACGGCAGGAGGATCCGCCCGAGGGGCTGACCGCGGTAGGTCAGCGGCTGCTCGCTGCGGGCGCCCGGTTCCAGGAGCCGCCCGTGCACCGCGACGAGGCTGCCGCCGTCGGCGCGCTCGACCTCCACGACCACGGCGTCCACGCGGAACGCGTGGGCCACGGACCCCGCCACGGCCTGCAGCTGCTCGCGCGCGGACCCCGAGCGCTCCAGGGCCCGCGCCAGGGAGGACAGCGCGCGCCAGGGGTCGTCGCGCTCGCCGAGCACGAGGCGGCGCACGGCGCTCCACACGCGCTCGCGCAGCGGCCCGTACACGGCGGTGACGAGCAGCACGGCCACCAGCGCGGCCTCGCGCTCGGCCAGCGAGCGGCCCAGCAGCTGCGAGGCAGCGGCCACGAGCACGACGTCGACGGCGAGCACGGAACCGGCCACCAGCGCCCACACGAGCGTGCCGCCCAGCAGCCGGTCGACGTCGAGGAGGTCCGGGCGCACCAGCGCCACGGCGCACGAGGCGGCCACCACCGCGCACGAGAGCGTCAGGGCCGCGGAGCTGAGCCCGTCCGGCAGCGCCCAGACCGTCAGCATGGTGAGGACGGCGACCAGCGCCGACCAGAGCATCCACCGGCTGCGGTCGCGCGCCGGCCCGGCGGGGCCGCGCGAGCGCGCCACGAGCAGGGCGAACGGCACGAGCAGACTCAGCGGCACCAGCGCCCGCGCCAGCGCCCACAGCGCGGTCCACACCGGCTCCGGCAGCGGCACGACCAGCGGGTCGAGGTCGACGCCGGGCACGGGCGGCTGCCCGACGACGGCGGAGGGCACCCCGAGCACCACCACCGGCAGCAGCGCGGTGCCTGCCAGGCTGACGAGCACCGCGGGCCGCCGGACCCGCCCGCGGGGCAGGGCGCCGTCGGGCACGAGCAGCAGCACCAGCGGCAGCGGCAGCAGCAGCCACGCGCCGAGCCGGTTGTAGGACCAGAAGGCCGCGGTGGCGCCCGCGCCGTCGCCGGCGGTCAGGGTGTGCAGCAGCCAGGACGCCGAGACGCCGTCGACCGCCCACAGCAGCCCGGCGAGGAGCAGGACGACGGCGACGGGGTGCGCCCGGTCGCGTCCCGCCGGCCCCGAGCGCGGACCGCGCGCCTGCACCACGGCGCCGGGGACGGCCAGGAGCAGGCCCGTCAGCGCGGTGCTCCAGCCGGCGCTCACGACGTCGGGCAGGTCGGCGACCGGAGAGCGGGCGTCCAGCACCGCGCTGACGACCAGGGCCGCCGCGCAGACGACCACCACGAGCGCCCCCGACGGGCGCACCAGCTCGCGCACCCGCCGATCGTGGCACCGGGGGCGTCCCGCCGTCCCGGGTCCCGGCGTCCCGGGCACCCGGGACACCGGAGGGGACCGGAGCGGGAGCGCGCGGCCCTGACGCCCGGGACGCCGCGGCGGGGAACGTCGTCCCCGTCAGCCACCCCGGCGGCCAGCCCCCCACCCAGCACAGGAGCCCACCGTGTCCACGACCGACCGCCCCGCCCCCGCCCGCACCGACGTCGGGTCCGCCCGCACCGGCACCGTCCAGCCGGGGCTGCCGGCCCCGCGCGGCGCCCGCCGGGCCGAACCGCTGGCCGACCCGCCCACCGCCTCCTGGGTGCGCCGGCGCGCCGCCGTCCTCGTCGCCGGCGGCCTGGCGTGGTCGCTCACCACGTACGTCGTCGGCCTCAACACCCCGGCGGGCGAACTGCCCGGGCGCATCGCCGACCTCAGCAGCCTCTGCTTCCAGGCCGGCGTCATGGCGCTGCTGGCGGTCGTCCACCGGACGCGGGCCCTCGGCACGGGCCGTCTGGCCCGCGGGTTCCTGCGGGTGGAGGCGGTGCTGCTGGGCATCGCGATGGTCAACAGCCTGCTCGCCGCGACGGTCGCCGACATGGGCAACCCCGTGCAGTTCTGGACCGACCCGTTCTGGCCGCTGTCGATGCTCGGCATGCTCGTGTGCGGGATCCGCATCGCCGTCGCCGGCCGCTGGCGGGGCGTCCTGCGCTTCTACCCGGCCGTGGCCGAGGCGTACTTCCCGCTCGTCATGGGCTCGATCCTGCTCTTCGGCGCGGAGGCCGCCGACATCGCCAGCGGCACGGTGGTCCTGCTGGGCTACACGGCGGTGGGGGCCGTGCTCGCGGCCCGGCCCGACCTCGTCGGCGCCCGGGACTGACGCGACCGGTCCGGCCCGGACGCCCGCCGCCCGCCACCCTCCCGGTGGCGGGCGGTCCGCGGGTGGCGGGGTCCCCGGCGCCCGGCCACACTCGGCTCAGCGCCCGCGGGACGCCGGGCGACCGACCGCGACGAAGGGCACGACGTGACCACCTCCGCCGACACCAGCAGCGCCGCCAGCAGCGCCTCCGTGCGCACGGCCTCGGGGACCTCCGACGTCACCGGCCAGGAGACCACCAGCTTCTCCGACCTGTTCCGCGAGATGTGGAGCTACCTCACGGGCCGCGGCGCGGCCATCAACTACGAGTTCGTCGACATGCAGGTGGAGGTCCCCCGCGAGACGGGCCCGGACGCGCCGCGCGCGACGTGGAAGCTGAACGGGGTCCTGCGCATCACGACCGCCGAGGACGCGAGCCGCGGGTGAGCGCTGCCCCACCGCCCGCCGGGTCGCTCCCGGCGGGTCTGCGGCTCAGCGCCGACCTGTCGCTGCAGCTCGACGGCCTCGACGTGCGCGTCGAGGCCGACGGGACGCAGCTGCTGGTGCGCACCGCGGACGCCGGCGCCCTCGCCGAGCGGGTCCAGGAGGCGGCCGCCGCGGCGGGGCTGCGGGGCGGTCGCACCCGGGCGGCGGCGCTGGCCCGCGTGTCCGAGGAGCTGGCCGCCGCGGGGCTGTCGGCCCGCGTGCTCACCCCCGAGGGGCCGGTGCTGGACGTCGGCGCGGGCGTGGACTCCCGGTTCGGCCGGGTGGTGCTCGGGAGCCCGCGGGTGCGCCTGCACCGGGCCGGTGCCGTGCGGGCGGCCGGTGCGCGCGGTGCGGCGCTCGCCGGGGCCGGCGCGCTGGTCGTGATCGCCGTCGTCGCCGCGACGCGGTGGGGCCTGCGGCGACGCCGCTGACGTGGCCCCGCGCGGCACGCGCCGCCGCGGGCCGGTGGGTAGGCTCCCCCGAGCCCGCGGCGGCAGCGTGCGTCCGGTCGCGAGCTCGTGCTCCACGTCCCGCACCGTCGAAGGGCTGAACCCGTGATCGTCCTGTCCGTCCAGTCGGCGGTGGCCCACGGCCACGTCGGGAACTCCGCCGCCGTGTTCCCCCTGCAGCGCATCGGCGTGGAAGTGGTCCCCGTCCACACCGTGAACTTCTCCAACCACACCGGCTACGGCGCCTGGCGGGGTCCCGTCATGGCCGCCGAGGACGTGCGGGACGTCATCACCGGCGTCGAGGAGCGGGGCGTGTTCCCGACGATCGACGTCGTCCTGTCCGGCTACCAGGGCGGCACCGGCATCGGCGACGTCATCGTCGACGCGGTCCGGCGGGTCAAGGCCGCGAACCCCTCGGCCGTGTACGCGTGCGATCCCGTGATGGGCAACGCGAAGTCCGGGTGCTTCGTCGCCCCGGAGATCCCGCACCTGCTGCGCGACCGCGTCGTACCGGTCGCCGACATCATCACCCCGAACCAGTTCGAGCTCGGTTTCCTCACCGGCACGGAGCCGACGACGCTGGAGTCCACGCTGGCCTCCGTGGACGCGGCCCGCGCGATGGGCCCCTCGACGGTGCTCGTCACGAGCGTGGAGCGGCCCGAGACGGGCGACGACGTCCTGGAGATGCTCGCCGTCGACGACGCCGGCGGGTGGATCGTGCGCACCCCGCGGCTGCCGTTCAAGGCCAACGGGTCCGGGGACGTCACCGCAGCGCTGTTCGCGGCGCACTACCGCTCCACCGGCGACGCCAAGGCCGCGCTGGAGCGCACCACCTCCAGCGTCTTCGACCTCATCGAGCACACCTACCGCTCCGGCGAGCGGGAGCTGCAGATCGTCCAGGCGCAGGACGCCTTCGCGAACCCGCGGATGCAGTTCACCGCCGAGCGCGTGCGCTGACGCCCTCCGGGTCCGTCCCGGTCAAGCCGCCGGGATCGCCACCGCCGTCCCGGTGACGGCGATGCCCGCGGCGGGGTCGGCGGGGATCGCCACCTCCAGGACGCTGGGGCGGCCCATGTCGTGGCCCTGCAGGACGGTGACGGTCGCGGGGACCTCGACGTGCCCGCCCTCGCGCAAGTACCCGCCGAGCGCCGCGGCGGCCGCCCCGGTGGCGGGGTCCTCGACGACGCCGCCGGGCGGGAACGGGTTGCGCGCGTGGAAGGTGCGCTCGTCCTGGCGGTGGACGAGGTCGACGGTCGTCCAGCCCCGCTCGGCCATGAGCTCACCCAGCGTCGCCAGGTCGTAGTCCAGGGCGGCCAAGCGCTCGCGCGTGCGCGCGGCCAGCACCGGGTGCCACGCCCCGGCGTAGGCGGTGCGCGGCGGCAGGTCCGGGTCGAGGTCGTCCGGCGACCAGCCCAGGACGTCGAGGAGGGTCCGCAGGTCCTCGACGGCCAGCGCGACCGTGCGGGGCGCGACGCTGGTCAGCGTCGCCCGCCACGAGCCGTCGGGCGCCCGCTCGGTGCGGACCTCCACCGGCCCGGCGGCCGTGCGGTAGGTGAGGTTCCCGCCGCCGTGGCGCTCGGCGCGGGCGACGGCCGAGGCGATGGTGGCGTGCCCGCAGAAGGTCACCTCGGCCAGCGGGCTGAAGTAGCGCACGTCCAGCCCACCCTCCCCCGGCACGAGGAAGGCGGTCTCGGAGTACCCGACGTCGGCGGCGATCGCCAGCATCTCCCGCTCGTCCAGCCCGGTGGCGTCGAGCACGACACCGGCGGGGTTCCCGCCGGCGGGGTCGGTGCTGAACGCGGTGTAGCGCAGCACCTCCGGAGCCGGTGGGCGGGTGGTCGGGTCAGCGCTGGTCGTGAACTCCTGCATCGCTCGCTCCTCGTGCCGGGGACGTCCGGGGCCGCCCGACCGTAGCGCCGCGCGGCTCGACCGGTGCGGGATTGCCGACCGATCCCCGGCAGCCGGAACTCCCGGTGGCGACCGGTCCGGGCGCCGTACGGTCCCCGCCGGGAGCGAGGGGGTGCGGAGTGACCGAGGACGCTGCGCCGCGGGGGACGGCGGTGGACGTCGTGCTCTGGCCGGACGGGCCGTGGCCGGAACTGCGCGAGCGGTGGCTGCTGGCCGAGCGGTGGGGGTTGCGCCGCGGGTGGCTGTGGGACCACCTCGACCTCGGCGGCCGGCCCGTCTGGCACGACGCGTGGACGGTCCTGGCCGCGGCCGCCGCCACCACGTCGAGGATCGGGCTGGGGACGATGGTCGCGTCGCCGAACTTCCGCCACCCCGTCACCGCGGCGAAGGCGGCCCTCGCCCTGGACGCGGTCAGCGGGGGGCGCTTCGTCCTCGGGGTCGGCGCCGGCGGCCCGGGCGTGGACTCCGACGCCCTCGGCGAGGGCCCGTGGACACCGGCCGAGCGCGCCGAGAGGTTCCGCGAGTGGGTCGAACTGGGCGACGACCTCCTCTCCCGCGACCGGGTCACGTCCTCGGGCCGGTGGTTCAGCGCCCGGGACGTCGCCCTCGGCGGCGGGCCGTCGCGGCGCGTTCCCGTGGCCGTCGCCGCGACCGGACCGCGCGGTCTCGCCCTGGCGGCCGCGCGCGCCGACCTGTGGATCACCCAGGACGTCGCGCGCGCGGGCCGCACCGCGTGGGAGGAGGTGCGCCGGCAGTCGGCGGCCCTGGACGAGGCGTGCGCCCGTCGCGGCCGCGAGGCCGGGACCCTGTCGCGCCTGGTCGTCCTCGGGTACGGCGACGAGCGCCCCCTGGACTCGGTCGAGGCGTTCCGGGACGCCGCCGGCAGGTACGCCGCTCTCGGGTTCGGCACCGTCGCGGTCCTGTGGCCCACCGGACCGCGCAGCCGCGAGCGGCTGGCCGTCCTGGAGGACGTGGCCGCGCGGGGGTGACCGCGGTGACCGCGGTCAGCGCGGCGCGGGCCGCGCGGAGGCGACGAGCATCCGCAGGCCCGTCTCGAACGCGCGCGTGGCGACCGGGTCGGCCCGGTCCTCGTCGGCGAGGGTGGCGTACGCCGCCGCGAACCGCGGGAACTCCTCCTCCTGGCCGGTGGGGTCGAACACGACGGCCGGCCCGGACATGTCGAGGACGCTGCCCAGGACGAACGACTCGAAGGCGGTCAGCAGGGGCAGCACGTCGCGGCTGTCCCACCCGGCGGCCTCCGCGGCCACGGCGAAGTCCTCGTACTGGGCCAGCAGCACCGGCGCCGAGGCCCGGGTGGTCATCAGCAGCGGGATCGCCCGGGGGTGCCGCGCGAACGCCGCGCGGTAGGAGCGCGCCCAGGCGGCCAGGCCGTCCTCCCACGTCATCGTGCGCAGGGGCCGGGAGTCGATGCGGGCGGACACCAGCGCGCGCACGTCCTCGACGAGGGCGGCGCGGTCGGGGACGTGGTTGTAGAGCGAGGCGGGGTTGACGCCGAGGTGGGCGGCGACCCGGCGCATGCTCGCGCCGTCGGGGCCGTGGTGGTCTACCAGCGCGAGAGCGGTGCGGGCGATGAGCGCGCGGTCGAGCAGCGGCTGCTTCGGTCTGGCGATGGGGACCTCCTCCGGACGCCGGGGAGTCTAGGCGCGCCCCTCCCGGGGACGGGCCGGCGGAACCCTGGCCGCCCATAAACAAACGGTGTATGTTTCGCGTCGTGGACACCGGGGCCTTCACCGTCGTCGAGGCGGACGTCGAGCAGCTGCAGGCCGCGCTCGCGGCGGGCGAGGTCACGAGCGTCGAGCTGGTCGCGCGCTACCTGCAGCGGATCGGCCGCTACGACCGCTCCGGACCCCGCCTGAACTCCGTGCCGGTGCTCGACCCCACCGCCTTCGAGCAGGCGCGCGCCGCGGACCTGCGGCGCGCGCGCGGCGAGCAGCGGGGGGTGCTGGACGGCGTCCCGTTCACCGTCAAGGACAGCTACTGCGTGCGGGGCCTGACCGTCGCCGCGGGTTCCCCCGCCTTCGTCGACCTCGTCGCCGGCGCCGACGCGTTCGCGGTGGAGCGGCTGCGCGCGGCCGGGGCGGTCGTCCTGGGCCTGACCACCATGCCGCCGATGGCGGCCGGGGGGATGCAGCGGGGCGTGCACGGGCGCGCGGAGTCCCCCTACAGCGCCTCGTACCTCACCTCCGCGTTCGGTTCGGGGTCCTCGAACGGTTCCGGCACCGCGACCGCCGCCTCGTTCGCGGCGTTCGGGCTGGCCGAGGAGACGTGGTCGTCGGGGCGGGCGCCGGCCTCGAACAACGCCCTCGTCGCCCACACCCCCTCGCGCGGGCTGATCTCGCTGCGCGGCAACTGGCCGCTCGTGCCGACGATGGACGTCGTCGTGCCCCACACCCGCTCCGTGCGGGACCTGCAGCACGTGCTGGACGCCGTGGTCGCCGACGACCCCGACACCGGCGGCGACCTCTGGCGCGCGCAGCCGTGGGTCGAGCTGCCGAAACCCTCCGAGGTCCGCCCGCCGTCGTTCGCCGACCTGGAGGAACTGCCGCTGGCCGGTCTGCGGCTGGCCGTGCCCCGCCGCTACGTCAACGGCGAGCCCGGTAGCGCGCACCCGATCGCCACGCGCGAGAGCGTCATGAGGCTATGGGCCGACCTGCGCGCCGACCTGGAGGCGGCGGGCGCCGAGGTGGTCGAGACGGCCTTCCCGGTCGTCGAGAACTACGAGAAGCTGCACGACGGCGCCCGCGACCACGTCGACCGCGGTCTCGTCAGCCGGGAGTTCCTGCACGACGAGGTCGGCGACCTGGCGGTGTGGGCGGTGGACGACTTCCTGCGCCGCAACGGCGACCCCGCCCTGCACCGGCTCGCCGACGTCGACCCCTCGCTCGTCTTCCCCGCCCCGGCCGGCGCGCTGCCGGACCGCTACGGCACGCGCCACTACGACATCGCCTACGACCTCGCCGACTACGTCGTCCGCGCCCGGGAGGGGGTCCGCCACTGGCGGGACGTCGCCAGCCTGCCGGAGGGCCTGCGCGGCCTGGAGCGCACGCGGCAGGTCGACCTCGAGGACTGGCTGACGGCCGAGGGGTTCGACGCGGTCGTCTTCCCCGCGGCCGCCGACGTGGCGCCCGCCGACGCGGACGTGGACCCGGCCTCGGCGGACGTCGCGTGGCGCGACGGCGTGTGGGTCTCCAACGGCAACCTGGTGCCCCGGCACCTCGGCATCCCCACCGTCACCGTGCCGATGGGCACGATGGCCGACACCGGGATGCCCGTCGGCCTCACGATCGCCGGTCCCGCGCACAGCGACACCCGGCTCGTGCGGATCGCCGCGGCCGTCGCCGCGCTGGGCGATCGCCGGACGCCCCCGCCGCGCACCCCCGCCCTGCCCGACGAGGCGCTCTTCGCCGCGCCGCGGCCCGCCGCCGAGGGCGACCTGGCCGTCACCGTGGACGAGGTGATCCTGGAGGGCGAGGGGGACGAGGCCGTCGTGCGCTTCAGCGCGACCGTCACCGCCGGGGCGGCCGTGGAGCACGTCACCCACGTCGACGGGGTGCGGGTGCCGACGACCCTGGACGGGAACCTCCTGCGCGGCAGCGCGCGGGTGGCGGCCGACGCGCACGCCGTGCCCGTCAGCGAGTGGCTGCCGCCGTTCGGCCCGCTCGTGGTCGTGCTGGTGCGCGACGCGGCCGGGGCCGTCGCCGGCGCCCTGGCGACGACGCCCGGCTCACCGCTGTGACCCGTCTCCCGCCCGTCCGCCCGCCGCCGGGAACGCCGTCCGGGTCGGCGTCGAGGTGGAGCGCGCCGCGCGGGCTGCGACCGGACGGGAGCTCAGTTCCCGGGCCCGCCGGGCCGGGCGGTGAACGTCACGACGTGGTCGTGCTCGTCGTCGCGGACGGTGTAGGTCGCGCGGTGGACGGCGTCCGCTCCCGACCCTGCGTCCACGGGGGCGAAACCCGTGATGCGCAGCGGTCCTCCCCCGTACTGCTGCAGGACGTCGCCCAGCGTCAGTTCGACCTCGTCGCTGCGTCCGGGACCGGCCACGCCGGGGCCGCAGTCGCCCGAGCAGGTGGTGCTCGTCAGGGTCACGGGCGCCGGGTCGAGCGCGAGCGTCACGGCGGTCGGCGCGCCGAACTCGTCCACCTCGACCGACAGGACCCTCATAGCGCCGCCGCGGGCCCCGGTCACGGTGGTGACGGTCGAGCAGATCCCGGGATAGCGCTCGCCGGAGTAGTCGCACACGTTCTCCGCGTTGGCGTTCGTCCACCCTCCCGAGCCGGACGCGGCGTCCACGACGAGCGGGGCGTCGGCGCCCTCGTCCAGCGCGACGGTGCCCGAGAGCGCGTGGTCCGAACGCCACCGCCAACTGGTGACACCGTTGCTGTAGTCGGTCCCCGCGTCGGTGCGCAGGCGGACCGCGACGTCCAGCACGCGCCCGTCCGACCAGTCGCGCAGCGGAGCCCACGCGGTGAACGTGGAGAACACGGTCGCCGCGGCGAGGGTCCGCACCACCAGCGGCGTGGCGGCCCCCACGACCCCGCCCCCGACACCGCCGGCCACCGTGTCGCGCAGGTCCTTGACCAGGTCGTTGGGCGCGGCGGTGACCGCCACCCGCCACGACTGGCGGGCGGCCACCGGCACCGGCGCGTCCCCCAGGTCGTACGGCTGCGCCCGGCCCCGCACGAGGGCGGTGACGGCACCGGCGGCGTCGGTGCGCCGGTCCACCAGGTTCTGCCCGGCGACCGGGTGCTCCACGAGCTGCGGCGCGAGGTCGGTCGCGGTGATCCGCGCACCCGCGACGGGCCCTCCCGGAGCCACCGAGAAGTCCATCCCCAGGGAGTTCAGGACGATGCGGGCGCAGTTGAGGACCTCGAGGTCGGAACCGCCCGTCCGCACCGTCATCCGCACCGTGCCGACCTCGCCCGGCACGGTGTCCCGCGTCCGCTCGAACTCGCGCGACGGGTCGGCGGCGGGCACGAGCTCCGCTGTCAGCTCCACCTGTCCCAGGGACAGCACGACCTGCACCGCGGCGAGCGCGTTGTTCACCCACGGCAGCACGCGCGTGAAGCGGTCGGCCGACGGGACGGCGCTAGCGACGTACTCCCAGTACCGCCCGAAGGCCGTGCTCGAGGCGACGGCCGCGTTGTCGAGGACGGTCGCCGCGGGACCGGTCGGTGTGCACGGGTTCGCGGCGCCGGCGAGCGGCCGCGCGGGTTCCGCCCCGGTCCGCGCGGCGACGGACGACTCGGCGGCGAGCCGGGTGAACAGCAGCGTCGACTGCAGCGCCGTCGTCCGCTGCTCGACCGCGTAGCCGCCGCGCTCGTCGAGCCCGGCGGCGGAGAACAGGGCGGACCAGCGCTGCAGCCCGAGGGCGTCGCGGGGGGAGACGCCCAGGACGCCGCCCAGCAGCGCCTCGGCCACCTCCTGCGGCGCCAGGCCGGGCACGTCGGCGGCGGACTGCTCGACGAGGGTCAGGAACGGGACGTCGGCCCGGGTGTCGGGGGCCTCCGCGAGCGCCAGCGCCTGCCAGGCGGGCAGGACGACGCCCTGGTCGGCCGCCGGGTCGGCGGGCACCGCGGGCGAGCCGTCGGTGCCGGCCACGGAGAAACCCGCCCACGCCAGGGCGGCCAGCACGGCTGCCCGGCGCTGCCGCGGATCGCCCGCGCGCAGGTCGCGGACCAGTTCCTCGGCGACCTCCCGCGGTGTCCCCGGCGCCGGAGCCGCGGCGGGCGGCGGCAGGCGCAGCGGCGGGGTCGCCAGCGCGGCGCCGACCCCGGACGCGGTGACCTCCGGCAGCGCCGCGGGACCTCCGACCACGACGAGCCGCTCGACGCGGGGACCGTTGACCGCCAGCCAGGCGCGCAGGTCCGCCCGGGCTGCCGGGTCGCCGGGGGGCACCAGCAGCAGGACGGCGTCGAGACGGGCCGCCAGCGCTCCCGCGGCCAGGCCGTCGGCGAACGCGGCCCCGGTCGCCAGGACCAGGGGGCGGGGTGCGGCGCCGTGCTCGCGCAGGGCGGCGGCCGCCGCCTCCAGCGAGGTCAGGTAGCGGTCTCGGCCGCTCAGCCGCTCGACCGCCGCTCCGCTGTCGCGCACCTGCTCCTCGACGGCGGCGGAGACGGCGGACGGACCGCCGACGACGCGGACCGCGCCGTCCTCGCCGAGCAGCCGCGGCAGGGCGTCCCGGGCCGCGGGCGCCAGGGCGTCAGGACTGGTCAGCAGGACCGGGACGGCCCCGGGAGCGGCCGTCAGCGCGCCGGCGGACAGCGCGTCCGGCCAGGCGCGGTCGGGCGAGGCGGCCGACCCGGCGGCGAGGACCACGTCCCCCGACGATCCCGGTCCGGCCTCGAGGGCGAGGACCGCGGCCGTGGCGTAGCGGTCCGGTCCGGCCAGGCGCCGGACCTCGACCTCGTCGGACAGCGCGGCCTCGACGGCCGGACCCACCGCGGCGGCGCCACCGACGAGGGTGACGCGCTCGGCGCCCAGGCGCCGCACCTCCGCGAGGACGGGCGGCGGCAGCAGTGCGGGGTCGGTCAGCAGCAGGGGCGCGTCCAGGCGGGCGGCCAGGGGGCCCGCCGCGAGCGCGTCGGGGAAGTCGCGCGCCGAGGCCAGGACCACCTCCCGGGAGGACGTCCACGTGCCGGCGGACACCGCCACCGCGGTCCCGATCCGGTCCGCGCCGGCCAGCCGGCTCACCGGCGCACCCGCCGCGAGCCGTGCCGGCGCCTCGGCCGCCCCGTCCCGCTCCACGGCACGGGCGGGTGCGGCGATCGCACCGACCAGGAGCAGCGGCGCGAGGAGCGTCCCCGCCCAGCGGAACAGAATCTGCCGAACGTCCACGACGGGCCCCCCGACGACGTGCGCGCCCTCCGCGGGTGCGCCCCGGGCCGACGCTAGGCCGGGCCGCCGGCCGCGTCGATGCGCACAACCGCGTAGGCGCGGCTAGCGCGCCGGGACCTGCCCGCCGCTGGTGCGCCAGCGGCTCACCGCCTCCCAGCGCGACGCGGTGCCCAGCTTGGCGCTGAGGTTCTGCGCGTGCTTGTCGACGGTGCGGGGGCTGCACCCGAGCCGGTGCGCCACCTGGGCGCTGCTGCACCCGGCGGCCAGCAGGGTGAGCACCTCCTGCTCCCGCGGCGTCAGCCCGGCCGGCGGTGCGGGCGCCAGGACGTCCTCCACCCAGCGCAGGTCGGGAACGGTCCGCAGGACCAGGCGCGGGCCGCCGCAGCGGACCAACCGGTCGAAGGTGGCGCGCAGGTGGGGGCCGAGCAGCGCGAGCGAGCGCTCCTCGTGCTCGGTGAAGGGCCGCCCGGCGCGGTGGGCGGTGACCAGGCGCACCGCGTGCGGCGGTGCCGTCAGCACGAGCGCGACCTGGTCGTCGATCCCCAGGTGGCGCAGGCAGTCCCGGTGGACGGGCGAGGCGCGCCACGTGCCCGGCGCCACGAGGTCGCTCAGGCGCGCGGCCGGGACCGCGGACAGCTGCGGCAGGTGGGTGACGAAGGGGTGCCGGGGCATGACGGCGGCGTACCCGGACATCACCGCCAGCGGCGGTTCCGCACCCGCGGACCAGATGTCCAGCTGCTGCGTGAGCGCGGGGTCGGCCTCGTGGAAGACGGCGCCGTCGGCGCGGACGAGCTCCGCGACGGCCGGCAGCACGAGGGTCGCCACGTCGCTCCACGTGGTGGCCGCCGCGCACGGCACCGCGGCGTCGAGCACCCGCTGCAGGTCGTCGACCGCGCTGGGCACCCGTCCATCGTCGGCGTCGTCGCGGAGGCGGACAAGGGGTCGACCGCGCCGAGCGCGGCGACGACCGGGGGGCGTCCTCGTGCCGTCGCACCGGTATCCGCCCGATCGCCACTGCTTGCCCCCCGTTCGAGGGTCAACGAATCGGTCCCGCATGGGTCACAGTGCCTCCGTGCCCTTCGACGAGCCGAACTCGGCGGCCCTCGGTGAGAGCGCTCGCACGGCGCGGCTGGTCGAGGACCTGCGCGCCGTCTGGGGCGACGAGCTCCCGCCCGGGCGCGACCCCGTCGCCACGGTCGTCACCGACGCGGTGGTCTTCGACGACGCCAACGGCCGCGCCCGCGGCGTCGTCGTCCAGGGCGACCGGCTAGACCTCGACGTCCTGGCCGCGCTGCTGGAGAGCGACGGCTCGCGCACCGACCGCCTGGCGCTGCTGCCCGCCGCCCTGCGCGAGCGCCTGTTCGGGCGGCGCGGCACCGCCTGACGCGGTGCCGCGCCGCCCGCGCGCGTCAGCTCAGGCCGCCTCGAGCGGGACGGCCCGCCACTCGCTGCTGAACTCCAGGCCGCTGCGCTTGACCATCTGCGTCACGGGGCAGCGCCGCTCGGTCTCGGCGCTGAGGCGCTCGAACTGCTCGGGCGTGGCGTCGGTCTCCACCTGCACGCTGACGCTGACGCTGTCGAAGTTCGCGTTGCCGTCCGCACCGGTGGCGATGACCGAGGGGTCCAGGTCGCCCTGCACCCGGAACGTCCAGCGGCCCAGCTGCACGCCCAGGTCCTTGGCCACGAGGCTGCCGGTCACCTGGTTGCAGGAGGTGAGCGCGCCCAGGACGTAGCTGAGCGGGCTGGGCGCGGCGTCCTGCCCGCCGAAGGACGGCAGCGTGTCCGCGTGGAAGACGTGCTGCTCCTCCCCCGGGACGGTCAGCTGCTGGGCCACGCCGGTGCCGGCGGCCTCCACCACGAACGGGACGGTCCTCTTCGCTGCCACGGGTCCTCCGGTGTCCTGGGCGCGCCCTCGTGCACGCCTCCGGGAGGCTAAGCGCTGGCGCACCCGCGCGCGCGTGGACCGCTCAACCCCCCAGCGGCAGCACGTGCGCGGCCCGGTCGCGGGCGTGCGAGCCGACCTCCACGACGACGTCCGCGGCGGCGGGTTCCACGAGGCGCTTCGCCTCGGCGTCCCACGCGCCCAGCGCCCGCAGCGAGACGGGCACGACCACCTCGACGGCGGAGGCGGCGGGGACGGCGACGGGCGCGAACCCCACGAGCAGGCTCTCCCCCGCGCGGGCGCCGTCGGTGCGCCGGCCGTACACCTGCACGACGTGCCGGCCGTCGCGGGCGCCGGTGTTGCGCACGGTCGCCCGGACCTGCGGGACGCCGTCCGCGCCCGCGCCCGCGGTGACGTCCTCCAGCGCGAACGTCGTGTACGACAGGCCGAAACCGTGCGGGAAGGCGGCCTCGACGCCGAGGCGGTCCAGCAGGCGCTGGCCGTGCCAGCGGTCGTAGGTCACCGCGTGGGCGTCCTTGTCGAACGCCGGCAGGTGCTCCTCGCTGGTGGGCACCGCGTACGGCAGGCGGCCGGTGGGTTCCGCGGCGCCGGTGAGGACGTCGGCCAGGGCGTGCCCGCCCTCCATCCCCGCGTACCACATGAGCAGCAGCGCGGGGACGTCGTGGCGCCAGGACTCCGTGACGACCGCGCCGGCGGCCACGACCGCGACGACGGTGCGCGGGTTCGCCGCGGCGACGGCCCGCACGACCTCCTCGTCCACGGGGCGCAGCCGCAGCGACGTGCGGTCGCCGCCGAAACCGGCCGTCATGACCGCGTCCTGCGGCGCACCGGCGTCCGCACCTCCCGGGCGGGGCGGGAACAGGGCCGTCAGGGTCGGGTCGGTCATGGTGTCGCCACCGACGTACTCGCCCTCGTCCTTCTCGTCGAAACCCGTGACGACGACGGCGACGTCCGCGGCGCGCGCCGCCTCCGCGGCGGCGGCCGGGTCGTCGTCGGTGACGAGGAGGACCTCGGCGCCGGGGAAGGCGGCGCGGATCCCGTCCAGCGGGGTCGCGACGCTCGGCGGGCGCACGTTCGACGAGCCGAGGTCGCCGGTGTTCGGGGCCGTCGCCAGCCGGCCGACCAGGGCGATGCGCCGCACCGCGGCCGGGTCCAGCGGCAGGACGGGCGTGCCGTCCACGGGGTCGTTCTGCAGCAGCGTCATCGCGCGCGCGGCGACCTCGCGTGCCAGCGCGCGGTGCCCGGCGCTCGCCACCACCTCCGGGCCGGGGTCGGGTTCGCTGCGGACCGCGTACGAGCGCAGCTGCGCGGCGAGCAGGCGGACGCCCGCGCGCTCGACGGCGGCCCAGGACGTCTCGCCCGCCGCGATCTGGTCGCGCAGGTGCAGCGCGCGCTGCTGCACGAACGGTTCCTCCAGGTCCAGCCCGGCCTCCAGGCTGGCGGCCGCGTCGCGCAGGCCCCAGATGAAGTCGCTGACCACGACGCCGTCCCAGCCCCACTGCTCGCGCAGCACCTCGGTGAGCAGGTAGCGGTTCTGCCCGGCCCACTCGCCGTTGACGGAGTTGTAGGCGCTCATGACCGCGGCCACGCCCTCGTCGGCGGCGCGGCGGAAGTGCGGCAGGTAGACCTCGTGCAAGGTGGCCTCGTCGACGGTCACGTCGACGTGGAACCGGGCGTTCTCCATGGAGTTCAGGGCGTAGTGCTTCACGCACGCCATCGCGTGCCGCTGCACGCCGCGGGTCAGGGCGGCGCCGAACTCCCCGAGGTGGTGCGGGTCGTCGCCGTACGTCTCCTGCACGCGGCCCCACGCGGGGTGGCGGGGCAGGTTCACGCACACGCCGCCGAAGAAGTTGCCGCCCTGCGCGCGCAGCTCGCGGCCGATCGCGTCGCCGACGCGCTCCTCCAGCTCGACGTCCCAGGTGGCGCCGCGCGCCATCGAGACGGGGAACGCGGTGCCGTGCCCGGACACGCACCCGCGCGGGCCGTCGACGAACCGGGTCCCCGGCACCCCGAGGCGCGGCACGGCGCCGTGCGGCAGGGGGCTGGTGTTGTAACCGCCGTCGAGCATCTCCTCGATGCCCTCCCAGAACGGCGTGTCGCCGTCCAGCAGCCACAGCCGCTCGTCCTCGCTCATCAGCGCGTGCAGCGCGCGCGCCCGCTCGAAGGGGTCCGCGCCCGCGCGCACCGCCTCGACCGCCTCGCCGAAGGCGCCCGTCCGATCCTCCACCGGTCCCACCCCGTCCCGTCCCGTCGCCCTTACTGACGACCTCGTCAGTAGCTCGCGCGGACAGTAGCGCACGGCGGGTGGTAGGAACGGCGCGTGCCCGCCGACCCGACCCGTCCGCGCGTGCGCATGAGCGCCGAGCAGCGGCGCCGGCAGGTCCTGGAGGCCGCCACGGCCCTCATCGCCGAGCACGGCTACCGCGGCCTGGCCGTGCAGGACGTCGCCGACGCCTGCGGCCTGACCCTCGGCGGGCTGCTGCACCACTTCGGCTCCAAGAGCGGCCTGCTGACCGCCGTGCTGGAGCACCGCGACGAGCAGGACCACCGGTCCCTGGCCGAGCACCTGGGCGCGGCCGCGCACCCGGACCCTCCCGCCGCCGGAGCCGGCGACGACCTGCCCGAGCCGACGCTGGCCGAGCTGTGCGCGGCGATCGTGCGGCGCAACGCCGGGCAGCGGGAGATCGTGCGCCTGTACGCGGTGCTGGAGGTGGAGTCCCTGGCCCCCGAGCACCCGGCGCACCGGTTCTTCGCCGAGCGCCAGCGCCGCACCCTGGACCACCTGACGCGGCTGGCGCCGCCCGGACCCGACGCGCGGGACCTGGCCCGGCACGTGCTGGCACTCATGGACGGCCTGCAGGTGCAGTGGCTGCGCGACCCCGAGGTGGACCTGGTCAGCGCCTGGCGCCGCACCGCCCAGCAGGTGCCGCAGCTGGCACCGGCGGGCGGGTAGGCGCCCTCAGCGCGGCGCGGGGAGCGCCGGCGCGCGCAGCACCCGGCGCAGGACGAGGAAGTTGACCAGCCCGACCGTCCCGGTCACGGCGTAGACGACCGCGAGACCGCTGGCGCCGCTCGCGCCCGGCGCGAGGTGGTGCCACAGCGCCAGCGCCGTCGTGCTCAGCACCAGCCCCGTCAGGGCCGCGGCTCCCCCGACGCCGTGCCCCTTGAACCAGGCGGTGCTCGCGCCGCCGCGGAACGTGAACCGGCGGTGCAGCTCGTTCGTCACCGCCGTCGACAGGACGACGGCCACGACGTTCACCGCGGCCACCGGTACGGGCGCGAACCGGACCAGCAGCAGGAACACCAGCGCGTGGGTCGCGTTGCCCGCCAGGCCCGCGCCGACGAAGCGCAGCGGGGTCGCCAGCCGCGCGGCGCGGGCGCGCAGGGCCGGCGGGACGGACAGCGCCCGGGGCCGCGGCAGCGCCACCCGGGCCGGCGCGGTCCACGGGGCGGTGGTCTCGGCGGCGCGCGTGGCGGTGGTCACGGCAGCAGCCTGGCCCGGCGCGGGCGCGCACCGCGTCCGGCGGCGGGACGGTCCGCGCCCGCTGCCCCCGCCGTACCCGGGGCGGCCCCGGGTCATCCCCAGGTCGTAGGCGCGGGTCGCCCGGCGGTCGGCGCGGGCGGGTGGTCCAGCGGGCGGCTCAGCGGGCGGTGGGTGCGCCGACCCGGTCGGCGATGCGCGGGCCGGCCAGGCGCAGGAACGGCCCGCGCGGCACGAACCTGCTCGCCGCGGCGACCACCTCGTTGGCGCGGCCGTCGACGACGACGGGGCGGTCGGCGTCCAGCGCGTCGAGGAAGGTGGCGACGACCTGCTCGACGCTGCGCCGGCGCACCCCCGCCCCGGCGCTCTCGCCGGAGACGTCGAAGAACCCGGTGTCGGTGGCGGTCGGGCACAGGGCCGTCACCAGGACCCCGGTGCCGCGCGTCTCGGCCCACAGCGCCTGCGACAGCGACAGGACGAACGCCTTGGTGGCGGCGTAGACGGCGAAGCCGGGCAGGGGCGCGAAGGAGGCCATGCTGGCGACGTTCACCACGGCGCCGCGCCCGCGCGCGACCATGCCCGGCAGGAACCGGGCGGTCAGCTCCGTGAGGACGGTGCAGTTCACGGAGACCATCGCGGCGAGCCGGGCCGGGTCCTCGGCCTGCGCCAGCCGGCCCGTCAGCCCGAACCCGGCGTTGTTGACGAGCACGTCCACGGCCCGGCCGCCCCACGCCTCCACGGCCTCCTGCACCCGGGCGGCGGCGCCGGGCTCGGCCAGGTCGGCGGGGACGGCGAGCGCCTCGACGCCGTGCCGGGCGCGCAGCTCGGCGGCCAGCGCCTCCAGGCGGTCGGCGCGGCGGGCGACCAGCACCAGGTGCGCGCCGCGGGCGGCGAGGGCGCGGGCGACGCCCTCGCCGATGCCGCCGGAGGCGCCGGTGACCAGGGCGGTGGAACCGGTGACGTCCACGGGGTTCTCCTGTCGATCGGTGTGGCTCACGTTGTCGTGATGGCACGATGTGTCACATCGGCTGGTGCTGTCAAGACGTCGTGTGCTGAGATGACGGCGTGCAGCGACCGACCCCTCGCGAGCGGCGCCAGGCCGCGGCCCGGCGCGCGCTGGCCGAGCAGGCCCTGCGGCTGTTCGCCGAGCGGGGGTACGAGGCCACGACGGTCGCTGAGATCGCCGACGCCGCCGACATGTCCCCGCGCACGTTCTTCCGCCACGTGCGCGACAAGGACGACGCGATGTTCGCGGCCGACGAGGACGCGTTCGGCGAGGTCCTCGAGGCCGCCGTCCCCGCCGGCGCGGACGCCGCGCCGCTGGCCCGCCTGCTGCACGGCGTGCGGGCGCTCGCCGCGTCCGCCGGGCGCGACGGCGACGTCAAGTGCGCCCGCGAGCGCGTGCTGGAGGAGAACCCCGCGCTGCGGGCGCGCGACCTGGCCCAGCAGCTGCGCTGGCAGCAGCGGGCGGAGGAGTTCCTGCGCGCCGACGGCGTCCCCGCCGGGGAGGCCGCCCTGGCCGCCGGGCTCGCGCTGACGGTGTGGCGCGAGGCGTACCGGCGCTGGATCGCCGCCGGCGGCGACCCGGGGGCGCTCGCGGGGTTGCTGGACGACGTCACCGCCGAACTGCCCGCGCACGTGCGGGCGCTGGGCGCGCGCCGCGGCTGACCGGCCGCGGTCCCGCTCCCGCCACCGGTTCCCGGCGTACGCTCGCCGCAGCTCCGGCACCGGCTCCGAGAGGACGACGACGTGGTCGAGAAGGCCCTGCACACCCGCCTGCACGCCGACGCCGTCGAGGCGTACGACGCCCTGCACGCGGCCGTCCCCGACGACCTGGTGGAGGCGCTGACGACCGCGGGCGTGCGGGACTGGCGGATCTGGCGCAGCGGCCGCGACGTGTTCCACCTCGTCGACGTCGACGACTACGCCGCCATGCGCGAGGCGCTGCGCGACCACCCGGCCAACGTGGCGTGGCAGGCGCGCGTCACCCCGCTGCAGTCGACACCGGACGACTACTCCGGCGACGACGACGGCCTGCCCGCCGTGTGGAGCCTCGCCGCCCAGCGGGACGGGGACACCAGCATCGGCTGAAGGACCGGCTCAGGCGAGGTCGAGGGCCACCACCTGCGGCCCGGGCACGCTCCGCTCCGGCAGCTCGACCTCGACGCCGCCGTCGACCTCGCGGGCCGCCACCGCCGTGCCGTCCAGCAGCCGCGCCCCCGCCACGTCCAGCCGCCCGGCGTGCACGGGCAGGCGGACCCGCCCCTCCGCCTCCACGACGGCGTGCGCGGTGCGCCCGCGCAGGGTCCAGCGCACCCACGGCTCCTCGGACGCCCCGCCGCCGGCGAACACCTCCGTGCCGTGCACGGCGTCCGCGTGCAGCTCCATCCAGGCGGCGACCTGCTCCAGGCAGCGCCGCTGCAGCTCGGGGACCCGCCCGGCGGCGTCGGGGCCGACGTTGAGCAGGAGGTTGCCCCCGCGCGAGACGACGTCGAGCAGGTGGCGCACCGCGGCGGGCCCGTCCAGGTGGTGCTCGGGGCCCTCGGCCCGGTTGTGGCCGAAGGACAGCCCGATGCCTCGGCAGTTCTCCCACGCCGCGCTGGTCTCCACCGAGCGGCCCTGCTGGTACTCGCTGGTGCGGAAGTCCCAGTGCGTCAGGCCCCAGCGGTCATTGACGACGCCGTCGGGCGCGGCGGTGTAGAAGCGGTCCAGCAGGTGGGCGAAGCTGCGCGGCCCCTCCGGCTTGCCGGCGTCGGGCCACTCGATGTCGCCCCACAGCACGTCGGGGGCGTAGCGGTCGACGAGGTCGGCGACGTGGGCGGTGGCGTACTCGGTGTACGCCTCGTCGACGGGCCGCACCGCGGAGAAGTCCATGCCCGTGATGGGCGGGAAGTCGGTGAACCACCAGTCCAGGCCGCCGGAGTAGTAGGTGCCGAACCGCAGGCCCGCCGCGCGGGTGGCGGCGGCGAACTCGCCGACCAGGTCGCGGCGCGGGCCGCGGCGCACGGTGTTGCGGTCCCCGGTGCCCGGCGCGTCCCACAGGGCGATCCCGTCGTGGTGCTTGGTGGTGGGCACCACGTAGCGCGCGCCGGCCCGGCGGAACAGGTCGACCAGCGCGGTGGCGTCGAACTCCTCGGCGCCCCAGCGGTCGAGGAACTCGTCGTAGGGCGCCCCGCCGTGGACCTCGCGGTGGTGCTGCTGCGCCGGGCTGCCGTCGATGCGGACGGTGTTGGCGTACCACTCGGCGTACGGGTTGTGCGCGAACCACGTCCGCTCGTCGACGGTGCCCAGCTCACCGGTCGGCTCGGCCCAGGCCGGCACCGAGTACGCCCCCCAGTGCACGAAGATCCCGAACTTCGCGTCGCGGTACCACTGCGGCACTTCCCGCTCGAACCTGCGGTACGGCTCCGGGCGCTGCGGCGCGCCGTCGAACATCGCCACGGGGGTGCCTCCTCGGTCGGGATCGGGATCGGGGTCGGGCTCGGGTCGAGCGGGGGTCAGCGGGGGTCAGCGGGGAACGGGGGCGTCGAGCCCGTAGACGGTGACGGCGTTGCCGCCGAGCACGGCGGCGCGCTCACCGGGGGCCAGTCCGGCCAGCAGCGCGCGCGTGCGGGCGACGACGTCGGCGTGGCCGGCGGCCAGGGTGCTCACCGGCCAGTCGGTGCCGAACAGCAGGCGCCCGGGCCCGAACACCCCGAGCAGGTGCTCGACGGTGGGCCGCAGCGCCTCGTCCGGTGCGCCCGCCGGGACGAGGGTGAACAGCCCGGACAGCTTGCAGCGCACGTGCGGCCGCTGCGCCAGGCGCGCGACGGCGGCCGCCCACGCCGCCCAGCCGTCGCCACCGACCGGGGGTTTGGCGCCGTGGTCGAGCACGAACACGGCGCCGGGCTCGGCCTCGTGCACGGCGTCCACCAGGGCGCTCGCGGCGTCCAGCTGGTCGGCGCGCACGAGCAGGTCGTGCACCAGCCCCGCCCGCGCGGCCGCCACCGCCCCGCGCGCGACCTCGCCGCGCTCCAGCCAGGCCGTGCCCGGCTCGTCCTCCGCCTGGTGCCGCACCCCGGCCAGCAGCGCGCCGCCGGGCCCGCCGCGCAGGTCCGCGACCTGCGCCGGGACGTCGCCGGCCAGGTCCACCCAGCCGACGACCGCGGCGACGAGGCCGCCGCTCCCGCCGGCCGTCCGCAGGGACTCCCGCGTCTCCTCCGCCGCGGAGACGGTCTGCACGAGGACCGTGCGCTGCACCCCGGCCGCGCTCGTCGCGGCGCGCAGGTCGTCGAGGGCGAACGGGCGGCGCAGCGGTTCCCGGCCGGGCACCTCCATCCACGGGTAGCGGCGGCGGGCCGGGTCCCACAGGTGCTGGTGGGCGTCGACGACGACGGGACCGGAGGGGTCACCGGGCGGCGCGCCGCTCACCCCGGCCCGCCCCCGCGCACCCCCACCGTGAGCACGAGGTTGGCGCACAGCCGCTGGTCCGCCGTGGCGACGACCACGGCGACGTCCTCACCGCGGGTCTCGTCGTAGAACTTCCACCGGTCCCCCTGCACGGTCGTCGGGACGGCCGGCCCCAGGAGCCGGTCGTAGTCCGCGTGGGCGTCGACGACCGCGCCGTCGGGGGTGCCCATGTAGGTGGCCGCCTCGACGGGCACCGCCTCCAGCAGCGGTTCGAGCACGTCGGGCACGCTGACCGTCCCGGGCCGCAGGTTCAGGTGCACGACCTCGACGTCCGGCCGCACGGCGGTGCGCAGCGGGAAGTTCCCGTCCGCCAGGACGATCCGGTCGCCGTGCCCGGCGCGCGCCAGCGCGGCCAGCAGCGGCGGGTGCAGCAGGCGGTAGTTCAGCACGGCCCTCAGCCCTCCAGAACGTCGCGGCCGGGGATCGTCCCGTCCTCGTCCCACAGGTCCCGCCAGGAGCGCGAGCCCGGCCACAGGAACACCTGCCCCTTGATGAGCCGGTTGCCGCGCTCGGCCGAGCGCAGGGCCTCCACCTCCGCGGGCGTCAGCGGGTCCTCGGTCACCGCGCGCAGGTTCGCCGTGTACTGCGCCGGCTTGACGGCGAACGGGATGGGCACCTGCCCGCGGGCGACCGCCCACTTCAGGCACACCAGCGCGGGGTGGACGCCGTGCGCGGCGGCGATCTCGCGCACCACCGGCAGTTCCGTGTCGGCGACGTCGTCGGGGGTGCGGTCGCGCTCGGGCCGCGACGGCGAGCCCAGCGGGGAGTACCCCACCGGCAGGACGTCGTGCTCGACGCAGAAGGAGAACAGCTCCTCCTGCTGGAACGTGGGGTGCAGCTCCATCTCGTTCAGGGCCGGGCGGACGCGCGCATCGGCGAGCAGGAGCCGCAGCTTGGGGACGGTGGTGTTCGAGGTGCCCAGGTGGCGCACCAGACCGGCGTCGACGAGCCCCTCCAGCGCCCGCCACAGGGCCAGGTAGGCGTCGTGGTCGTAGGGGCGGGCGTGCGGGTCGCGGGCGTCCGTGTCGGCCATCGGCGGGTGGTGGTTGGGGAACGGCCAGTGCACGAACACCGCGTCCAGGTGCTCCAGCCGCAGGTCGCGCAGCGAGCGGCGGACCGACGCGACGGCGGCGTCCGGGTCGTGGGCGTCGTTCCACACCTTCGACATGACGAACACGTCCTCGCGGGGCAGGCCGGCCTCGAACGCCCCCGCCAGCGCGGCGCCGACCTGCGGCTCGTTGCCGTACACCGAGGCGCAGTCCACCAGCCGGTACCCGGCGCGCAGGGCGCCCGCGACGGCCGCGGCGACCTCGTCGGGCCCGTACCGGTCGGAGCCGAAGGTGCCCACGCCGATGGCGGGGATCCGCGCGCCGCCGGCGAGGACGCGCTGCGGGACCAGCGCGGGGTCGACGGCGTCCGCCGGCACGTCGGGCAGGGTGTCGGTCACGTCAGGCTCCTCGGGGGGTGGTCGGGGTCGAGGGTGTCGGGGGGTGCTCGAGCACGAGCAGAGCGTGCCCGTCGAGGACGGTGACGCGCACGTGAGCGGCGCCGTCCTCCACGCGCACCTCCAGCGGGGTGCCGGCCGGCTGCAGGACGGCGGTGGACGGCGGCCGCGGGCACCGCACCACGACGTCCACATCGACGAGGGGGAACGGGTCCTCGACGAGGTCGAGCCCCTCGCCGCCCAGCCCCGCGCCCACCCGGGTCGGCAGGTAGCTGAGCAGGCTGACGACGGTGCGGTCCTCGCCGCGGTGGGCCACCACCTCCAGGTGCAGCGGACCCGTCGCGGTGACCACGGGCCGCGGCAGGAGCTCGCGCAGCAGGGCCGCCAGGACGGTGCGGTGGGCCTCCAGCCCGAACCGGCCGTAGGAGCTCAGCAGCGGCTGGGCGACGGCGACGACCCGCCCGCGGCGGGTCACCGACGGGGAGTCCGTCACCCCCGCGGCGGAGTCCGGCGGCGTGTAGGAGTGTCCGCTGGAGCGTCGCCAGTCGCGGTCGAAGTAGGGCGCGACGGTGCCGACGAGGACCTCGGTGCCCGGCAGGGGGCGCACGCGCAGGCCCCGCTCGTACACGACGGCGTCGAGGCCGAGGTCGGGGACGGCGGGGTGGACGCTGCGCAGGAAGGTGGTGGCGTGCTCGGCCTCGCCCAGCACCTCCAGGCCGGCTCCCGGGACGCTGACCGCGCCGTCGGGACCGCGCAGGCCCTCCCCCACCAGCAGCAGCCCGCCGCCGCGGGCGGCGTGGGCGGACAGCGCCGCCGCCAGCTCCCCGTCGACGCGCGTCGTCTCCGGCACCACGACGACCTCGTACCCGGACAGCTCGGCGCGCGGGGGGACGACGTCGAACTGGTGCCGCAGCTGCTGCAGGAGGCGGACCGCCCCGATGCCGGACGCCCCCGGGGCGTCGCCGAGGTCGGGGTCGACGACGAGGGCGACCTGCGCCAGCGGCGCCGTGCCCGCCAGGTGCTCCTCGCACGCGGCGACGTGGGCGTAGGAGCGGCCGACGCGCTCGTAGACGGCGGCGTCGGGGACGCCGCGCGGGTGCAGGAGGTCGCCCACCCCGTTGGTGAGGCCGTAGCTGAGGATCTGCCGCGTCTCGTAGTCCAGGGCCGCCTGCGGCTTCAGGCCGGCGTTGTCGCCCCAGCTGCGGTGGAAGCGGCCGGTGTGGCTGAGCGTCGGCAGTCCCAGCGGGCGCACGAACCGCGCCACGTAGGGCAGGTAGGCGTACCCCCACCCGCCGGTGGGCAGCGACTCGACCTCGACGTGCCGCAGGAGCTGCGCCTCGGCGTGCAGGTTCGTCTTGGGCCGGGAGTTGAACCACACCCCGGAGGCGACGCCGGGTGCAAGGTGCGGGGCGGCCAGGTCGCGGAAGCGGGCCATGTACCGCAGGGCGACCCGCCGGGCGTGGGCGTCGCGGCCCTGCTGCGTCGTCGGGTCCAGGCCGGCCGCCAGGGCGGCCTCGTTCGCCGCGCGGGTGCTGCTGGGCTGGTCCCAGCACATGTCGAGGAACAGCCCGTCGACCTGCCCGAGGTGCTCCAGCACCTCGGTGACCTGACCCGCCAGGTGGTCCTGGTAGCCGGTGGACATGTCCAGCACGTGCCAGCCGGCGGTGTAGGCGTCTCCCTGCGCGTGGCTGCCCTCCCGGCGGCGCACCAGCGTCATCTCTGGGGTCTGCGCCACCCACTCGGGGTGCTCGCGGGCGGCGTGCTCGTCGACCTGGACGCTGAGGTAGACGGGCGCGCGGATCCCGACGGCGTGCAGCGCGTCGACCTGCTCGCGCAGCAGGTCCAGGCCGGGGACGAGCCCCGGGTGCCGCTCGGGGCGGTCGGTGTCGAAGTAGAGCATCCCGTGGTGGCACTTGGCGAAGACCGTGACGCTGTCGACGTGGGCGTCGAGGAAGGTCCGCGCGAAGGCGCGCGGGTCGAAGTCGGCGCCCACGTCCGGGACGTCGGGACCGGTGTGGAAGTCGAGGTGGACCGTGCGGCGGGGGAAGAAGGTCATCGGTGCGGCCCTCCGGACCGGGCGTGCTGCTGCGTGGGGGCGGTGCGGGGCGCGTCGGCGGTCAGCGGCCGCCCAGCCCGGACATCGCGATGCCCCGCACGAGGTGGCGCTGCAGCAGCAGGACGACGACGACCGTGGGCACCACGGAGATCGTCGCGGCCGCCATCAGCAGGTGCCACTGGCTGCCCTGCTGCCCCAGGAACAGGTTGAGACCCAGGGGGACGGTGGCCATGTCCTGGCTGTTGGTGATGATCAGCGGCCACAGGAAGCTGTTCCAGTAGTTGATGAAGGTGAAGACGGCCAGGACCGCCACCGCGGGACGGGCGATCGGCAGGACCACCTGCACCAGGACGCGCAGCCGGTTGGCCCCGTCCACCAGGGCCGCTTCCTCCAGCTCGCGCGGGATGCCGCGGAAGAACTGGCGCAGCAGGAAGGTGCCGAACGCGGAGAAGGCCCACGGCAGGACGAGCGCCTGGTAGGTGTTGGTCCAGCCGAACTCCTGCATGAGGATGAACATCGGGACGACCATGACCTCCTGCGGCACCATCAGGGTCACCAGGTACAGCAGGAAGAAGAACTCGCGGCCGCGGAACTCCAGCCGGGCGAAGGCGTAGGCGGCGAGGACCGACGTCACGCACGTGACGAGCGTGCCCGCCACCGAGACGACGATCCCGTTGACCATGAAGCGGCCGAACGGCACGTAGCTCCACGCGGTGGTGAAGTTGTCGAAGCGCAGGCTGCTGCCGACCAGGCGCGGCTCGCCGAACACCTCGGCGGCCGGCTTCAGGGCCGTGGCGACCATCCAGGCGAACGGGACGAGGAAGAGCAGCAGGACCAGCGTCAGCAGCACCTGCGAGACGACCGCGGGGCGGGTCGTGTCGTTCGGCGCGTAGCGGCGCCGGCGCCCGGCGGTCCGGGGGGCGCGGGCCGCCCGGGGGCGCACGGCCTCAGTGGTCATAGTGGACCCACCTCCGCTGGCCGAGGAACTGCAGGCCGGTGACGAGGACGATGAGCAGCAGCAGCACCGTGGCGATCGCCGAGGCGGTGCCGAGCTGGAAGAACTGGAAGCCGGACTGGTACATCAGCATGACGGTCGTCTGGGTCGCGTTGCCCGGTCCGCCGCCGGTGAGGATGTACGGCTGGGCGAACACCTGGAACGACGTGATGAGCGTCATCACGGCGGCGAAGAACATCGACGGGGACAGCATCGGCACGGTGATGCTCCAGAACCGGCGCAGCGTCCCCGCGCCGTCGATGGCCGCCGCCTCGTACAGGTTGCGGTCGATGGCCTCCAGCCCGGCCGCGAAGACGAGCATGTTGTAGCCGAACCCCTGCCACACGGACATCAGCACGACGCACACCATGGCCGAGAACGGCCCGCCGAGCGGGTTCTGCGCGTCCAGGCCGAACCAGGACTGCGCGACCGTGTCGTACAGCCCGCCGGGCTGCAGCAGGAGCCGCCAGACCAGCGCGTTGGCGACCATCGGCGTCACGGCCGGCAGGAAGAACAGCACCCGGTACAGCCCGCGCCCGCGGATGCGCGGGCCCATCCACAGCGCCAGGCCGAGCGAGACGACGAAGTTCAGCGGCACGTACAGCACCACGAAGATCGTGGTGTTCAGCATCGCCCGCCAGAACGCCGGGTCGGTGGTGAACAGCGTCCGGAAGTTGTCCAGCCCCGTGAAGGTCCGCTCGCCCAGCAGCGGCCACACGAAGAAGGCCAGGCCGATGGACCCCACGATCGGGATGAGCGTGAAGACCGCGAAGCCCGCGGCGCTGGGCGCGAGGAACCCCCACGCCGTCAGGGAGCGGCGGCGGCCGACGGCCGCGGTCGCCGTGGCGCCGCGGACGTCCCGCCTCACCGGGGGGAGGGTGACGGCCACGGCACCTCCCCCCGCCGGACGGGCGCGCGGTGCGGCGGCACCGCGCCGGAGCGGACCACCTCAGGACCCGCCGACCTGGGACTGGATCTGCTGCAGGAAGGCCCCGGCGTCCTGCTGGCCGTTGAAGGCCGGGATGCCGTACTGCTGGAAGAGCTGGCCCAGCTGGTTCATCTGCGGGTTGGTGCGCAGGTAGGTGGAGTTCTCGATGGCGTACTCCAGCGCGGGCTGCGCGTCGGCCAGCTCGCCCTGGTACCAGGAGGCGGCCTGCTCGGTGCGGGCCGGGTAGGCGCGCCCGATCTCCCCGAGGTACTGCAGGGCCTCGGGCCCGGTGATGACCGACAGCGCCCGCACCGCCTCCTCCGGCGCCGAGCAGTTGGCCGAGACGCCGTAGCCGGAGCCGGCCAGGTGCGAGGCGGACCCGTCCGGGCCCGCCGGCATCGGGGCCACCCCGGGGGTGAAGGCCGCGTTCTGGACGATGTTGCCGTACTGCCACGGCCCGTCGACGACCATCGCGGTGTTGCCCGCCATGTACTGGTTGAGCGACTCCAGCCCGTCGTTCGTCGCGGGCAGCGCCGGGCTCAGGCCCTGCTCCCGCATCGCCTGCAGGGTCTCGAACACCCCGGCCATCTCGGGGGTGTCGAGGTTCAGCTCGCCGTCGTCGCCGATGGCCTGCTGCCCGGTCAGCGTGAGCGACCACGCCGTGAAGGCGTCGTACGTCGGGAAGAAGCCGTAGGCGTCGATCCCGCTGGCCTGCAGCGCCTCGGCGGCCGCGGTGAAGTCCTCCACCGTCCAGCCGGGTTCGGGCAGGGGCACACCGGCCGCCTCGAACGCGTCGGCGTTGTAGAACACCACGAGCGGACCGAGGTCGAACGGCACGGCGACCTGGGTGCCGTCGACCTGCAGCGAGGCGGCCATCTCCTCGTTGAAGTCCGCCATGTCGATGCCGGCGCCCTGCAGCTCGTCCTCCGGCAGCGGCCGCAGCAGGTCCGCGATCAGCGGCACGCGCGGGCCCTGCACGCCCAGCAGGCAGGCGACGTCACCCCCGCTGGCCTGGGCGGTCAGCCGCGTCCAGTAGTCGGCGAAGGAGCTGGTCTGCAGCTGCAGGCGGATGTCGGGGTGCTGCTCGGTGACCATCTCGGACAGGCGGTTCAGCGCGTCGGTCTCGATCTGGGAGTTGGCCCACATCTGCCAGGTCAGCGTGGTGACGTCGCCGTCGGTGGTGGCGCCACCGCCGGCCTCGGAGTCGCCGCCGCCGCAGGCGGACAGGGCCAGGACGAGGGCGGCCGCGGCCCCGGCGGACCGGGCGCGGCGCGGGGAGCGGGACCGCCTCGCGGGGCGGGCGTGCAGATCGGCCATGATCCGTCCTTCGTCGTCGAAGTTCTGCGCCGGCGGTGCGAGCCCGCCGCGCAGGGCGTGACGGAACGGTACGCGAAACGATTCGCGCGGACAAGGGGCACGGGCCCCGGTCCTGCGCGCGGCACCGGGCGGGCGGCCAGCGGCCCGGTGGTGTCCTCAGCCCCGCGGCGGGCCGACGGAACCGCCCGGCACGAAGCGCCCGGTCAGCACCCGCCGCCGCGGGGCGGGCCCCTCCCCGTCGCCGGCCAGCCGCTCGCGCATCAGCTCGGCGGCCTCCCGCGCGATCTCCCGCACCGGCTGCACGTACACGGACGTGCGCGGCCGGGCGACCTGCGCGACGACCTCGCCGTCGAAACCGACGAGGGAGACGTCCCCGGGCACGTCGACGTCCGCCTCGTTGAGGGCGACGACCGCGCCGAGGGTCAGCTCGTAGTTCGTGGCGTACACCGCCGTGGGCCGCCGCTCGCCCGCCAGGAGGGCGTGCACCGCCTCGCGCCCGGTGCGCACCGTCAGCGGGCCGCGGACCACGTGCTCGCGGGCCACGGGCAGCCCGGCGGCGCGCATGGCGCGGCGGAACCCGGTCAGCCGCTCGCGCATCGTCCACACGTCCGGGGTGCCGGTCACCACGGCGACCTCCCGGTGCCCGTGCTCCACGAGGTGGCGCACGACCTGCGCGGAGGCGCCGGTGTTGTCCAGCACCACGGCGTCGCACTCCAGCCCGCTGACCAGCCGGTCCACGAGCACCACCGGCAGCCCGCGCGCCGCCGCCGCGCGCAGCGGCTCGCCGTCGTGCCGGCCGGGCACGGCGATGATCCCGTCCACCCGCCGGTCCACCAGCAGGTCCACCGCACCGGCGGCCCCCGCGGCGGACGTGTGGCTGGAGACGACCACGACGCTGACGCCGACGTCCTTGAGGACCGCCTCGACGCCCGCGATGACCTCCAGGTGGAAGTCGTTGTCCAGCGCCGGCAGCAGCACGCCCACCGTGCCCGAGCGCCGGGTGCGCAGGCTGCGGGCCACCTCGTTGACGCGGAATCCCAGGTCGGCGGCGGCCTCCTCGATCGCCGCCCGGTTGGCCGCCAGCACGTTGCCGCCGTTGAAGTGCTTGGAGATCGTGGCCAGCGACAGGCCGGTCATCCGCTGGATGTCCTTGTACGTGGGCGGCACGCGGGGTCCTCGGGCGTCCTGGAGGGGGTGGCGGTCCCGGGCGGGAGCGGCCCCAGTGTGGCAGCCGGTCCCCCGCCGGAGCGCTCAGCGCGCCACCGCCCGCCCTTGCCGGGCGGGCCGGACCGGGTCAGCATGACCGCGTGCCTCCCGGCGCGACGTCGCCCCGGGGACCGCTGGCCGAGGCGGAGCGCCGGTCAGCGGTCCAGGACGCGGTGCGCGCCGCCGGGGAGGGCGAGGGGCTGGACCGGCTGGTGCGGCTGGCCGCCCGCGTGCTGCGCGTGCCGGTGGCGATGGTCTCGTTCATCACCGGCGACCGGGAGGTGATCCGGGCGGCCGTCGGGCTGCCCGAGCCGTGGGCCTCGCAGCGCTGGACGCCGCTGTCGCACTCGCTGTGCGCGCAGGTGGTCGACCAGGAGGGCCCGGTGGTGCTCTTCGACGCGCGCACCGACCCGGCGTACCGCGCGCACGCCGCGGTCGTGGAGATGGGTGCGGGCGCCTACGCCGGGTTCCCGCTGCGCCACGGCGAGCACGTCCTCGGCGCGTTCTGCGCCGCCGACGTCGTGCCCCGGCGCTGGAGCGAGGACGACCTGCAGCTGCTGGAGGACCTGGCCGCCGCCGTCTCGGTGGAGCTGTCGCTGCGCGTGGCGCTCGAGGAACTGGAGGCGGTCCGGTCGCGGGAGCGCGAGCTGGCGCGCCGGCTGCGCGAGGGCTCGCGCACCGACCCGGTCACCGGCGCCGCCGACCGGCGCGCCCTCGACGAGCGCCTGGCCGAGGAGACCGCCCGGCTGGCCCGCCGGCCCGGCGAGCTGGCGCTGGTCCTGCTCGAGGTCGACGGCTTCGCGCGGGTCACCGGCATCGCCGGACGGCGCACGGCCGACGCCGTCCTGGCGGAGGTCGCCGCCCGCCTGCACGTGGCGCTGCGGCGCACCGACCTGCTGGCCCGCACCGGCGACCACGAGTTCGCGGTGGTCCTGCCGGGGACCGGCGCGCGGGCGGCCGAGGAGCTGGCGCAGCGCCTCGGCCACCTCGTCGCGGAGGAACCGGTCGCCGGGTGGGACGTCACCGTCACGACCGCGACGGCGGTCCACCACCCCGACCGCGGTGCGGACGGGCTGCTCGCCGACGCGGCGGCCGCCCCGCGGGTGCAGCGCTAGCGGCGCGCCGGCCGCGCCAGCAGAGCGCGGCGGGGCAGCGCGGCGGGCGGGGCGTGCCGGACCGCTGGTGCCACGATCTCCGCGTGCGCCCGCCCCGCCGACCCGCCCCGTCCACCCCCGACCCGGTGGACCCCGAGCAGCGCCGGGTGCTGCGGGTGCTCGTGCTCGCGCAGGTCCTCTCGGGAGCGGGCCTGGCGGCCGGCATCACCGTCGGCGCTCTCCTGGCCCAGGACCTGCTCGGCTCGACCCGCCTCGCCGGGCTGCCCGCCGCTCTGTTCACCGCCGGCTCGGCGGCCGCGGCGCTGCTGGTCGGCCGGCTCTCGCAGCGCCGCGGGCGTCGGCCGGGGCTCGCGCTGGGGTACCTGGTGGGCGCGGCGGGCGCCGCCGGGGTGGTGCTGGCGGCGGCCCTGGACGACGTGGCGCTGCTGTTCGGCGCGCTGCTGGTGTACGGCGCGGGCAGCGCCACCAACCTCCAGGCCCGCTACGCCGGAGCGGACCTGGCGTCCCCGGACCGGCGCGGGCGGGCGGTCAGCACCGTCCTGGTGGCCACCACGCTGGGAGCCGTCGTCGGGCCCCTCCTCGTCGGCCCCACCGGCGACGTCGCCGAGCGCTGGGGGATCCCCGCGCTGGCCGGGCCGTTCCTGCTGGCCGCGCTCGCCTACGGCACGGCCGGGCTCGTGCTGGCGACCCTGCTGCGCCCGGACCCGCTGCTGCTGGCCCGCGAGCGCGCCGGCGGGTCCGGCGGGCCGGCGGCGCCGGTGGCGGGTCCCGCGGCGCTCGCGCGGCCACCGGGCGCGCGACGCGCGGTGCTGGGGGCGGCGGCCGTCATGGTCGTCACGCAGCTCGTGATGGCCGCGGTGATGACGATGACCCCCGTCCACATGCGCGCGCACGACCACTCCGTGTCCGCGACCGGCCTGGTCATCGCCGTCCACGTCGGCGCGATGTACCTGCCGTCGCCGCTGTCGGGCTGGCTGGTCGACCGCTTCGGCGCTCCCCGGGTGGCCGGCGCGGGCGGGCTCACGCTCCTGCTGGCGGGCCTGGTCGCCGCGACCGCTCCGGGCGGGTCGGTGCCCGCGCTCACCCTCGCGCTGGCGCTGCTGGGGCTGGGCTGGAGCTTCGGGCTGGTCTCCGGCACCGCGGTGCTCTCCGGCGCGGTGCCGCTGGAGGTCCGCGCCCGCACCCAGGGCGCGGTCGACCTGTCGATCGCGCTGGCGGGCGCCGCCGGCGGCATGGGCTCGGGGTTCGTGGTGGCCGGCGGCGGGTTCGGGCTGCTGTCCCTCGGGTGCGGTGTGCTGGCGCTGCTGGTCCTGCCGGCCGTCGCGCTCGCCGCCCGCGGCGGCGCGGCGGGCGCCGTCAGTGCTGCGCCGCGCGCCGGCGGTGGATCGTGACGGAGGCCAGGGCGACGAGCACGGCGCCCACGAGCAGGCCCAGCACAGCGCTGGCGGCCGTGTTGACCAGCCAGGCGGCGACCCCGCCGACCGCCCCGGCGGCCTCGTGCACGCCCTCCTCGAGGTGGTGCACGAGCTCGTAGGGCCCGTGCCAGCCCAGCTCGTCGGTGCCCACGAGCAGGATGTGCCCGCCGACCCACAGCATCGCGGCGACGCCGACGACCGTCAGGACCGTCAGGAGCTTCGGCATCGCCGCGACCAGGCCGCGCCCGAAGCGGGCGGTGGACGGCGACGGGCGCTGGGCCAGCGCCAGCCCCGCGTCGTCCATCTTCACGATGAGCCCGACCGCGCCGTAGACGAGCAGGGTGATCGCGATCCCGACGACCACGAGGATCGCCAGGCGGGAGAAGAACGGCTGGTCGGCGACCTCGTTGAGGGAGATCACCATGATCTCGGCGGACAGGATGAGGTCGGTGCGGATCGCGCCGCGCACGAGGGTGTCCTCGTCCTTGACGCCGTCCTCGGCGGCGTGGCCGTGGCCGCTGACCTTGGCCCACAGCTTCTCCGCGCCCTCGTAGCACAGGTAGGCGCCGCCGAGCATGAGCAGCGGTGTCAGCAGGAACTCCGCGAACTGGCTGAGCACCAGGATCACCGGGAGGATGATCAGCAGCTTGTTGCGC
This sequence comes from Kineococcus terrestris, assembly GCF_041020755.1. Classification (NCBI taxonomy): domain Bacteria; kingdom Bacillati; phylum Actinomycetota; class Actinomycetes; order Kineosporiales; family Kineosporiaceae; genus Kineococcus; species Kineococcus terrestris. Next base: position 23,723 of record NZ_JBEUEI010000004.1, on the reverse strand, counting down.
AGGGAGCCGACCGCGATCCGCTTGACGATCGGCAGTTCCCGGTCGGCGGTCAGGCCGCGCACGTACTGCGGGGTGACGGCGGCGTCGTCGACGACGACGCCCGCCGCCTTGGCGCCGGCGCGCGCCGCGGCGACGCCGATGTCGTCCACCGAGGCCGCGGCCGCCCGCGCGATCACGGCCACGTCGTCCAGCAGGGCTACCAGTCCACCGGGCACCGGAGGCTCCTCTCGCTCGCGCCCCGGCCCGTACCGGAGCGGCTCAGCGTCCCACCTACCCGTTCCCGGCGCCTCCACCGCGCGCGCCGCCCACCCGGAAGCGCTCGGGAGCGGCGCCCGCACCCGTGGCGACGTCGGCGGCCAGCTCCCCCAGCAGGGGCGCGAACTTCGCCCCGTGCCCGGAGCACGCGGACACCACCGTGAGGCCGTCCGCGCCGTCGAGGACGAACGCCTCGTCGGGGGTGGTGGTGTAGAGGCAGGTGGTCTCCGCGTACGGCTCGGGCACGAGCCCGGGCATCCACCGGCGCACGTGCTCGGTGACGCGGGCGCGGTTCTCGGCGTCGACCGCGCCGGTGCGCGCGGAGGCCGCGCCGATCGGGCGCCCGCCGTGGTGCTCGGCGACCTTCAGGCCCCGGTGCTGCGCGTCGCGCCCGCCGGGCAGCGCGTACACCGTGGCGCCCGGTCCGCCGTGGGCGACGGTGGGCCAGCCCTCGTGCGGGTGCTCCTCGCGGCAGGGGAAGTGGAACGCGTTCTCCTGCGTGACCTCCAGCGGCGGGAACGCCGCCAGGAACCCCGGCGGCAGGGGCAGGCCGCCCAGCAGGTCGGGCAGCCAGCCGCCGGCGCACACGACGACCCGCTCGGCGTCGACGACGTCACCCGTGCGCGAGCGCGCGGTGAACCCGGTGCCGGTGCGTTGCAACCGTTCCAGCGCCCAGCCGGTGAGCACCCGGGCGCCGGCCGCGCGGGCCAGGTCGAGCATCGCGCGCACGGTGCCCTCGGCGTCCAGGACGGCGCCGCCGGGGTGGAACAGCACCTCGCCGTCGGCGACGACCTGCGGCCAGCGCGCCCGGGCCGCGGCGGCGCTCAGCAGCTCGTGCTCCACCCCGGCCGCCGCCACCGCGCGCGCGAGGGCCCGCGGGTCGCGGCCGGGTCCGTGGTCCAGGGCGCCGGTGGTCCGCAGCAGCGCCGTCCCGGTGCGGCGCTCCAGCTCGCGGAAGCCCGCGGCCGCGCGCACGACCATCTCGACGTCGGCGCGCTCGGCGTAGGCGTAGCGCAGGACGCGCGCCGAGCCGTGCGAGGAGCCGTCCGGCGCGGCCGGCACGGCGCGCTCCACGACGGTGACCTCGCACCCGCGCTCGGCCAGCCGCCAGGCCGTGGCGGCTCCCGCCAGCCCCGCGCCGACCACCAGGTACCGCGACACCTCCGCGCGCCCTCCCGCTCCCGCCACCCCCCGACCCTCCCACCCCGCTGCCCGACTCCTGGCGCGTCCACCACCCCTCCCGCCGCGGGGAGGGGTGGGAAGCGCGCCGGGAGTGGGCCCGGCGAGGTTTGCCGGGGCGGCAACACCGCTGGCCGCGGCGCCGCGGGAGCCCGCACGCTGCCGGGGTGAGCGAGCACAGCGCGGAGCACGTACCGGATGACTACTTCGAGCCGGCGTCCTGGGAGAGCCGCTACGCCGGGGAGGGCACCTGGTGGAGCGGCGCGCCCAACGCGCAGCTGGTCGACCTGGCCGCCGGCCTGGCACCCGGCACCGCTCTGGACGTCGGCTGCGGCGAGGGCGGGGACATCGTGTGGCTGGCGCAGCGCGGCTGGCGCGTCACCGGCGCCGACTTCTCCGACAACGGGCTGGCGCGCGCCGCCCGGCACGCCGAGCAGGCCGGGGTGGGCGACCGCCTGGAGCGCTGGCGGGTCGACGCGCGCGAGTTCGACGCGGGCGGGCGCACCTGGGACCTGGTGACGACGCACTTCCTGCACCCGCCGGACGCGGGGATGACCGACGTCGTGCGCCGCCTGGCCGCGGCCGTCGCCCCCGGCGGTCACCTGCTCGTCGTCGGCCACTCCCCCTCGCAGCACCACACGCGGCTCGACGAGGCGAAGCGGCGGGCGATGTGGCTGGCGCAGGACCTCCTCCCGGCCGTGCCGGAGGACTTCGAGGTGCTCGTGGTGGAGCAGCGCCCGCGCACCGTCGTCCACGACGGGCGCACCTTCGACGTCGACGACTCCACCCTGTTCGCCCGCCGCCGCGGCTGACGCGACGGGCACGGCGCGCGCGACGGCCCCGCACCCGGTCCGGGTGCGGGGCCGTCGCGCGCGGCGCTCAGTCCGCGATGGCCGCCACCGGCGAGGTGAGCGCGGCACGGCGCCCCGGCAGGACCGAGGCGAGCACGCCCGCGAGCGCCGCGACGGCGACGATCCCGGCGACCTGCGCCCACGGCACGTCGAGGACGACGGGGCCCTCCGCGGCCAGCACCGAGGAGGTGCCCGCCAGCCCGTAGGCGGTGCCCAGCACGACGCCGAGCACCCCCGCGACCCCCGCGACGAGCAGCGCCTCCCACGCCAGCAGGGCGCGCAGCTGCCGCCGCGTCAGGCCCAGGGCGCGCAGCAGCCCGGACTCCTGCCGGCGCTCGACGACCGACAGGGCCAGGGTGTTGCCGACGCCCAGCAGGGCGATGAGGACGGCCACCCCGAGCAGTCCGGTGACGACCAGCAGCATCGTCGTCAGGACCTGGTCGAAGGCGGTGCGCACGGCCACGACACCGCTGACGCCGCTGCTGGGCAGCGCCGCCGCGACGACCTCGGTCACGTCGTCGACGACCCGGGCCTGCGCGTCGGGGTCCAGGCCGTCGTCCAGGCGCAGCCAGGCGGTGGACACCGGCGCGGCCGGGTCGGCGCGCAGCAGGTCCTCCGTGCGCAGGACCGTGCCCTGCTCGGAGTCGGGCGCGACGACGACGCGCAGCCGCACGGCGGTCCCGTCCGGCGAGGACACCTCCACGTCCTGCCCGTCGCCCAGGCCGAGGGCCTCGGCGGACCGGCCGGCCACGACGACCTCGCCGGGCGCCGGCAGCGGCGCGCGCTGCTGCGAGCGGACCACGCCGGCGGCCGCGGCGGTGTCCACGCCCGAGGCGGACGTGCTGCCGCCGGTGCTCAGCTCCACCTCGCCCTCCAGCACCGGGACCGCGCCCGCCACCCCGGGCAGGGCGCGCAGCCGCTCCAGCAGGGCGTCGTCGACGGGTTCCTCCCAGGAGGAGACGACGACGTCCGTGGGGTAGCCGGCCTCCAGCAGGTCGCCGGCGGTGGCGCGGGTCGAGGAGGCGCCCACGACCATCGCGGTGGTCAGGGTGACGCCGATGAGCAGCGCGGTCGCCGTGGCCGCCGTGCGGCGGGGGTTGCGCACGGCGTTGCCGGCGGCCAGCCGCGCCGGGACCCCGGCACCGCGCACCAGCCGCCCGGCGAGCCCGACGGCCGCGGGCACGAGGCGCTGGCCGAGCAGGACGACGCCGACGAAGCTGACCGCCCCGGCCAGCACCGCGGGTTCCAGCGCGCCGCGGGTGGAGAACAGCACGAGGGCCGCGGCGGAGGGCACGGTGAGCACGAGGCCGGCGACCAGGCGCAGCAGCCCGCCGCGCGAGCGGACCGGGGCGGGCACCAGCGGGCGCAGCGCGGCCAGCGGCGCCACGCGGGTGGCGGCGCGGGCGGGGGCGAGCGCCGCCAGCACGGTCACGACCGTGCCGACCACGACACCGGCGACGAGGGCGCGCACCGGCACCTGCAGGGTGCCCAGCGGGACGGGCGAGTCGGCGTCGGCCGCGACGCGCGCCACGACGGCGGCCAGGCCCGTCCCGGCCGCGGCGCCCGCCAGCGAGGCCAGCAGGCCCACCACGAGCGCCTCCAGCAGCACAGAGCGGGACACCTGGGCGCGGGTGGCGCCCACGCAGCGCAGCAGCGCCAGGTCGCGGGTGCGCTGGGCCAGCAGGACCGCGAACGTGTTCGCGATGACCAGGGACGCCACGAGGACGGCGACCGCGCCGAAGACCAGCAGCACGGAGGTCAGGGCGGCGGCGTCGCCGGTGAACGCCGACGCGCGCTCCTCGGCCGCCTCCCGGCCGCTCACCGCGGCCAGCTCCCCCGGCACCGCGGCGGCCACCGCGCCGAGGACCTCCTCCGCCGCCGGGCCCGCCGCCGCACCGCCGGCCGCGGCCACCCGCAGCCGCGTCACGGGCGCGTCCCAGGTGCGCAGCTGCTCGTCGGTGGCGAACACCCGCCCCGCGTAGCGGGCGGTCGGGTCGCCGGTCAGGTCGACGACGCCGACGACGCGGACCCGCTCGGTGGACTCCCCGCCGTCCTCGGACGAGGGGACCACGGTGACGGTCAGCTCGTCGCCCACGGCGGCGCCGGTGCGCTCGCTGACGGCGACCTCGCCGGCCGCGGCGGGCAGCCGGCCGGCGAGCACGCCCTCCCAGCGCAGCGGGCCGGGCGCGGTGACGGCGTCGGCCTGCGCGTACGTGCTGCCGGTGCGCCCGGGCAGCTGCACCTGCACGCCCGTCGAGCGGTCGGCGGCGACCTGCGCCACCCGTCCCGCGGGCAGGTCGCGCAGGCTGCGTTCCGCCGCCTGCAGGGCGGCGCCGGTGGCGACGGGGTCGCCGTCCAGGTCCGTGCCCCGCACGGGGGTGACGACGGCGGCCGCGGCGGTGAACGGCTTGCCGACGGCGTCGAGCAGGCTGGCGCCCGCGGAGGCGTTGAGCACCAGCGTCGCCACGACGAACGCGACCGCGATGACGACGGCCAGGCAGGAGGCGAGGACGCGGGCGCCGTGGGCGCGCAGCTGCGCCAGGGTGGTCCGCAGCACGGTTCAGGCCCCCAGGGTGCGCAGCGCGTCGATGACGTCGTCGGGCGTGGGGTCGCTGAGCCCGCCGGCCAGCCGGCCGTCGGCCAGCAGCACGACGCGGTCGGCGTACCCGGCGGCGACGGGGTCGTGGGTGACCATGACGACGGTCTGCCCGAACTCGCGGACGCTGGCGCGCAGCAGCCCCAGCACCTCGGCGCCGGCGCGGGAGTCGAGGTTCCCGGTGGGTTCGTCGGCGAACACGACGTCGGGCCGCGGCAGCAGCGCGCGCCCCACCGCGACGCGCTGCTGCTGCCCGCCGGACAGCTCGGACGGCTTGTGCCGCAGGCGCTCGCGCAGGCCCAGGCGGGTGACGACCTCCTCGTGCCAGGCGCGGTCGGGGGTGCGCCCGGCCAGCTGCAGCGGCAGCACGAGGTTCTCCCCGGCGGTCAGCACGGGCAGCAGGTTGAACGACTGGAACACGAAACCGACGCGGTCGCGGCGCAGGCGGGTCAGCTCGGCGTCGCGCAGCGCGGTGAGCTCGGTGTCGCCGAGGAACACCCGCCCGGCGGTCGCGGTGTCCAGACCGGCCAGGCAGTGCATGAGCGTGGACTTGCCGGAACCCGACGGGCCCATGATGGCGGTGAACTCCCCGCGGGTGAACTCCACGTCGACGCCGGCGAGGGCGTGGACGGCGGCGTCACCGCGGCCGTACGTCTTGCGCAGGCCGGTGGCGCGCACGGCGGGCGCGCCGGCGCGCAGCACCTCCGGCGACGGGACGGGTCGCGGTACGGGCACGGGTCTCCTCCTCGGATCGCGCCCGCCGGATCCCCGGCGGGCGCTCCCGACGCTAGGAACTGCCGGCCCCGCGCCGCGTCGGGCGCGGAACGGATCTCCGCACGGCCCGCGCGTCGCCCCGGCGGTGGAGACGGTCCCGCCGGCGTCCTCCCGCAGGTGGACGCCGACGGACGTCAGCGTGCGTCGCGCAGCACCTCACCGGGCTGCACGAGCCCGGCGGTGTAGGCCAGGACGACGGCCTGCACGCGGTCGCGCGAGCCGGTCTTGGCCAGCACCCGCCCGACGTGCGTCTTCACGGTGGCCTCGGAGACGACGAACCGGGCGGCGATCTCTCCGTTCGTCAGCCCGTGCGCCATGCACTCCAGCACCTCCAGCTCGCGCGGGGTGAGGTCGTCGGGCAGGCGGGTCTCCGGCGCGGCCGAGGGTTCGGCGCGCAGCATCGGCCCGACGTGCTGCAGCAGCCGGCGGGTGGAGCTGGCGGCGATGACGGCGTCCCCGGCGTGGACGGTGCGCACGGCGGCGAGCATCTCCTCCGGCGGGGCGTCCTTGAGCAGGAAACCGCTGGCCCCGGCGGCGATCGCGGCCACCACGTACTCGTCGAGGTCGAACGTGGTCAGCACGACGACGCGGGGTCCGGTCCGGTCCGGCGCCGGGGCGAGGGCCGTGATGCGACGGGTGGCCTCGATGCCGTCCACGCCGGGCATGCGCACGTCCATCAGCACCACGTCGCAGTCGGTGCGCTCCACCAGCGCGACGGCGGCCAGGCCGTCGGAGGCCTCGCCGACGACCTGCAGGTCCGGCTGGGAGTCGATGACCATGCGGAACCCCGCGCGGACGAGCTGCTGGTCGTCGACGAGGACGACGCGGACGGCGGGCACGGGACCTCCGGGTGGTGCGGGACGGGTTCGGGCGGGGCGGGTCAGGACGTGTACGGCAGCGTCGCACGCACCCGGAACCCGCCGCCGGGACGGGGCCCGGCCGAGGCGCTGCCGCCGTGCAGGCGCGCGCGCTCGCCCATGCCGAGCAGGCCCTGCCCGCCGGGTGCCGCCGGCGGCACCGCGGCGGCACCGCGGCCGTCGTCGTCCACCCCCACGCGCAGCGCGTCGGCGTCCCAGCGCACCTGCACCTGCGCGCGGGCGGCGGGCCCGGCGTGCTTGAGGACGTTGGTGAGGGACTCCTGCACGATCCGGTAGGCGGCCAGCCCGACGGCCGGCGGGAGCTCGCGCGGCTCGCCGACGACGTCGAGGGAGACGTCCAGGCCGCTGGCGCGCACCTGCTGCACGAGGTCGCCGATCCGCCCCGCGTCCGGCTGCGGGGCCCGCTCGTCGCCGGGGCCCTGGCGCAGCACGCCCAGCAGGTTGCGCATGTCGGCCAGCGCCTGCCGGCCGGTCGCCGAGATCGTCCCGAGGACCTCGGCGGCCGCGGCGGGGTTCGCGGCCGCGGCGTACCGGCCGCCGTCGGCCTGGGCGATGATCACCGACAGGGAGTGCGCGACGACGTCGTGCATCTCGCGGGCGATGCGCTGGCGCTCGGCGGTGGCGGCCAGCCGCGACTCGTTCTCCCGCTCGTTCTCCAGCAGCCGGGCGCGCTCCACCAGGGCCAGCTCGTTGGTGCGGGAGGCGCGCCGCAGGCTGCCCAGCGACCAGGTGGCGACGACGACGACGGCGAGGAACACGACGGCCGCCGCGAGGGAGACCGGGTCCACGAACGCGTAGGTCAGCAACCCGTACCGGACCGGGGCGATGACGGCACCGGCCAGGCCGAGCAGCAGGCCGCCGCGCGAGGCCCACGGGGCGGCGTAGGCGGCCAGGGAGTACAGGGCGACGAGCACCGCGCCGTCGGCGACCAGCGGCGCGTCGACGACGACCGTCTGCAGCAGGCCGCCCGCGGCCACGAGCGCGCCGGAGACCTCGGGGCGGGCCCGGCGCAGCGCCAGGGGCGCGCAGAGGAGGACGCTGACGAGGACGCCGCGGGCCCCGGCGGCGGTCGCGGTCGCCGCGCTCACCGCGGTGAGCAGCGCGGCGCCCAGGACGTCGAGGAGCAGGGCGTGGGCCCGCGTCCAGGCGACGAACCGGTCGAAGACGTTCTGCGGCGGCACCGCTCGAGCGTAGGAGCCGCCCCGCGCGCCGGTCGTCAGCCCGCGGGACCAGCCGCGCCTGCGCCCGGGGTCTGACCCGCCGCACGGGCGGCCTGGTGGGCGCGGGCGGGGAACTGCGTGGCCAGCTTGCCGCCGGAGACGTCGACGAGGGTGCCGGTGATGTAGGAGGCCGCGTCGCTGGCCAGGAACAGCAGCAGGTCGGCGACGTCGTCGGCGCTCTCCCAGCGGCGCAGGGACAACGTGTCCAGCAGCCGCTCCTGCGCGGCCGGCTCCATGTCGGCGAACCCGTTCATGGCGGTGGGGACCATGCCGGGCGCGTAGGCGTTCACGGTGATGCCCCACGGCCCGAGCTCGGAGGCCAGGACGCGGGTGAACGCCACGACGGCGGCCTTGGAGGCGGCGTAGGCGGCGCTGCCGACGCTGGGCACGACGGCCGCGAACGAGGCGGCGTTGAGGATGCGGCCGCGCCCGGCGCGCTTCATCACCTCGGCGGCGGCGCGGCTGACGAGGAACGTGCCGCCGGCGTTGACGTCCAGGCAGGTGCGCCAGCGCTCCCACGTCAGGTCGGCGACCTGCCCCTCGACGTTGACGCCGGCGTTGTTGACGAGGACGTCGAGCCCGCCGTGGCGCTCGGCCACGCGGGCGACGGCGGCGTCCACCGAGGCGGGGTCGACGACGTCGCAGGCGACCTGCTCGACGCCGGGCACCGGGTCGGGGTCGGGCGCGAGGTCGAAGGAGGCCACCCGGGCGCCCTCGGCGGCGAAGCGGGCGGCGACCGTGCGGCCGATCCCGCGGGCGGCGCCGGTGACGACGACGACGCGGTCGGACAGGTCCAGGTGCACGTCGGCCTCCTCGCCGGTGCCCGGACGGCGCTCCCGGGCATGATGTCGGACCGTGAGCGTAGCGAGCGGCGAGGGGACCACGGCGGTGCGGGAGCGGGACGGGCGGACGGTGTGGATCACCGGCGGCGGCAGCGGGGTGGGCCGCGCGGTCGCGCTGTCGGCGGCCGCGGCGGGCTGGTCCGTGGCCGTCAGCGGGCGCCGCGGCGGGCCCCTGGAGGAGGTCGCGGCCGAGGTCGCCGCCGCGGGCGGCGACGCGCTGGCCCTGCCCCTGGACGTGCAGGACCCCGACGCGGTGGCCGCCGCCCGCCGCGCGGTCGTCGAGCGCTTCGGGCGGCTGGACGCCCTGGTCCTGGCGGCCGGGCTGAACACCCCGCGCCGGCGCTGGGACGACCAGGACGTGCGCGAGGTCCACGACGTCATCGCCACGAACCTGTCGGCGCCGGTGACCGTCGTGGACGCCGCGCTGCCGGACCTGCGCCGCAGCGGCGGCGTCGTCGTGGTGGTGTCCTCGATCGCCGCCTGGCGGCCCTCCCCCGGCGCGGGGGTGGCCTACTCGGCCAGCAAGACGGCGCTGGGCGCGCTGGTGCGCACCCTCAACGAGCAGGAGGCGCCGCACGGGGTGCGCGCCTGCCACCTGTGCCCGGGCGACATCGCCACGGACTTCCTCGACCAGCGCCCGCAGGTGCCCGACGCCGCCGCGCGCGCCGTCATGCTCACCCCCGCCGACGTGGCCGGCACCGTGCAGTTCGTGCTGGACGCCCCGCCGCACGTGCGGGTGGACGAGCTGGTCGTCTCCCCCGTCGTCCGGGGCTGACGCGGTTCCGGCGGCCCCCCCCCCGGGGGGGGGGGCCCGGGGGGGGCCCCCGTGTCAGGTCAGCAGGGGGGTGTTTAAGTTCTCGGCGAACATCTGCCGCGTGATCGAGAGGTTGAACAGCTTCTCGATGTTCTCCAGCAGCTTGTCCGCGGCCGTCGGCGACAGCGCCTGGTCCCAGGACTGCTGGAACGTGGAGGCGCCGGAGGCGAGGTCGTAGACGAACTGCAGCCACTCGGCGTCCTCGGAGTCCTGGAACAGGCTGTCGGAGCCCAGGACGATCGGCACGGAGCCGTTGTCGATCCACGCCTGCGTCGTGGCGTCGGTGACCAGCCCCTCGGCCAGGAACTTCTTGGCGGCCTCCTTCTCGGCGTCGGTGGCGCTGGCCGCCACCGCGTAGTAGCCGGAGGGGTTGCCGACGGTGGCGCTGGGGTCGCCGACACCGCCCTCGACGCTGGGGAACGTCATCCAGCCGAGGTCACCGCCGGTGACGAACTCCCCGCCGTCGGCCTTCATCGACCCGTACGTCCACGCGCCGTGCAGCATCATCGCGGCCCGGCCGGTGTAGAGGAGGGCCTGGTCGGCGTTGGTGTCCGCGGCGATGGAGGCGAAACCGGTGACGAAACCGCCGGCCCGCACGAGCTCCTGCGTCTTGGTGAGGGCGTCGATCGAGGCGGGCTGCGACCACGCGTCGGGCTCGCCGTCGTAGATGGACTGGAACAGCTCGGCGCCGCCGATGCGGTCGTACAGGTACTCCAGCCACATCATGTTCGTCCAGCGCGACTGCCCGCCCAGCGCGATCGGGGCGATGCCGGCGTCGTTGAACACCGGGACCAGCGCCAGCAGCTCGTCCCACGTGGTGGGCGGCTGCGCGCCGACCTGCTCGAACACGGCCTTGTTGTAGTAGAAGACGATCGGGGTGACCGCCTCGCACGGCACCGCGTAGATCCGGTCGTCGACGGTCGCGGCGGCGAAGGCGCTGGGGAACAGCGAGTCCCGCAGCTCGGTGTTCTCCTCGAAGAAGTCGGTGAGGTCCTCGACCTTGTCGTTGCGCACGTAGTCGCGCAGGCCGCCGCCGCCCCAGCTGGGCAGGATCGTCGGCGCCTGGTCGGCGCCCATCGCGGTGCGGATCTTCGTCTTGTAGGCGTCGTTCTGGAACGCGGTCAGGGTGATCGCGGCGTCCTCGTTGGCCGCGTTGAACGCGTCGACGGCGTCGGTGCGGATCCCCTCCCCCGGCTGGCCGGTGAGGATCCACATGCTGGCCCCGCCCTCGGGCGCCTCCCCCGGGCCGGAGGAGCCGCCGCAGGAGGTCAGGGCCGCCGCGGTCAGCGGCGTGGCGAGGGCCAGGGTGAGGAAGGAGCGGCGGGAGGCCGGCGAGCTGGTCACGAGGATCTCCGGTGCGCTGCGCGCGGCGCCAGCGCCGCGGGTTCGGGTCGGCGAGCCGCGCGGGCGCGGTCCACCGCCGTCGGTGGACCGGGTCGGCCCGGCTCTTATCGTTATAGTCAGCGGCTCCCGTACCCGTGTCAAGGACACCCGCGCACACCACCCCGGACGGCGGTGGCGCTACCGTCGGACGAGGACCGGGCGGTGCGGGGACCGCGGGCACGGGCCGCCCGGCGGGCAGCCGGACGGCCCCAGGAGGAGGTGCGACGTGGTCACCATGCGCGACGTGGCGGCGGAGGCCGGCGTCTCGCCCATGACGGTCTCCAACGCCCTGACCGGCAAGAGACCGGTCAGCGAGCAGACCCGCCAGCTGGTCATGGAGACGGTGGAGCGGCTGGGGTACCAGGTGAACGTGGCCGCGCGCAGCCTGCGCCAGGGCCGCACCGGCGTGGTGGGCGTCGCGGTCCCCACCCTGGACAGCCACTACTACAGCCAGCTGAGCCACCGCCTCGTGCGGCGCTTCGCCCAGGCGGGACTGGCGACCGTGGTGGAGGAGACCCACGCCAGCCGCGAGGGCGAGCTCGCCGCGTTCCGCGACTCCCGCCTCAACGCCTACGACGGCCTGGTCATCGCCGCGCTGGGGCTGACCGAGCGGGAGATCAACGCCCTCAGCCGCGAGGTCCCCGTGGTCGTGCTGGGCGAGCAGGAGCTGCACCAGACCGTCGACCACGTGAGCATGCCCAACGTCGAGGGCGCCGAGTCCGCGACCCGCCTGCTCGTCGAGCGCGGCTGCCGCCGCCTGGCGATCGTGGGCTCGCCGCCGCTGGACGCCCTGGCGACCGCCACCCTGCCCGAGGGGGCGGCGTTCTCCCTGCGCGCGGAGGGTTTCCGCCGCGTCGCGCAGGAGGCCGGCGCCAGCGCGGTCGCCACCCACGCCGGTGTCACCCAGGAGGCGGGGGTGCGCTGCGCCGAGGAGCTCCTGGCGCTGCCCGAGCTGCCCGACGGCGTCTTCTGCGTCACCGACACGCTGGCCTTCGGCGTCGTGCGGGGGCTGGCCGACCACGGCGTGCGGGTTCCGGAGGACGTCCTGGTGGTGGGTTTCGACGACGTCGAGGACGCCCGCTACCGGGTGCCGTCGCTGTCCACGGTGGCCCCGGACCACCAGGCGATCGTCGACCACGCGGTGCGCCTGCTGACCCGGCGCATCGCCGCCCCCGACGCCCCCCCGCAGGACGTCACCGTCTCCCACACCGTCGTCGAGCGGGAGTCCACCCGCCGCGAGCAGCCCGTGCGCGCGGGCGCGGCCCGCCGCTCGCGGGCCGGCGCCCGCTAGGAGCGGCGCGCGCCGTCCAGGGCGCGGAACCGGCGCAGCCGCAGGCTGTTCGCGACCACGGAGACGGACGAGAGCGCCATCGCGGCACCGGCGATCATCGGGTTGAGCAGGCCGGCCGCCGCCAGCGGGACGGCGGCGGTGTTGTAGGCGAACGCCCACACGAGGTTCTGCTCGATCGTGCGCAGCGTGCGCCGGGACAGCCGGACGGCGTCGGCGGCGGCGCGCAGGTCACCGCGGACCAGCACGACGTCGCCGGCCTCGATGGCCACGTCGGTGCCGGTGCCCATGCTCAGGCCCAGGTCGGCCCGCGCGAGCGCGCCCGCGTCGTTGACGCCGTCACCGACCACGGCGACGGTCCGGCCCGCGGCCCGCAACCGCTCGACGACCTCGACCTTGCCCGCGGGCAGCACCTCGGCGATCACCTCGTCGACGCCGACCTCGGCGGCGACGGCGCGGGCCACGGTCTCGTTGTCGCCGGTCAGCAGGACGGGCCGCAGCCCCAGCGCGCGCAGCTGGGCGACCGCCTCGGCGCTGGTGGGCTTGACGGCGTCGGCGACGACGACCACGCCGCGGGCCCGCCCGTCCCAGCCGACGGCGACGGCGGTACCGCCCTGCCGCTCGGCCTCGGTCCTGGCGGCCGCCAGCTCGGCGGGCAGGTGCTGCGACCACTGCTCGAGCAGCCGGGGGCGGCCGACGACGACCGCGCGGCCGTCGACGACGCCCTGGACGCCGAGCCCCTCGAGGTTCTGGAAGTCCGCCACCGGCGGGAGGTCGCCGAACTCGGCGGCGGCACCGGCCGCGACCGCGCGGGCGACCGGGTGCTCGGAGGCGGCTTCGAGGGCGCCGGCGAGGCGCAGCACGTCGGCCCGGTCGACGCCGTCGGCGGGGACGACGTCGCGCAGGGTCATCCGCCCGGTGGTCACGGTGCCGGTCTTGTCGAGCACGACGGTGTCGATCCGGCGCGTGGACTCCAGCACCTCCGGGCCCTTGACGAGGATGCCCAGCTGGGCACCCCGGCCGGTCCCCACCAGCAGCGCGGTCGGCGTCGCCAGGCCCAGCGCGCACGGGCAGGCGATGATCAGGACGGCGACGGCGGCGGTGAACGCGACGCTCAGCGGCTCGCCCGCGCCGGTCCAGAACCCGAGGGTCGCGGCGGCGACCAGGACGACGACGGGGACGAACACGCCGGAGACCCGGTCGGCCAGGCGCTGGACCCGCGCCTTGCCGTCCTGGGCGTCCTCGACGAGCCGGGCCGTCCGCGCGAGCTGGGTGTCCGCGCCGACCCGGGTCGCCCGCACGACGAGCCGGCCGCTCGCGTTGACGGTCGCGCCGACGACGGCGTCGCCGGGGCCGACCTCGACGGGCACGGACTCCCCCGTCAACGTGCTCACGTCGAGCGCGGAGGTGCCCTCCTCGACGGTGCCGTCGGTGGCGACCTTCTCCCCCGGGCGCACGACGAACCGGTCCCCGACCGCGAGCCGCTCGACGGGGACGCGTTCCTCGCGCCCGTCGCGCAGCACGGCGACGTCCTTGGCCCCCAGTTCCAGCAGCGCCCGCAGCGCGGCACCCGCGCGGCGCTTGGAACGCGCCTCGGCCCAGCGCCCGAGCAGGAGGAACGTGGTGACGCCGGCGGCGACCTCCAGGTAGACGTCCCCGCTGCCGTCCGTGCGGCTGACCGTCAGCTCGAAGGGGTGCGTCATCCCGGGCTCGCCGGCGGTGCCGAGGAACAGCGCGTACGTGGACCAGGCGAACGCGGCGAGCGTGCCCGTCGACACGAGCGTGTCCATCGTCGCCGCGCCGTGCCTGAGGTTGACCCACGCGGCGCGGTGGAACGGCGCACCGGCCCAGAGGACGACCGGCCCGGCGAGGGCGAAGCTGAGCCACTGCCAGTACGTGAACTGCAGGGCGGGGACCATCGCCATCGCGACGACCGGTGCGCTCAGCAGCGCGCTGGTCGTCACCCGGCGGCGCAGGTCGGCGGTGGGGTCCTGCCCGGCCGGTTCCAGACCGGTGCCGGTGTCCGCGCCGGCCAGCTCGCCGCTGCTGGGCAGCGGCGCGCGCGGCGCGGGCAGTTCCGCGGTGTACCCGGCGGCCTCGACGGCGGCGACGAGGTCCTGCGGGGCCACGTCGCCGGCCCACCTGACCTTCGCCCTCTCGGTCGCGTAGTTCACGGTCGCGCTGACGCCGTCGAGCTTGTTGAGCTTCTTCTCGACGCGGTTCGCGCAGCTGGCGCAAGTCATCCCGCCGATCGACAGCACCAGCTCGCGCTCCCCGCTCGCGGAGGCGGGCGTCTGCGGGCTCATCGGACGGCTCCTCGTGCGGTGCTGGTCTCGTGGCCGGGCTCGTGGCCGGTCTCGTGGGTGGTCTCGCGCGTCGGGACGGGCGCCGGGCCGGACGGCCCGCCCGTGGCGGCGCCGACGCCGAACGCCGCGCCGAACGCGACGGCCACGGCGCCGCCGAACGCGGCGAGCTTGAGGGGTGCGCGCACGTCTCCTCCCCGCCTCAGGACCGCACCAGGCGGGCGATCGCCTCGGACGCCTCGCGGACCTTGGCCTGCGCCTCGGGCCCGCCGCGCGCGGCGGCGTCGACCACGCAGCCGGCCAGGTGCTCGTCGAGCAGCCCGAGGGAGAACGACTGCAGGGCGCGGGTCACCGCCGACACCTGGGTGAGGACGTCGATGCAGTACTTGTCCTCCTCGACCATCCGCTGCAGACCGCGGACCTGCCCCTCGATGCGGCGCAGCCGCTGCAGGTGCTCGTCCTTGGCGTGGGTGTAGCCGGGCATCGTCCCCTCCTCGGCGCTCGTGCTCGTGCTGCTGCTCGTGCGGGTGCGGGGCGTCAGGCGCCGACGACCTCGTAGCCGGCCTCCTCGACGGCCGCGGCCACGGCGGCGGCGTCGACCGGCCCGTCGGCCTCGACCGTGACGCGGCCGGCGGCCACGTCGACGGAGACGCCCCGCACGCCCGGCACGGCGCCGACCTCGGCGCTGACGGCGCGGGCGCAGTGGTCGCAGGTCATGCCGCTGACGGCGTACTCGGTGGTGCTCACGGTGCTGGCCTCCCGGTGTCGTGGGGTACCCCCTGGGGGTACCGGGTACGAGAACTCACGGTACCCCCGCGCTGTTCCCCGTGCCGCTCGGAGCACCGGCGCTCAAGGCGCGGTCGGCGGTTGCCGATCACCAGCGCGTGTCCACGTCCAGCAGCGGCGGCGCGCCCGCGCACGAGCGCTACGACGCGCTCGACCGGCCGGCCGGCGACGAGCTGGACGCCGTGGTGCGCGCCGCCGCCGTGGTCGCCGGGGTGCCCACCGCGACGCTGAACCTGTTCGACGGCACCCGCATGTGCCAGGTCAGCACGGTCGGCTTCCGCGGGACGGACAGCCCGCTGACGGAGTCGATGTGCTACCTGGCCGCGGGCTCGGGCGAACCCCTGGTCCACCTGCCCGACGCCCGCCTCGTCCCCGAGTACGCGGCCACGCCGTGGGTGGACGGGCGCGCCGCGCGGGTGCGCTTCTACGCCTCCGTGCCCCTCACCGCCCCCGGCGGGCACGTCCTCGGCACCCTCTGCGTCTTCGACACCGAGCCGGGGCACCTGGACGAGCGGCAGGCCGGCGCGCTGCGCGGGCTGGCCGGTGTCGTCGTCACGCTCCTGGAGCGGCGCCGGGACGCGCGCCGGGCGGCCGAGCTGGCGGCCCTGGCCGAGGAGCGGCGCGTGCTGGCCGCCGCCCTGCTGGACACCGTGGACGTCGGCATCGTCGCCTGCGACGCGGACGGCCACCTCACGCTGTTCAACCGGACCGCGCGCGCCTGGCACGGCGTCGACGCCGACCCGGGCGCCGAGCCGGCCGACCTGCCGGTGCGGTACGACCTGCGCACCGCCGACGGCGGTGCCGCGCTGGCGCCGCGGGACGTCCCTCTGCTGCGCGCCCTGCACGGCGACCCGGTCGACCGCTTCCCGTTCGTCATCGCCGCGCCCGGCCGGCCCGCCCGCCACGTCGAGGCGACCGCGCGGCCGCTGCCGCGCGCCGACGGGACGGTCGGCGGCGCCGTCGTCGTCATGACCGACGTGTCCGGGCACCGGCAGTCGGCCGCCCGGGCGGCGGCGGCGCTGGAGCGCCACGAGGCGCTCGTGCGGGCGCAGGCCCGGCTGGCCGAGGAGCAGCAGGTGCCCGCGGCCGTGGCGGCGCGCACGTGCAGCGCGGCGCGCGAGGTCGTCGGCGGCGCGGGAGCGGCCGTGCTGGAACCGGCCGCGGGTGACGCGGCCGGCGACGCGGCCGGCGACGTGGCCGGCGACGTGGCCGGTGGCGGCGCGGGCCGCTGGGTGGTGCGCGCCGCGACCGGCGACCTCGCCGCGCTCGACGGCTCCCCGCTGGCGCTGGCCGTCCCCGCGCGGGCGGCGGCACCGGCGGGCACCGGCGGCCCGGCGGCCGGCTGCGCGGTGGTACCCCTGCGCCACCGGGGCCGGCTGCGCGGCGCGCTGCTCGTGGCGCCGGGCGCGGACGGCCTGGAGGCGGAGGACCTGGCGGCCCTGGAGGTCCTCGCCGTCCCGGCGGCGGCCGCGCTGGTCAACGCCCGCACGCTGCAGGAGGCGCGGCGCACCGCCGCCCACGACGCGCTGACCGGCCTGCCGAACCGGGCCGCGCTCCTGCAGGCGCTGCAGGAGGGCCTGCGCCGCCAGGAGCGCACCGGCACCCACCTGGCGGTGCTGTTCCTGGACCTCGACGGCTTCAAGGCCGTCAACGACGACCTCGGCCACCGCGCCGGCGACGACCTCCTGGTGGCCGTCGCCGCCCGCCTGCGCGCGGTCCTGCGCGCGACCGACACCCCCGCGCGCTGGGGCGGCGACGAGTTCGTGGTCCTCGCCGAGGGGCTCGCCGTCCCCGCGGACGCGCACCTGCTCGCCGCCCGCGTCGCCGGGGCCGTCGCCGGGGAGCACGCGGTGCGCGGACCCGACGGCACCGCCCGCACCGTCCGGATCGGCACGAGCGCGGGTGTGGCGCTGTCCGCGCCCGGCCCGGTCGCGGGCGACGGCGCCGAGCGGGCGGCGCAGCTGGTCACGGCCGCCGACGACGCCATGTACGAGGACAAGCAGGCCCGCCGCCGGACGCGCGCGGACGAGGGGCGCGGGGTGCGGGGAGAGCGCAGCGGCGCCTGAGGATCAGGCCAGCGGCTTGCCGCCGGTGACCCCGAGGACCTCGGCGGTGATGTAGCTGGACTCCTGCGAGGCGAAGAACACGAACGCCGGCGCGAGCTCGGCGGGCTGCCCGGCGCGGCCCAGCGGCACGTCCTCGCCGAAGCTGCCGACCGCGTCCTCCGGCATGGTCGCCGGGATGAGCGGCGTCCAGACCGGCCCGGGCGCCACGGAGTTCACGCGGACGCCCCTCTCGGCCAGCATCTGCCCCAGGCCCTTGGTGAAGTTCACGATGCCGGCCTTGGTGGTGGCGTAGTCCAGCAGCGGTGGGGAGGGCTGGTACGCCTGGATCGAGGAGGTGTTGATGATGCTGGCGCCCTCTCGCATGTGCGGGACGGCCTTCTTGCACAGCCAGAACATCGCGTAGAGGTTCGTCTTGAGGACGCGGTCGAACTGCTCGGTGGTGATGTCCTCGATGCCGCCGGGCTGCGCCATCTGGTACGCGGCGTTGTTCACCAGCACGTCGATGCGCCCGAACTCGGCGACGGCGCGGTCGACGACCTCCTGGCACGCCTCCTCGGTGGTCAGGTCCACGGGCACGGCGACGGCGCGGCGACCGGCCTCCTCCACGTGCCGGACGGTGGTGCGCGCGTCCTCCTCCTCCGAGGGCAGGTACGCGATGAGCACGTCGGCGCCCTCGCGGGCGAAGGCGATCGCCACGGCCCGGCCGATGCCGGAGTCCCCGCCGGTGACGACCGTCGCGCGGCCCTCCAGGCGGCCGCTGCCGCGGTAGGACTCCTCGCCGTGGTCGGGCTCGTCGCGCAGCTCGCCCGTCCGCCCCGGGTGGGGGACCTGCTCGCCCTCGTTGTCGGGGCTGGCGTACTGCCGCTGCGGGTCCTGCTGCTGCGTCTGGTCCTCGGGCACGGTGTCCTCCGTCGGTCGCGGTGCGCTCTCCCCGTGCCCCTACCCGCGGACGGGCGGGGTCACACGCGCGACCCCGCCCGTCCGTGGTGCCGCGTCCGTCAGGGGACCGTCCAGCCGGCGGCCCGGAACAGCTCGTACCACTCCGCGCGGGTCAGCGGCAGGTCCGAGCCCTGCGCGGCGGCGGCCACGCGCTCGGGGTTCGTCGTGCCGAGCACGACCTGCATCCCGGCGGGGTGCCGGGTGATCCACGCCGTGGCGACGGCCAGCGGCGGCACGGAGTACTGCTCGGCGAGCCGGTCGATCACCGCGTTCAGCTCGGCGAACTCCGGGTTGTCCAGGAACACCCCGGTGAAGAACCCGGCCTGGAACGGCGACCACGCCTGCACGGTGATGTCGTTCAGGCGGCAGTGGTCCAGGGTCCCGTTGTCGCGCGAGACGGACTGGTCCAGCCCCTGCATGTTCGAGGCGACGCCCTGCGCCACGAGCGAGGCGTGGGTGATCGACAGCTGCAGCTGGTTCGCCACGAGCGGCTGGCGCACGGAGCGCTTGAGCAGCTCGATCTGCCCCGGCGTCTGGTTGGACACCCCGAAGGCGCGCACCTTGCCGGCGGCCTCCAGCTCGTCGAAGGCGCGGGCCACCTCGTCGGGCTCGACGAGGGCGTCGGGGCGGTGCAGCAGCAGGACGTCGATCCGGTCGGTGCCCAGCGCCTCCAGCGACCCGTCGACCGACTCCACGATGTGCTCGTACGAGAAGTCGAAGTACGGCCCGTCGGGGACGATGCCGCACTTGGTCTGGATCGTCACGGCGTCGCGCTCGGACGAGGTCATGGGCACCGCGTCGCGCCAGCGGCGCTCGCAGGCGTGCAGGTCGCGGCCGTACACGTCGGCGTGGTCCACGAACGTGATGCCGGCGTCGCGGGCGGTGGCCCACAGCTCGCGCACCTGCTCGTCGCTCATGTCGACGATCCGCATGAGACCGAGGACGACGTTGGGCACCTGCAGACCGCTGGTGCCGAGGGGGACGGTGCGCACGCTCACGCCTCCGACAGGGCGGCGACCTCGTCCGCGCTCAGGCGCAGCTCGGCCGCGCGGGCGGAGTCGGTGATGCTCTGCGGGCGCGAGGACCCCGGGATCGGCAGGACGACGGGGGCCAGGGCCAGCTCCCACGCCAGGGCGACCTGCTGGACGCTGACGCCGTGCTCGTCGGCGACGCGCTGGAAGGCGGCGTGCCGGCTGCCCAGCTCGGCGGCGTTGGAGATCCCGCCCAGCGGGCTCCACGGCAGGAACGCGACGCCCAGGCGCGCGCAGTGCTCCAGCTCGCCCTGGCTGGAGCGGAACGCCGGGGAGAACTGGTTCTGCACGGAGACCAGGCGGCCGCCGAGGACCTCGTTGGCCTCGTCGATCTGGGAGACGTCGGCGTTGGAGATGCCGGCCATCTGGATGACGCCCTCGTCGAGCAGGTCGCGCAGGGCGCCCACGGACTCGGCGTAGGGGACGTCGGGGTCGGGGCGGTGGAACTGGTAGAGGCCGATCGCCTCCACGCCCATCCGCTGCGCGGAGGCCTTCGCGGCCTCCTTCAGGTACTCCGGGCGGCCGTTCTTCGTCCAGGACCCGTCGCCGGGGCGCAGGTGCCCGCCCTTGGTGGCGATGAGGACCTGCGAGGAGTCCCCGCCCCAGCTGCGCACGGCGCGGGCGATGAGCTCCTCGTTGTGGCCGACCTCGCCGGCGTCGCGGTGGTAGGCGTCCGCGGTGTCGATGAGGGTGACGCCGGCGTCCAGCGCGGCGTGGATGGTGGCGATCGAGCGGTCCTCGTCGGGACGGCCCTCGATGGACATGGGCATCCCGCCGAGGCCGATGGCCGAGACCGTGCGGGTGCCGAGGCTGCGCTGCTCCATGGCGGCGACGCTAGGGACACCCGTCGCAGAAGTCCAACGACTGGGACTCATCGCTGGCAGAAGTACAGTCGATGGATGGACCTGCGGCAGATGCAGTACGTCGTCACCCTCGCCGACGAGCGGCAGTTCACGCGCGCCGCCGCCCTGACGGGCGTCTCGCAGTCGGGGCTGTCCGCGGCGATCCGCAGCCTGGAGGACGAGCTCGGCACCACCCTGTTCGACCGCACCTCGCGGCGGGTGGAGCCCACTGACGCCGGCCGGGCCCTGCTGCCGCACGCCCGCTCGCTGCTGGAGCAGGCCGCCGCCGCCCGCGACGCCGTCGTGCGCGCCACCCGGCAGGTGTCCGGCACCCTGCGGGTGGGCGCCGAGCAGTGCCTGGGCCTGGTCGACGTGTCGGGTCTGCTGGAGCGCTTCCACCGCCGCCACCCGCAGGTGGAGGTCCGCTTCGACCAGGCCGGTTCGCACGACCTGCTGGACCGGCTGCGCGCCGGGGAGCTGGACGTGGCGTTCGTGGCGACGACCGACCACCTGGGCGGGCTGCCGCAGACGGTCCTGGGCAGCGAGCCGCTGGTGCTGCTGTGCCACCCGCGGCACCCGCTGGCCGCGCGCACCGCCGTGGGCTGGGACGACCTGGACGGCACCGACGCCGTCGACTTCTCCACCGCCTGGGGCGTGCGCCCGCTCAACGACGCCGCCTTCGCCGCGCACGGGGTGCGCCGCCGCGTGCGCTTCTCCGTCGGCGACGTGCACACGCTGCTGGACCTCGTCGGGCGCGGCCTGGGCACCGCCGTCGTCCCCCGGCACGTGGCCGCCAAGCCGCAGGCCGCGCGGCTGCGCGCGCTGGCCCTGCCGGCCGACGCCCCGGAGTGGGTGGTCTCGGCCGTCAGCGGCCACCGCGGCTCGCCCGTGGCCCCGCACCTGCTGGAGCTGGTGCCGGCGCTGAGCGCGTGAGGGCACCGGGCGGGGCGGCGGAGCCGGTCACATCAGCCCGTCGGTGCGCCGGGCCGGCGCCGGCGGCGGCAGCAGCGCCGTGACGACGACCCCGACCGAGCCGGGCAGGTCGGCCGGCAGGTCGACCTCCAGGGCCTCGCCCGTGCGGCGCGCGCTCGCCGGACCGGGGACCCCGAGGACGCGGACGTCCTCCAGCTCGCCCTCGACGAGGCCGGCGTCGCGGCCCCAGGAGCGGATGCGCGCCACGCCGTCGCGCGGGCGGTCCAGCAGCGTCGCGTACAGCCGCGTCCCGCTCTCGTCGACGTTCTCGCGGGTGGTGAACCGGACGTCAGCGCTGGTCCACTCGCGCGCCTGCGCGTCCACGAAGGACCCCGAGGGCAGCCGGGTGGGCCCCTCGCCGGCGACCACCCAGGGCCGGGTGCCGTAGACGGCCTCGCCGTTGAGGGCCAGCCAGTCACCCACCCCGGCGAGCAGCTCCACCTCGGCCGGGTCGATCGTGCCGTCGGCCTTCGGGCCGACGTTCAGCAGCAGCACGCCGTTCTTGGACACGACGTCGACCAGCTCGGTGACCAGCTCGGCCACGCTCTTGTAGCGGTGGTCCTCCACCCACGACCACGAGGTGCGCCCGACCGAGGTGTCGTTCTGCCAGACGCGGGGCTGGACGCCGGACACGGCACCGCGCTCGACGTCGAGGACGGCGGCACCCTCGGGGAAGGCGCCCCACTTGTGGTTGAGGACCACCCCGCGGCCCCAGCGCGCGGCCTCGTTGTAGTAGTAGGCGGCCAGCAGCCGCAGGTAGGGCTCGAACGCGGGCTGCTCGATCCACCAGTCGAACCACAGCACCTGCGGGCGGTACCGGTCGACGACCTCGACGGTCCGCAGCAGCCAGTCCTCGAGGAACTCCTCGTTCGGGGCGGTCTCCTGGCGCATCGCCGGGCCGTAGAAGTCGGCGAACGCGGGGTCGCGCACGTCGGAGTCGAAGGCCGTGCCGCCGTTCATGAACCACCAGTGCTCGGCGCGGTGCGAGGACGCGCCCAGCACCATGCCCGCGCGGCGGACCGCCGCGCCCAGCTCGCCGAGCACGTCGCGGCGCGGGCCCATCGCGGTGGACTTCCAGCGCGAGCGGCCGGTGTCGTACATGGCGAAGCCGTCGTGGTGCTCGGCCACCGGCACGACGAACTGCGCCCCGGCCCGGCGGAAGACCGCGGCCCACTCGTCGGGGTCGAAGCGGGCGGCGTCGAAGCGCTCGACGAAGTCCTTGTAGCCGAACTCGGAGTGCGGGCCGTGGACGGTGCGGTGGTGCTCGTGCTCGGGCCGGCCCTGCACGTACATGTTGCGCGCGTACCACTCGTTGCCGAAGGCCGGGACGGAGTACACGCCCCAGTGGATGAAGATCCCGAACTTGGCGTCGGCGTACCAGCGCGGGACCTCGCAGCCGCGCAGGGAGGACCACTCGGGCCGGAAGGGCCCGGCGGAGGCCACCGCCCGCACCCGCTCCAGCTCCGCGTCGTCGCGCCCGACCCCGCCGTCCAGCCCGCCCGCACCGCTCACCGCACCGCTCACCACGTCGCTCCCCGCCTCCTGGCCGACGCACGGACGGGCGGCCTCCGCGGGTCCGCGGGGCTCGGCGTCCCTGCCGCCGCCACCGTAGGCGAAACGATTCGCACCGCGCAACGGGCCGGCCGGTCACCGGGCGGCGGACCCGCCCCCGGGCGGCGCGCGGGCCGATGTCGCGAAGTCCTTGACAGGCCCGGGGAGCGCTCCCACTATATCGATATGCGCCGGGGCGACCCGGTCCACCGATGGAGGTGGCCCTCGCCGGCGCGACGACCCGACGCCTGACCCCGCACCGCTCCCCCTGGTGAGCGGCGCTGCTCACCACCCCTGCGACCCTGCGAGGACCGCGTGCTCACCGACGACGACCGAGCCACCGCAGACCGGACCACCGCGTCCGCGCCGGTCACCCCGACCCCCCGCGCGGAGCCGAGCCGGGACGGCGACCGCTCCCCCGCCGCCGCCCGCGCGGTGCAGACCGTGCTGGACGTGGACCTGCCGGGTCCGAAGATCAGCCGGCACTTGTACGGGCACTTCGCCGAGCACCTGGGCCGCTGCATCTACGGCGGCTTCTGGGTGGGGGAGGACTCGCCCATCCCCAACGAGGGCGGCATCCGCTCCGACGTGGTGGCCGCGCTGCGGGAGCTGGCGATCCCGAACCTGCGCTGGCCGGGGGGCTGCTTCGCCGACACCTACCACTGGCGCGACGGCATCGGCCCGCGCTCGGAGCGCCCGCGGATGGTCAACTCCCACTGGGGTGACGTGGTGGAGGACAACGCCTTCGGCACCCACGAGTTCATGCACCTGTGCGAGCTGCTGGACACCGCCGCGTACGTGTCGGCCAACGTCGGCTCGGGCACGGTGCGCGAGGCGGCGGAGTGGATCGAGTACCTGACCCGCGCCGATGACTCCCCGATGGCCGCGCTGCGCCGGGCCAACGGGCGCGAAGACCCGTGGCGGGTGCCGTTCTGGGGGCTGGGCAACGAGCCGTGGGGCTGCGGGGGCAACATGGGCGCCGGCGCCTACGCCGAGCTGGCCCGCCAGTTCGGCACCTACGCGCGCGAGCACGGCGGCAACAGCCTGTACCGCATCGCGGCGGGGGCGGCGGACGCCGACTACGCCTGGACCGAGGTCCTCATGCAGAACCTGGGCCGCTACCTGGGCGCCGGCCAGGTCAGCGGGCACGGCA
>NZ_JBEUEI010000049.1:0-22658 GCF_041020755.1 Kineococcus terrestris | reverse complement strand
CCAGCGTGCACTTCGACGGCTTCCACCGCCACGCCGACCGGCTGGTGATGGCCAACATCGCCCAGACGGTGAACGTGCTGCAGGCGATGATCCTCACCGACGGCGACGCGCTGGTCCTGACGCCCTCGTACCACGTGTTCGCGATGAACAAGGGCCACCACGACGCCGACTCCCTGCCCCTGGCGGTGCGCGGTCAGGTGCCCGTGCAGCGGGTGGGCGAGCAGGAGCTGCAGACCTTCTCCGGCTCGGCCAGCACCAAGGACGGGAACGTCCTCGTCTCCCTGAGCAACCTCGACGCCGAGGAGCCGCTGGAGGTCCGCATCGACGTGCGCGGCAGCGCCGTGCACTCCCCCACCGCGCGCCTGCTGGCCGCCGACGACGTCCGCGCCCACAACACCGCGGACGCCACCCCCGTGCAGCCGCGCGACCTCGACGGCCTGCACCTGCAGGACGGGCAGCTGCGGCTGACCCTGCCGCCGCACTCCTTCGCCACCGTGAGCTTCGCGACCGGCGCCTGAGCCCCCCGCACGACCCGCACGACCCCGCTCCACCGCACGCCCGACCGCACACCCGGCACAGAGCGCCGACCCCGCGCTCCGGCACGACTCCCCAAGGGAGGGGACCCACGTGAACGCGCAGTCTCCGATGTCCTCGAAGATGATCGCCGCGGCTCTGACCCGCCGCCGCCTGCTCGCCCTGTCCGCCCTCGCCGGCGGCACCGCGCTGACGGCCACCGCCTGCTCGGGCGGCTCGTCGGCCTCCGACGACCCCAACACCTTCACCTTCTGGTCCTTCACGGGCATCAACCAGGGCGACTCGGTCGAGACGTACAAGGAGCTGGCGCCGGACATCACCGTCCGCCTCACCGAGGTCGGCAGCACCCAGGAGACCGCGCAGGCCCTGACGACCGCCCTGGCGGGCGGCAACGTGCCGGACCTGGTGCTCATCCAGGCCGGCGACATGCCCAAGTTCATGAAGAACCCCGGCAACTTCACCGACCTGGCCACCCTGGGCGCCGACGCCATCCAGGGCGACTACGTGGACTGGGTGATCGAGCAGGTGATCACCCCCGAGGGCCAGATCATCGGGATCCCCACCGACGTCGGCGGCATGGGCGTGGCCTACCGCGTCGACCTCATGGAGGCCGCGGGCCTGCCGACGAACCGCGACGAGGTCAGCGCCCTGTGGCCGACGTGGGAGGACTTCATCGCCACCGGCCAGCGCTACACCGAGGCCACCGGCAACGCCTTCATCGACAACGCGGCCACCAGCGTCTTCCTGCAGGCCGTCTCGCAGGGCGAGGAGCAGTACTACTCCCGCGACGGCGAGCTGGTCTACGCGACCAACCCGATCGTGCGGCAGTCCTTCGACCTCGGCCTGCAGGCCATCGCCGCCGGCATCACGGCCCGCCTGGAGAGCTTCACCGAGGGCTGGAGCGCCGGCATGGCGCAGGGCGCCTTCGCCGCCGTCGCGGCGCCGTCGTGGATGCTCGGCTCGATCCGCTCCAACGCCCCCGACACCGAGGGCCTGTGGGACATCGCGACGATCCCCGGCGGCAGCGGCAACTGGGGCGGCAGCTACCTGAGCATCCCCGCGCGCGCGGCCAACCCGCAGGCGGCGTGGGACTACATCGCGACCATGCAGTCCCCCGAGCAGCAGCTCCAGCACTTCCTGAACTCCGGGTCCCTGCCCACCACGCCGGAGAACTACGACAAGCCCGAGCTGACCGGGCTGACCGACCCGTTCTTCAACGACGCGCCCACGGGGCAGATCTTCACCCAGGCCGTCCTCGGCCTCGAGCCGTTCGTCAACGGCGAGTTCAACTCCGAGATCAGCAACGAGCTGCTCAACGCCCTCAACGGCGTCGAGAGCGACGGCGCGCCCGCCGACGCCGCCTGGGACACCGCGATCAGCAACATCCAGACGGCGATCGGCGCCTGATGACCGCCACCCTGACGCCGGGGCGGCTGCGCAAGCCGCCCCGGCCCACGGCCACCCGGCCGGTGGAGCGCCGGTGGGAGAAGCTGGCCCCCTACGGCTACGTGGCGCCGTTCTACGTCCTGTTCCTGATCTTCGGCCTCTTCCCGCTGCTGTTCACGTTCTACGTGGCGCTGTTCGACTGGAACCCGATCGGCGAGCAGACCTTCGTCGGGCTGCAGAACTTCCGCGACCTGGCCGACGACCCGCGCTTCTGGAACGCGCTGCGCAACACCTTCAGCATCTGGATCATCTCGACCGTCCCCCAGCTGCTGCTGGCGCTCGTCCTCGCGCAGGTCCTCAACAGCGCCTTCCTGCGCTTCGCCAGCTTCTTCCGCATGGCGATGCTGCTGCCGTACATCACCTCGGTGGCGGCGACGACCATCGTCTTCGCGCAGCTGTTCAACCGCGACTACGGCCTGCTCAACTGGTTCCTGGGCCTCATCGGCGTCGAGAACATCGACTTCATGTCGACCGCGCTGGGCAGCCACCTGCTCATCTCGGCCATGGTCATCTGGCGCTGGTTCGGCTACAACACGCTGCTCTACCTGGCCTCCCTGCAGGCCGTCCCCCGCGACCTGTACGAGGCGGCGGCGGTCGACGGGGCCGGCCCCGTCAAGCAGTTCTTCCACATCACGCTGCCCTCGCTGCGCCCGGTGATCATCTTCACCGTCATCATGTCGACCATCGGCGGGCTGCAGATCTTCACCGAGCCGCTGCTGCTGTCCAACGGCCTGCTGACCTGCGGCACCGCCCGCCAGTGCCAGACGCTGTCGCTCTTCCTCTTCGAGCAGGGCTTCGGCTCGTTCCGCTTCGGCTACGGCTCGGCCATCGGCGTCGCGCTGTTCGCGATCATCGTCGTCGTCGCGTTCGTCAACTTCGTGCTGTCCAGCCGCCTGGGGAAGAAGGGCTGACCGTGACCATCACCACCGAGCCGCCGCGCAACGGGCCGGCCCCGTCCCGGCCGGCGCGGAAGCCGCGCCGCAAGGGCATCGTCCGGGTCCGCTGGTACACGTACGCCGTCCTCGGCCTGGCGGCCGCGGCGTGCATCTTCCCGATCTACTGGATGTTCGTCGTCTCCTCGGTCGGCTCGGCGGCCGCCACCCAGCTGCCGCCGCGCGTGGTGCCCGGCGGCAACTTCCCCGCCCTGGTCCAGCTCGTCTTCGAGACGGTGCCGTTCCTGCGGTCGCTGTTCAACAGCCTCGTCGTCGCGGCCTTCATCGCGGTCGGGCAGGCGTTCCTGTGCTCCCTGGCCGGCTTCGCCTTCGCGAAGATGACCTTCTGGGGCCGCGACGTCCTCTTCCTGATCCTCGTGCTGACGATGACGGTGCCCGCGCAGCTGGCCGTCATCCCGCAGTACATGGTCATCTCCCAGCTGGGCTGGGTCGACACGCTGCAGGCCCTCATCGTGCCCGGCCTGGTGAGCGCCTTCGGCATCTTCTGGATGCGCCAGCACATCAGCGCGACCATCAGCGACGAGCTGCTGCAGGCCGCGCGCATGGACGGCTGCAACTCCTGGCAGATCTACGCGCGCATCGCCTTCCCGGTGGTGCGCCCGGCCGCCGCCGTCCTGGGCCTGCTCGGCTTCGTCAACGCCTGGAACGACTTCCTGTGGCCGTTCATCGTGCTGAAGTCCCCCGACATGTACACCGCGCAGATCGCCATCAAGGCGCTGCAGAGCAACCTGTCGGTCGACCTCGGCCTGGCCATGGCCGGCTCCTTCCTGGTCACCGTCCCCCTGCTGGTGCTCTTCGCCTTCTTCGGCCGGCAGATGGTCTCGGGGATCATGGACGGCGCCTTCAAGGGCTGAGGCCCTCCCCACCTCCCTCCACCTCCCGCACCACCCGCGCACCACGAGGAGCACCACCGTGAGCGAGACCACCGCAGAGCTCAGCGACGAGCAGGTCGAGCACTTCCTCGACAAGGGCTACGTCGTGCTGGAGGGCTGCTTCGACGCCGAGCGGGCGCGGCCCGTCGTGGAGCGCGCCTGGCAGCGCCTGGGCGTGGACCCCGACGACCCGTCGACGTGGACGCGCCCGCGCGTGCACCTGCCGTCGGAGCAGCACGTGGACGCCGCCGAGTTCGCCCCCCGCGCCTACCGGGCGGCGTGCCAGCTGCTCGGCGGCGAGGACCGGGTGCGCACGCCGTGGCACTGGTCCGACGGCATCATCGCCAACCTGGGCGTCGGCGCGGACCGCCCCTTCGAGGAGCCGTCGGCGGACGTGCCCGGCTGGCACAAGGACGGCGACTTCTTCCGGCACTTCCTCGACTCCCCCGAGCAGGGGCTGCTGACGATCGTGCTGTGGACGGACGTGCACTCGCGCGGCGGCGGCACCTTCGTGGCCACCGACTCCGTCGGGGTCGTCGCCCGGTTCCTCGCCGAGCACCCCGAGGGCGTCCTGCCGGACGACCTGCAGCAGACGAAGCTGATCCGGCAGTGCCGGGAGTTCACGGAGCTGACGGGGAAGCAGGGCGACGTGGTGCTGCTGCACCCCTTCGTCCTGCACGCCACGTCGCAGAACGTCCTGCGGGCCCAGCGGCTCATCACCAACCCGCCGCTGAGCCTGCGCGAGCCGATGGACTTCGGCCGGTCCGACCCCTCCCCCGTGGAGCGGGCCGTGCTGCGCGGGCTCGGCGTGGACCGGCTGGACTTCCGGCCCACCGCCCCCCGCGAGGACGTGGTGCCCGAGCGGCTGCTCGCCCACCGCGAGGGCCGGGCGGTCAGCCGGTGAGCGCGGGCGCGCCGGTGGTCCCGGCGCCGTCGCGCGTCGTGCGGCGCCTGGACCCGGTGGTGCTGGGCGGGCACGACGTGGCGGACGCCGCGGTCGTGTTCGACGACCCCGACCACCCCGGCGAGCGGCTCGTGCGCGGTGTCACCGTCCCGACGCTGACACCGTTCCTGCCGGCCCCGGGCGCGGGCGACGGCAGCGCCGTGGTCGTCGCCCCCGGCGGCGCGCTGCACCTGCTCGCGGTCGACAACGAGGGCGAGCACGTGGCCGGGCGCCTGGCCGCCCGCGGCACCGCGGCCTTCGTCCTGCGCTACCGCCTCGTGCCCACCCCCGCCGACCCCGCGGGGTTCGAGGCCGTGCTGCACGCCAACGTCGGCGACCGCGGCCGTATGGCCGAGGTGTCCCGCGAGCGCCGCGCACCGGCCCTGGCCGACGGCGAGGCCGCGCTGCGCGCCGTGCGCGAGCGAGCCGACGAGTGGGAGGTCGACCCCGCGCGGGTGGGGATGCTCGGGTTCTCCGCCGGCGCGTACGTGTCGCTGGTGACGACCCTGGACACCGCGCCCGGGCAGCGCCCGGCGTTCCTGGCGCCGGTGTACCCCGCCTGGTGGGGCGAGGTGGAGGTGCCCGCGGACGCGCCGCCGCTGTTCCTGGCGTGGGCGGACGACGACGAGCTGGGCGAGACCATCGTCGGTTCCTGCGTGCGCCTGCACGCGGCGTGGCGCCGCGCCGGCCTGCCGGTGGAGGCGCACGCCTACGCCCGCGGCGGGCACGGGTTCGGGGTGCGCGCGACGGGCCTGCCCTCGGACGCGTGGTTCGACGCCTTCACGCGCTGGACGGCCTCGCTCACCGCCTGAGGAGCTCACCGCCGAGCAGGCCTCCGCCGGCCGCGGACGCCGGTGGCGGGGCGTGAGGCCGTCAGCGGCCGGTGGTCGCCCCCGTGCGCGTGCCGGCTGCCGGCTCCCGCGCGGCGAGCAGGTCCAGCAGGGCGAGCAGCGAGGTTTCCACGACCCGCAGGTCGTCCGCGCCGACGGCCCGGCGCCAGCGCTCGCGCAGGTCGTCGAAGGCGGCGCCGCCGACGGCGGACATCTCGTGCCCGCGCGGCGTGACGGTCAACCGCTTGCGGCGGCCGTCGCCGGCGTCGGGGGCGCGCTCGACGTAGCCGAGCTCCTCGAGGGCCTCGACAGTCTTGGCGGCGGCCTGCCGGGACACGCCGAGGGCGCGGGCCAGCGACGAGGCGTCACCGGCGCCCTGGTCGACGGCCCGCAGGGCGAACTCGTGCGTCGCCGTCACCCCCGGGTGCCCGGCCGCAGCCAGCTCGGTGACGACCCGGTCGGTCATGGCCTCGAACCCTTCCAGCAGCAGCAGGGCCAGGCGCGCTCCGGGGGAGGTCTCCACCCGGGCAGGGTGCCACGGCGGGTGCGGAGCGGGGTGGCACCGCCGCGCGGTGTTGACAACGTGGTTGCTCATCTCCATGATGACAACCAGGTTGCCGATCAGCGGCGGCCACCAGTCCGGGAGGACCCATGACCCGCACGAGCACCTCCCCCGCCGGCGCCACGACCGCCGGGGTCGTGCACCACCGCGTCGCCGTCGGCGGCGGCACGACCCTGCACTGCGTCACCGCCGGCGACCACGGATCGCCGGTCCTGCTCGTCCACGGCTTTCCCGAGACCTGGTGGACGTTCCGCGAGCTCATCCCGCTGCTGGCCAGCGGGCACCGCGTCGTCGCGCCCGACCTGCGGGGTCTGGGCGACTCCGGCGGCGACCCCGGCGCGACGAGCGGCGCAGCCGCCGCGGAGGACCTGCACGCCCTCGTGGGGGCGCTCGGCCTCGGGCCGGTGCACGTGCTCGGGCAGGACGTCGCCGGGCCGGTGGTGTTCCGGCTGGCCACCACCCACCCCGAGGACGTGCTGAGCCTCACGGCCGTCGAGACGGCGCTGCCCGGGTTCGGGTTCGAGGCCCTGGCCGACGTCGCCCGCGGTGGCGCCTGGCACGTGGGGGTCATCGCCTCGCCGGGCGCCGCCGAGCTCGTCCTGGCCGGCCGCGAGCGCCGCTTCCTCGCCGAGCAGTGGTTCCCCGCGATGACCCGGGCGGCCGGCGCCGTCACCGCCGAGGACCTCGAGGAGTTCACCCGGGCCCTCTCACGGCCCGGCGCGTGGCGCGCGTGGCAGGGCCTGTACTCCTCCGCGCTCGCCGAGGGCGAGGAGTTCCGGGCGCTGGTGGCCGCCGGGGCGCTGCGTGCCCCGGTCCTGGCCGTCGACGGGGCGAGCGCTCCGCACACGGCCACCACGATGTCCCGCGCGAGCGCCGGCCCCGTCTCCCGCGTCGTCCTGGCGGACGCCGGCCACCACGTCGCGCTGGAGGCGCCGGCGGCGCTGGCCGCGGCCGTGTCGACGTTCACCGCCGGTGTCGACGCCCGCCGGCCCGCCGGCGCGCGCGGCACCGGCGCGTGAGGCTCACAGCCCGATGCCGACGTACTTCGTCTCCAGGTACTCCTCGATGCCCTCGGCGCCGCCCTCGCGGCCGAAACCGGAGGCCTTCACCCCGCCGAACGGGGCGGCGGCGGTGGAGACGATCCCCGCGTTGAGGCCGACCATGCCGGTGTCCAGCTCGTCGGCCACCCGCAGCCCGCGGCGCAGCGACTCGGTGAACACGTAGGCGACCAGGCCGTACTCGGTGTCGTCCGCGCGGGCCAGGGCCTCCTCCTCGGTGTCGAACACGCCCACGGGCGCGACCGGCCCGAACGTCTCCTCGGTGAGCAGGCGCGCCCCGGCCGGGACGTCGGTGAGGACGGTGGGGGCGTAGAACCACCCCCGCTCCCCCACGGGCCCGCCGCCGGTGAGGACGCGGGCACCGGCGTCCACGGCCTCGCGCACGCGGGCGGCGACGTCGTCGCGGGCGCGGGCGTCGACGAGCGGGCCGACCTCGACGCCCTCCTCGGTGCCGCGGCCCACGGGCATCGCGGCCAGGCGGTCGGCGAGGCGGCGGGTGAACTCCTCTGCGACGCCGCGCTGCACGAGGAACCGGTTGGCGGCCGTGCACGCCTCGCCGGTGTTGCGCATCTTGGCCAGGACCGCGCCCTCCACGGCCGCGTCGAGGTCGGCGTCGTCGAAGACGAGGAACGGCGCGTTGCCGCCCAGCTCCATCGACACCCGCAGCAGCCGGTCGGCGGACTGGCGCACGAGCTGGCGGCCCACCGGGGTGGACCCGGTGAACGTCAGCTTGCGCAGCCGCGGGTCGGCGACCAGCGGGCCCGTCACCTCGCGGGTGCGGGTGGTGGTGACGACGTTGACGACGCCGTCGGGGACGCCCGCCTCGGCGAGCACCTGCGCCAGCAGCAGCGAGGTCAGCGGCGTCTGGGTGGCGGGCTTGAGGACGACGGTGCAGCCGGCGGCCAGCGCGGGCGCGACCTTGCGGGTGCCCATGGCCAGCGGGAAGTTCCACGGCGTGATCGCCAGCACGGGGCCGACGGGCCGCTTGGACGTCAGCAGCCGCGACCCGCCCGCGGGGTTGTCGGCGTAGCGGCCCGCCAGGCGCGGGGCCTCCTCGGAGAACCAGCGCAGGAACTCCGCGCCGTAGGCGACCTCGCCGCGCGCCTGCGCCAGCGGCTTGCCCATCTCCAGCGTCATCAGCAGCGCGAAGTCCTCGGTGCGCGCGACGACGGCCTCGTACGCGCGGCGCAGCACCTCCGCGCGCTCGCGGGCCGGGGTGCGGGCCCAGCCGCGCTGGGCGGTGGCGGCGGCGTCCAGGGCGTCGGCCCCGTCGGCGGGCTCGGCGTCGGCCACGCTCGTCAGGACCGCGCCCGTGGCGGGGTCCTCCACGTCGACGGAGCGCTGCGTCCCGCGCCAGCGCCCGCCGACGAACAGGCCGGTCGGCACGCGCGAGAGCAGGTCCCGCTCGCGCCGCTCCTGCGCGCCGGAGCCCGTGCGCTGGTCCACCGCCGCGCTCACCGGGCACCCCCGGCCGGCAGGACGTCCTCGCCCAGGTCGGCGAACACCGCCTCCAGCACGTCGAACGCCTCCTCCAGCAGGGCGTCCGGGCACGTCAGCGGCGGCAGGAACCGCAGCACGTTGCCCCACGTGCCGCAGGTGAGGACGACGACGCCGCGGCGCACGGCCTCGCGGGCCACCGCGGCCGCCAGCGCCGGGTGCGGCTCGCGGGTGCCGGGGCGGACCAGCTCGGCGGCGACCATCGCGCCGCGCCCGCGCACGTCGCCCACGCGGGCGTCTCGCGCGGCCAGCCGCCGCAGACGGGTGGTCAGCAGCTCCCCGACCGCGACGGCGCGGGCGAGCAGGTCGCCGTCGCGCACCGCCCGCAGCGCGCCGAGGGCGGCCGCGCACGCGGCGGGGTTGCCGCCGTAGGTGCCGCCGAGGCCGCCGGGCACGGGCGCGTCCATGATCTCGGCGCGGCCGGTGAGGGCCGACAGCGGCAGGCCGCCGGCGATGCCCTTGGCGCTGGTGACCAGGTCGGGCACGACGCCCTCGTGCTCGCACGCGAACATCCGGCCCGTGCGGGCGAAACCCGTCTGCACCTCGTCGGCGACGAGGACGATCCCGCTGCGGCGCGCCCAGGCGGCGATCTCGGGCAGGAACCCCGGCGCGGGGACGATGAACCCGCCCTCGCCCTGCACGGGCTCGACGACCACCGCGGCGACGCGGTGCGCGCCGACCTGCTTCTCGACGTGGTCGATCGCGCGGCGCGCGGCGGCCGGGCCGTCGACCGGGCGGCCGTCGGCGTCCCGGCCCTCGCGGAACGGGTACGACAGCGGCGCTCGGTACACCTCGGGGGCGAAGGGGCCGAACCCGTCCTTGTAGGGGGAGTTCTTGGCCGTCATGGCCATCGTGAGGTTGGTGCGCCCGTGGTAGGCGTGGTCGAAGACGACGACGGCCTGCCGGCCGGTGTGGGCGCGGGCGACCTTGACGGCGTTCTCCACCGCCTCGGCGCCGGAGGTGAACAGCGCCGACTTCTTCGCGTGGTCGCCGGGCGTCAGCTCGGCCAGCAGCTCGCACACCTGCACGTAGGCCTCGTAGGGGGTGACCATGAAGCAGGTGTGGGTGAACCGCTGCACCTGCTCGACGACGGCGTCGACGACCTGCGGGGCGGCGTTGCCGACGGTGGTC
The DNA here is from genome assembly GCF_041020755.1 of Kineococcus terrestris. Taxonomy (NCBI): domain Bacteria; kingdom Bacillati; phylum Actinomycetota; class Actinomycetes; order Kineosporiales; family Kineosporiaceae; genus Kineococcus; species Kineococcus terrestris. The sequence continues at coordinate 12,832 of NZ_JBEUEI010000049.1, read as the reverse complement.
ACGGCGATGCCGGAGCCGAGGTCGACGTAGGAGTTGCCGTCCACGTCGACGACCACGCCGCCGCCGGCGGCGGCCGCGTAGAACGGCGTGCTGGAACCGACGGCCGCGGACACGGCGGCGGAGCGGCGCGCGGCCAGCTCGCGCGAGCGCGGGCCGGGGACCTCGGTGACCAGGCGGCGCACCTGGGGCAGCCCGGGGCCGCCGGTGGCCGGGACGGCCGGGACGGCCGGGACAGGCGGCGCCGCTGCGGCCGGCGGTGCGGTGGGGGTGCTCGTCACGGGTTCCTCCTCCTCCGGCGCGGTGCGCGGACCCGCCGACGGTAGGACGGGCCCGCCGGGCGCGGAACCGTCCACCCTGCACACTCCCGACCGGTCGACGGTGCAGACTGGCGTGGTGGTGGACGTGCGGGACCTGCTGGCTGAGGAGGCGCTGGACCTGCGGCTGCTGGCCGGGGATGCGGGCGCGGCGGTGCGCTGGGTGGCCACCAGCGAGCTGGAGGACCCCGCGCCGTTCCTGGAGGGCGGCGAGGTGCTGCTGACGACCGGGTTGCGCGCGGGCCGGGGGCGGCGCGACTGGGCGGCGTGGACGGCGCGGCTGGCGGCCGCGCGGGTGGCGGCGGTCGGGTTCGGGACCGGGCTCAGCCACGCCGCCGTCCCCGCCCCGCTCGTCGCGGCGGCCCGCGAGCACGGCCTGGCGCTGCTGGAGGTGCCCGCACCGACGCCCTTCATCGCCGTGTCGTCGGCGGTGGCCGACCTGCTGCGCCGGGCCGACGAGGCCGCGGACGCGGCCGCGCTGCGCGCCGCGCGCGAGCTGGCGCGGGACGCCGGCGCCGGGGACGGCGGTGCGCGCCTGCTGCGCCGGCTGGGGCGGGCCGTGGGCGGGTCCGCTTGGCTGCTGGACGGCGAGGGGGCGGTGCGCGCCGGGGAGGGTCCGGTCCCGCCGGAGGCCGCGGCCGCCGCGGCGCGGCTGCGCCCGCGGGGCCTGCTGGCCGCCTCGGTGGACGCCTCCCCCGAGCGCACGCTGCTGGTGCGGCCCGTGGGCCTGCGCGGTGCGCCCGGCGCCCACCTGGTGGTCCGCACCGGTCCGCACGTGCCGCGCGCCGTGCACGGCACCGTCGACACGGCGGTGGCCCTGCTGGGGCTGGTGCTCGACGAGGACGCCCGCCGGGCCGCCGCCGACGAGCGCCTGGTCGCGGTGGGCGCCGGGCTGCTGCTGGCCGGTGCGGCCGACGCCGCCGGGGCCGTGCTGGCGGCCGCGGGCCGCGAGGTGCCCGCCCGGGCGCTGGTCCTGCGCACCTCCGCGCCGCAGCGCCCGCCGGCGCTGCCCGCCGACGCCCTGGCGGCGCCCGCCCCGGACGGCGGGCTGCGCGTGCTGGTGCCCGGCCCGCTGGAACCGGCCGTGGCCGCGCTGCGCCGCAGCGGGTGCCGGGTGGGCGTGGGCCCGGCCGCCACGCCGGCCGAGCCGGTCGCGCTGACCGCGGCGCTCGCCGACGCCGCCGCCGCGCTGGAGCGCACCGGTCCCGGCCGCCCGGTGGTGCGCTGGGACGACCCGGTGCCCGGCGGGCTGGCCGAGGCCCTGGGCAGCCCGGCCCTGCGGGCGTGGGCGGCCGGGGTGCTCGCCCCGCTGTCCGCGCTGGACGACGCCGAGCGCGAACGCCTGCTCGCGACGCTGCGGACGTTCCTGGTCCACCACGGCCAGCGGCAGCCCACCGCGCAGGCGCTCGGGGTGCACCGCAACACGGTGCGCCAGCGGCTGGTGCGGGTCTCGGCGCTGCTGGAGCGCTCGCTGGAGGACCCCACCGACCGCGCGGAGCTGTGGCTGGCGCTCGCGAACTCCTGAGCTCGCGCGGCAGGGAACCCCGACCGCGCGGGAGTTTCTCCGGACAAACCGACAGGTTGTCGGTTACTGTTCGCCGGACCGCGCGGAACCCCCGGGGTTCCGCGGACCCGTCCTGGAGGTGGCGCCGTGAGCGCGACGACCGGCCCGGCGAGCGCACCGGTGCGCATGCCCGCCGAGCACGAAACCCACGCCGGCACGTGGATGGCCTTCCCCCGCCCGAACCCCACGTTCGGCGAGGAGGGCGGCCCGGACCTGGAGCGGGCGCGCCGCGCCTGGAGCGCCGTGGCGGCCGCCGTCGTGCGCTTCGAGCCCGTCACGGTGCTCGTGGACCCCGGCTCGGTGCGCGCCGCGCGCGACCTGCTCGACCCGCGGGTGCGCGTGCTGGAACTTCCGCTGGACGACGCGTGGCTGCGCGACTCCGGGCCCACGTGGGTGCGCGGGCCACGGGGGCCGCTCGCGGTGGACTGGCGGTTCAACGGCTGGGGCGCGCAGCCGTGGGCGCGCTGGGAGCGCGACGCCCTCGTCGCCGGTGCCGTCGCCGGTCTGGCCGGCACCCCCGTCGTCGCCTCGTCCCTGACGCAGGAGGGCGGCGCGTTCCACGTCGACGGCGAGGGCACCGTGCTGCTGACGGACACCGTGCAGCTGGACCCGGACCGCAACCCCGGCTGGACGCGCGAACAGGTCGAGGCCGAGGTCCACGCGCGCCTGGGGACGACGACCGCCATCTGGCTGCCGCGCGGGCTGACCGCCGACTACGGCGAGTTCGGCACCCGCGGGCACGTGGACATCGTCGCCGCGTTCGCCGGCCCCGGCCGCGTCCTCGTGCACACCCAGCCCGACCCCGGCCACCCCGACCACGCCGTGACGCGGGAGGTCACCGAACTGCTGCGGCAGGCGGTCGACGCGCGCGGGCGGCGGCTGGAGGTCGTGGAACTGCTCGCCCCGGAGACCACCGAGGTCGACGGCGAACTGGTCGACTTCTCCTACGTCAACCACTACGTGGCCAACGGCGTCGTCGTGCTGTGCGGTTTCGACGACCCCCGCGACGCGGACGCTGCGCGGGTCCTGCGCGGCGCGTACCCGGACCGCGAGGTGGTCCAGGTCGACGCGCGCGACGTGTTCGCCTTCGGCGGCGGGATCCACTGCGTCACCCAGCAGCAGCCGGCCTGAGGCGCGCGGCGTGCCCAGGCCCACCACGCCGCTGCTGTCGCGCGCGCGCATCCTCGCCGCCGCGCTGGAGCTCGTCGACACCACGGGCACGTTCACCACGCCGAAGCTGGCCGCGCGGCTGTCGGTCAGCACCTCCTCGCTGTACCACCACGTGCCCGGCGGCCGCGAGGAGGTCGTCGAGGGGCTGCGCGGCCTGCTGTGCGAGGGCGCGCTGCCCGCGGCGGCCGCCCCGGGCGAGGGGTGGCGGGAGTTCGCCGGGCGCTGGGCGCGCGGCTACCGGGCGGCGATGGCCGCGCACCCGCGGGTCGTCCCGCTGCTGACCGCGCAGACGGTCAGCGACCCGGCCACCCTGGCCGGGTACGAGGCGCTCGCGCGGGTCCTGCACGCCGACGGGTTCGCCGACGAGGACCTGCTGCACGCGGTCACCGTGCTGGACTGCCTCGTCCTGGGCTCGGCGCTGGACGCGGGCGCGCCCGTGGACGTGTGGGCCGACAGCGGCGATCCCGCCTCGGCGCTGTCGCGGGCGATCGGCGCCACCCGCGCCCAGCCCGGCGACCGCTCGCAGCGCTCGTTCGAGATCGGCCTGGAGAGCGTGCTGGACGGTCTCGCCCGGCTGCGGGCCCCGGGACGCCCGGCCGCCCGCCCCGCGCGCGGCGGGACGGGCGGGCGGGGCGAGAGGGGCGTCAGGAGTCCAGGGCCGCCATGACGTGCTTGACGCGGGTGTAGTCCTCGAACCCGTACACCGACAGGTCCTTGCCGTAGCCGGAGCGCTTGAACCCGCCGTGCGGCATCTCCGCGACCAGCGGGATGTGCGTGTTGATCCACACGCAGCCGAAGTCCAGGGCGGCCGAGACGCGCAGGGCGCGCCCGAGGTCCTTCGTCCACACGCTGGACGCCAGGCCGTAGCGGGTGCCGTTCGCCCACGCCAGCGCCTGCTCCTCGTCGCTGAAGCGCTGCACGGAGATGACGGGGCCGAACACCTCCTCCTGCACCAGCTCGTCGTCCTGGCGCAGCCCCGAGACCACGGTGGGCCGGTAGTAGAACCCCTCCGACAGCGGGCCGTCGGCGCGCGAACCGCCCGCGCCCAGGACGGCGTGGTCGGGCAGCCGGTCGACGAACCCGGCGACGCGGGCCAGGTGGGCGGCGCTGTTGACCGGGCCCAGGGCCGCGTCCGGGTCGTCGGGCAGGCCGGGGGTCGTGGCGCGGGCCTGCTCGGCCAGGGCCGCCACGACGTCGTCGTGCACGCGCGGGCCGGCCAGCACGCGCGTGGCGGCCGTGCAGTCCTGCCCGGCGTTGAAGTAGCCGGCCGCGGCGATCGCCTCGGCGGCCGCGGCCACGTCGGCGTCGTCGAAGACGACCACGGGCGCCTTGCCGCCCAGCTCCAGGTGCACGCGCTTGACGTCGCGGCTGGCGGAGGCGGCCACCTCCGTGCCGGCGCGCACGGACCCGGTGATGGCGACCAGCTCCGGCACGGGGTGCTCGACGAGCGCGCGGCCCGTGTCGCGGTCCCCGCACACGACGTTGAGCACGCCCGGCGGCAGCACCTCGGCGGCCACCTGCGCCAGCAGCACCGTGGAGGCCGGGGTGGTGTCCGAGGGCTTGAGCACGACGGTGTTGCCCGCGGCGATCGCCGGGGCGATCTTCCACACCGCCATCATCAGCGGGTAGTTCCACGGGGTGACCTGGCCGACGACGCCGATGGGCTCGCGGCGCACCCAGGAGGTGTGCCCCTCCAGGTACTCCCCCGCCGAGCGCCCCTCCAGGACGCGGGCCGCACCGGCGAAGAACCGCAGCTGGTCGACGGCCGGCGGCAGCTCCTCGGTGCGGGTCAGCGCGACGGGCTTGCCGGTGTTCTCCACCTCGACGGCGACGAACTCCTCGGCGCGGGCCTCCACCGCGTCGGCGAGGTCCAGCAGCAGCTTCTGGCGGGCGGCGGGCGTGGTGCGCCGGAAGGTGGCCGCGGCGCGCGAGGCGGCGGCGTACGCGGCGTCCACGTCGGCGGCCGAGGACAGCGGGGCGGTCGCGTACGCGCGGCCCGTGGCGGGGTTCACGACCTCGGTGGTGCGCCCGTCCGCGGCGGGCACGGACTCGCCGTCGACGAGGTTGCGCAGTTCCTTCACTCCGGGACTCCTTCGCGGGTGGTTTCGGTCCGGGGGCCGGGGGCGCCGCCGACGGGCGCGCCGGTGCCGTCAGCGCCCTCGGGGCCGTCGGTGCTGGAGCGGCCGACCGCGAGGGTCTCGCCGCGGAAGAACGCGGGGCGGCGCACCCGCTGGACGGCCATGACGACGCCGCCCAGGGCCAGGACGCCGACGCCGAGCAGGAACACCAGGCCGACGCCCCCGACCTGCGAGCCGGAGCCGTAGGAGGGGTCCGTCGAGTCCACGGACGTCTGCACGAAGAACACCAGCAGCAGGACGCCGCCCAGGCCGGGCGCGAGACCGGTGCTCAGGAAGTGCCGCGGACGCCCCTTCCAGGTGCCGCGGAAGTACCACACGCACGCCAGCGCGGTCACGCCGTAGTAGAAGCAGACCATCATGCCCAGCGCCGTGATGGTGTCCCACAGGACGTCCTCGGACAGGATCCGCATCACCACGTAGAACACCGAGGCGATGACACCGGCGGCCACCGTCGCGTACCCCGGGGACTGGAACCGCGGGGTGACGCGCGCGTACTCGCGGGGCAAGGCCCCGTAGTGGCCCATCGCGAGCATCGTGCGGGCCGGGGACAGGAACGTCGACTGCAGCGAGGCCGCCGAGGACGCCAGCACCGACAGCGACAGCAGGACCGCCGCGGGCCCCATCACGGGGCCGGCCAGGACCGCGAACACGTTCTCCTGGTCGCCGCCGCCCAGCCCGAGGCCGTCCTCACCGGTGCCCGTGTACGACAGGACGGCGACGGCGACGGTCAGGTACAGCACGACGATGACGACGATCGTCGCCAGCGCCGCGCGACCGGGCGTGGTGCGCGAGCCCTGCGTCTCCTCGTTCATCGTCAGGACGACGTCCCAGCCCCAGTAGACGAACACCGACAGCGAGACGCCGGCGGCGAAGGCGGAGAACGAGTCCACGGCCAGCGGGTCGAACCAGCCGGCGCTCAGCGCCAGGCCGCCGGGGGCGTCGCCGGCGGCGACCCGGGCGAAGGCGGCGACGCAGAACCACACGAGGACGACGAGCTGGAAGCCCACGAGGACGTACTGGACGGCCTTCGTCGTCTCCAGCCCGCGGTAGGCCACCCAGCAGGCCAGCGCCATGAACACCAGGCAGGTGGCGATGTTCACCGGGACGTTCGCGGCCAGGTCGGCGACCGACTCGTCCCCGGTGACCTGCGCGAGCATGAGGTACAGGAAGTCCACCGCGATGCCGGCCAGGTTCGACAGCACCAGGACGGTCGCGGCCAGCAGGCCCCAGCCGCCCATCCACCCGATCCACGGCCCGAACGCCCGCGAGCTCCACGTGAACGTCGTGCCCGAGTCCGGCATGGCGCTGTTCAGCGCCCGGTACCCGAAGGCGACCAGCAGCATGGGCACGAAACCCACGAGGAAGATCGCCGGCATCTGCTCGCCCACCGCGGAGGCCGTGGGCCCCAGCGTGCCGGTGAGGGCGTAGGCGGGGGCGATCGTCGAGACGCCGATGACGACGGCGCCCAGGAGGCCGACGCGCCCGGTGCCGAGCCCCTTGGCCGAGCGGCCCTCCACGGCCGGCTCCACGCCCGGCGCGCTCACCGCTCGCCCCGGGGGACGACCGCGACCGGGACCGGCACGTGGCGCAGCATCCGCGCCGCGGTCGGCCCCAGGAACGTCTGGCGCCCGCGCGCCAGCCGCGAGGAGCCGACCAGCAGCAGGCCGTCGGGTTCCCACTCGATCGAGGCCACGGCTTCGGCCATCGTCCTCCCCTTCCCCAGCTCGACGCTGAGCCTGGTGGACCCGAGCCGTTCCCGGGTCCCGTCCACGAGCCGCTCCACCCGTTCGCGCGCCGCCTCGTCGGCACCGGCGCGCGCGTCGAGCTCCAGCAGGCTGACGACGTGCAGCGGCAGCCCCGTGCGCTCGGCCGCCTCCGCGGCCTCGGCCAGGACGGCCTGCGCGCCGGGGCGGGTGCCGACCGCGACGTACAGGTGCCGCAGGACCCGCGGCACGCGGTCGCCGGCCAGCACCACCGGCACGGGCGAGGAGTGCAGCAGCGTGCGCGCCACCGGGCCCACGCCGAAGGGGTTGGGGCCCGCGGGGGCGCCGACGACGACGGCCGAGGCGCCCAGCTCCTCCACGGCCTCCAGCAGCCCTTCGGGCACCGAGCCGGCGCTGCGCAGGTGGCAGCGGGCCTCCACCCCCTCGGGCAGGCGCCCCAGCGCCTCCTCCAGCCAGCCGCGCGCCTGCTCGGCGACGAGGCCGCTGACGTCGCCCACCGGCGGGTACGGCTGGCCGAACGGGTCGTCCGAGCGCAGCACGAGGACGACGTCCAGGCCGGCGCCGAGGGAGGTGGCCAGGGCGGCGCCCAGCCGCAGCGCCTGCTCGCCGCGCTCGCCGCCGTCGTGGGCGACGACGTAGCGCCGCCCGGCCGCGGGCGGGTTCACCGCGCGCCGACCGGGTCGCCCCCGGGCACGGCGACGCCGAGGGCGGCGGCCACGTCCGCGGCCGCGGCCCGGCCGCTGCGCAGCGCGCCGTCGACGTGCTGGTACCCCTCGGCGGCCAGGTCCGAGCAGGCCCAGTGCACGGTGCCGACGGGCGTGCGCTGGTCGGCGCCGTAGCGGGACAGCCCGCCCAGGTCGAAGCTGGCGGCGTACGCGCCGCGCGTCCACTCCTCGCTGCCCCAGTCGGACTCGTAGTAGACGACCGGCTCCAGCGCCCGCTCCCCCAGGTACTGCGCGACGCTCTCCAGGACCCGGCGGCGGCGCTCGGCGGCCGGCAGCGCGAACAGCTCGTCGGCCCGCTCGTCGGAGACGAAGCCCACCAGGGTGCCGCGCTCCTCGCCGTGACCGGAGTTGTCGTACACCTCCTGCACGAGGCTGGTGGGGCCGAAACCGGTGCCCGACAGCCCGTCCTCGCGCCAGAACGGCGTCTCGTACACGGCGTGCACCTTGATGACCAGGCCCATCGACAGGTGCTGGTGCAGCTGGTGCTGGCGGCGCGGCAGCGGCGGGTCGAAGCTGATGCGCGCGTACAGGTTCGGGGGGACCGCGACGACGACGCGGCGCGCGCGGGCCACGACGCGGTCCGAGCGCACGACGACGCCGCGGGTGCCGTCGGGCAGCAGCGCGTCGCGCTCGACGGTGCGCACGGGCGTGGACAGGTGCACCGGGCCCGCGAGGCGGCGGGCCAGTTCCTGCGACACCGACTGCATGCCGCCGACGACGCGGCGGTCGAGGATGAAGTCCTCGTCGGTCAGGTTGCTGAAGGAGCCCGCCGAGGCGGCCATGAGCACGGCCTGCAGGGCGGAGAACGCGTGCGCGGGCTTGGTGAGCATGCCCCCGGCGATGAACATCCCGACGGTGGCGCACGCCTCCTCGTCGGCCGAGTTCTGACGCAGCCAGTGGTGGAAGGAGACCGTGTCCAGCTCGCGCGCCCGCGGGTGCTCCCACGGCGCCGCGGGGCCGGCCTCGGCGGCCAGCTCGTCCAGCAGCGCGGTCAGGCGCTCGACCTCCGCGAGGGTGGAGGCGGCCACCGGCAGCGCGTCGCCCCGGTAGCGGCGGGCCGTGCCGTCGGGGGCCACGTAGACGCCGTCGCCGTCGCGGTAGCGCGGGAACGTCTGCATCCCCAGCTCCTCGAGCAGGCCGAGCAGCTCGGTCTGGTCCGGGGACACCCACTGCCCGCCGACCTCCAGGACCGCGCCGTCGACGACGTCGGTGTGGGTGCGCCCGCCGACGCGGTCGCGGGCCTCCAGGACGACGACGTCCAGGCCTGCGCGCTCCAGGTGGCGGGCGGCGGCCAGGCCGGCGGGGCCGGCGCCGACGACCACGACGTCGGCCTCGACCTCGGTCACCGGGGGTGGGGTGGGGGCTGCGCTGTCAGGGGACACGTCCGCTCCGGTCGTCTCGCGCTGCTGCCGGGCCGGTGGGCGGTCGCCGCACCGGAAGTGATGGGTGTTCATTTACGGGGCGGGGGCAGGCCGCTGTCAAGGGCCCCGCGCGGACGGACCAGCGCCGCGTCCGGCAGCATGCGGGGGTGCCCAGCGCCCCACGGCCCCCGGCGCGGCGCCGCGGCCGGGGCCGGCCCACCCGCCCCGTCCTGTCCCCCGAGCTGATCACCGACGCGGCCGTGCAGCTGGTGGAGGACCGCGGTCACGACGCCCTGACGATGGCCGCGCTGGCCCGCGAGCTGGGCGTGGCGCCCTCGGCGCTCTACAACCACGTCGAGACCAAGCAGGACGTCCTGCGCCGCGTGCAGGACCACGTCAACCGCGACGTGGACTGCTCCGCCTTCGGGACCCTGCCCTGGGACGAGGCGCTGGCCGCGTGGGCGCGCTCCTACCGCGACGCCTACGCGCGGCACCGCCCCCTCGTGCAGGTCATCGCCGTCACCCCCGTGCGCGGCGCGCCCGCCACCGTCGCCATGTACGAGCGGGTCGCGGCCGGCCTGCGCGCGGGCGGCTGGCCGGCGGAGCTGGTCACCGACGTCGTCGTGGCCGTGGAGTCCTTCGTCCTCGGCTCCGCGCTGGACACCGGCGCCCCCGCGGACATCTTCGACACCGGCGAGCTGGCCGGCTCCGCCCCCGAGTTCACCGCCGCGGTGCGCGCGCGCCCCGGCGGCGACACCGCCGCGGCCGCCTTCGAGCTGGGGCTGGACGCCCTGCTCGCCGGCCTGCGGGCGCGGCTGGCGCGCGCCGCGGGACCAGCCGCGCAGGAACCCCCGCGGGACTCCCCGCGAGGACTCCCCGACCCCGACGAGACGAGCACCACCGCGTGAACCCCCTGGACCTGCTCGGCCTGCCCGCGGGCGTCGAGCTGAGCCCCACCACGGCCGCCCTGCTGCTGCTGGCCGCGTTCGCCGCCGGCTGGGTGGACGCCGTCGTCGGCGGCGGCGGGCTCGTGCAGCTGCCCGCCCTGCTGCTCGTGCCGGGCCTGAGCCCGGTGCAGGCGCTGGCGACCAACAAGCTGGGGTCGGTGTTCGGCACCGCGACCAGCACCCTGACGTACCTGCGGCGGGTGCGCCCGGACCTGCGCACGGTGCTGCCGATGGCCGCGGTCGCCCTGGGCGGGGCGTTCGCGGGGGCGTCGGTGGCGGCGTCGCTGCCGGCGGACGTGTTCAAACCCGTCATCGTCGGCGCGCTGGTCGTCGTCGCCGTGTGGACGGCGCTGCGGCCCACGATGGGCGAGCTGACCAGCCTGCGGTTCTCCGGCGGCGCCCACTACGGCGTCGCCGTCGCCGTGGGCGCGCTCGTCGGGTTCTACGACGGCGTCCTGGGCCCGGGCACGGGCAGCTTCCTCGTCATCGCCCTCGTCGGCCTCGTCGGCTACGACTTCCTGCGCGCCAGCGCCAAGGCGAAGGCCGTGAACCTCGCCACGAACCTCGGGGCGCTGCTGTTCTTCGCCCCGCACGGGTCGGTCGTGTGGGTGCTGGGGCTGCTGCTGGGCGCGTGCAACGTCGCCGGCAGCTACCTGGGCTCGCGGATGGCGATCTCGCACGGCACGCGGTTCGTGCGCGCGGTGTTCCTCGTCGTCGTCACCGCCCTCGTCCTGCGCCTGGGGCACGACGTGTGGGTGGAGAACCTGCGGCCGCTGCTGGCGGGCTGAAGCGCGGGGACCGGTGCGGGTGGACGGGCCTCAGGCACCGGGGTCGCGGAGGCCGACGGCGTCGTGGCGCCAGAACACCTCCGGGTAGACCAGCGTGCCCGTCATCCACGGCCCGTGCGCCGGGAGCCGGAAGACCTGGAAGGCGGCGTCGGGGATCCGCAGCGAGGGCTTGCGGAAACCGTACCGGGCGCCGGGCTCGAAGCCCGCGCGCGAGTAGTAGCCCGGGTCGCCCTCGAGGAACACCAGGGGGACGCCCCGCGCGCGCTCGTGCTGCAGGCCGGCCGTCACCAGAGCCCGCCCGATGCCCCGGCGCTGCGCCCGCGGCAGCACGGCCAGCGGGCTGAGCACGCGCACGGTGACCAGCCGCCGAGGGGCGTCGAGCAGCGCGTCGGTGAACGCGACGTGACCGACGACACCGTCGGCCGTCTCGGCCACCAGGGAGGTCCCGTGACCGGCGCCCACGCGGTCGCGGAGCTCGTCCACCAGGTCGGCCACGACCCGGCCGTGGTCGCCGAAGGCCTGCAGGTGCAGCTGCCGGACGGCGGTCCGGTCCGAGGGCCGCTCCGTCCGGCAGCGGACCCGCTGCTCCCGCCCCACCGCGTCACCGCGGTCGTGGTGCTCCGCCGGTCCCACCCGGCCATCGTGCTCGGGCACGGCCGGCCCCGCACCCGGTTTCCAGCACGGCCGCGGGCCGGCGCGTCGCGGTCGTCGGCCGGGTCCCGGGGACACCGCGCGCTCAGCGGCGGTAGCGGTCCACGAAGCGCCGCAGCACCCGCTGGGCGGCCTCGGCGCGCGCCCCGCGCACCCGCGCCACGACGTCGTCGAACTCCTCGGGGCGGAAGTACCCCTCGTCCCGGTAGGCGGTGACGCGCTGCACGATGCCCTCCGCGTCCAGCTCGGGGTGGAACTGGGTGGCGTACAGGTTCCGTCCCACCCGGAACGCCTGCACCGGGCAGCTCGGGGAGGTCGCCAGGACGACGGCGTGCGGGGGCGGCACGCGCAGCGCCTCCTTGTGCCCGACGAACGCGTCGAACGTCGCCGGCAGGTCGCCGAAGACGGGGTCGGCGCGCCCGGCGTCCGTCAGCGACACCGGCACGGTGCCGATGGGCTCGCCGAACGTGCGGTCCACCACCCCGCCCTGGTGCACGCCCAGCGTCCCGATGCCGTAGCAGGCGCCGAGGAACGGCACGTCGCCGGCGACGACCCGGTCCAGCAGCAGCGCCAGCTCGCGCTCCACGCGCCGCTGCGCCGCGGACTTGGCCTCCTCCGGGTCGCTCGTGCAGTACGGGCTGCCGCCGACGACGATCCCCGAGAACTCCGCCGGGTCCAGCTCCGGCATCGCCTCGCGCTCCAGGCGCACCCGCACCAGCTCCCCCGGGCCCAGCCCGCCGTAGCGGGCGACGGCGGCGGCCTCCGCGTCGGCGACGGCGTCGTCCTCGCGGGTGGCCAGCAGGAGGAACGGCTTCACGCTGGCGGACCGTACCCGCGCGCGGGCCCGGCCACCGGTCGAACCGACCGGTCGCCCGGGATCAGCCCCCGCCGCGGGTGGCGGTGCACGCGGCGACCTCGCCCACGCAGCGGCGGTGGCCGTCGAGCAGGCGCGGCACCGAGGCGGCCAGCACGGCGAGGTCGAGGTCGGCGTACTGGTGGACGAGGACGTCCCGCAGCCCCGCGGAGGGGGCCAGCTCCTGCGCCAGCTCCTCCGTCAGCGCGCCGGCGCGCGCGGCGAGCCCGAAGGAGGAGCGGTGGTCGGCCGGCGCCCGGCCCAGCGCGGTCGCCGCGACGTGCGCGTTGACGTCGACGGCGAGGTCGACGACGCGGCTGACCAGGCGCTCCACGGCGGCCGTCAGCAGCGGGTCGGCGCGCAGGCGCTCCTCCCCCACCTCGCCGGCGGAGGTCAGCACGTCGAGCGACCCGGCGATCAGCGACAGCTCCGCGTGCACGACCCCGAGGTCCAGCTCGCGCGGGCTCACCGGCCAGCCGCGCCAGGCGCCCGTCACCGGCCGCGCGGCGCAGCTCCTCCAGCGCCTGGACCACCGTCACCGCCACGCGGCCGAGCCCAGGACCGGTCCCGCGTCCCGTGCGGCCACCGCGCGCGGTG
>NZ_JBEUEI010000048.1:0-23644 GCF_041020755.1 Kineococcus terrestris | reverse complement strand
CCCCCCCCCCCCCCCCCCCCCCCCCCCCCCCCCCCCCCCCCCCCCCCCCCCCCCCCGCCCCCCCCCCCCCCCCCCCCCCCCCCCCCCCCCCCCCCCCCCCCCCCCCCCCCCCCCCCCCCCCCCCCCCGCGGCCGGTCAGCCCCAGACCGTCCGTCGTGGTGCCCGCGACGGCGACGGGCGCCCCGCACGCGGCGGACAGCGCGGCCTCGGCCTCGGCCCGCCGCGCGCCGATCCTCGGCCGGTTGCCGACGACCTGCACCGACACGTTGCCGATCTCGTAGCCGGCCTCCCGGACCAGCCGCGCGGCCTCGGCGAGCAGCCGGGCACCCGAGGCGCCGGCGAACTCGGGGCGGGCCGTGCCGAAGTGGGCGCCCAGGTCACCCAGCCCGGCGGCGGCGAAGAGCGCGTCGCAGCAGGCGTGCGCGGCCACGTCGCCGTCGGAGTGCCCGGCGGGGCCGGCGGGCTCGTCCGGCCACAGCAGCCCCGCGATCCAGCAGGGGCGCCCGGGCACGAGCGGGTGCACGTCCAGACCGGTGCCCACCCGGGGCAGGGCGCTCACCGCGCCGCCCGGGCGGGGACGGGACCGCCGGCCAGGACGGCCTCGGCCAGGACGAGGTCCAGCGGGCGGGTCACCTTGAAGGCGAGGTCGTCACCGGGGACCGTGCGCACCGGGTGGCCCAGCGCCTCGAGCATCCCCGCGTCGTCGGTGGCCGGCGCGGCCCCGGCGGCCGCCTCGTGGGCGCGCAGCAGCGGCCCGGGCGCGAAGCCCTGCGGCGTCTGGACGGCGGCCAGCTCACGGCGGTCGACGGTCTCCACGACCACGTCGCCGGCGACCCGCTTGACGGTGTCGCTGACCGGCAGGACCGGCACGACGGCCACGGCCCCGGCGCGCACGGCGGCGACCACGGCGGTGAAGACGCCGGGCGGCGTCAGGCAGCGGGCGGCGTCGTGCACCAGCACGACGTCCACGTCGTCGGGCAGCGCCACCAGCCCGGCGCGCACCGAGTCCTGGCGCTCGCGGCCGCCCTCCACGACCCGCAGGTCGGGCAGGTCCAGGCCCGCCAGCGCGGAGCGGACCACCTCGCAGCCGTCGGGCGGGGCCACGACGACGACCACGTCCACGACCCCGGAGGCGCGGGCGCGCTCCAGGGCGTGGACGAGCAGCGGACGGCCGGCCAGGTCGACGAGCGCCTTGGGCCGGCCCAGACCGAGGCGGTCGCCCCGGCCGGCGGCCGGGACGACCAGTGCGGACCTCAGGAGGCGAGGACCTCGTCGAGCAGGGACTCGGCCTTGTCCTCGTTGGTGTTCTCCGCCAGCGCCAGCTCGGAGACGAGGATCTGGCGGGCCTTGGCCAGCATGCGCTTCTCGCCGGCGGACAGGCCGCGGTCCTGGTCGCGGCGCCACAGGTCGCGCACGACCTCGGCGACCTTGACGACGTCGCCCGAGGCGAGCTTCTCCAGGTTGGCCTTGTAGCGGCGCGACCAGTTGGTCGGCTCCTCCGCGTACGGGGTGCGCAGCACCGAGAAGACCTTGTCGAGGCCCTCGCGCCCGACGACGTCGCGGACACCCACGAGGTCGACGTTCTCGGCGGGCACCTCGATCGTCAGGTCGCCCTGGGCGACCTTGAGGACCAGGTAGAGCTTGTCCTCGCCCTTGATGGTCCGGGTCTTGATCTCCTCGATCAGTGCGGCCCCGTGGTGGGGGTAGACGACCGTTTCGCCGACCGTGAAAGCCATAGAAGCAACCCCTTTCCCTGTCCCCAGGTTACCACGCCCCGACGGGCCCCGGCAGCGTCGCGCCCGGCGTTTGCGCAGGTCAGAGGCTTGCGAGGGGCCGCTCTGGGCCTTGACAGGCGCCCGGCGGCGTGCTTTCGCGCGCGTTGCACGGCGCGCCGGGTGCGTGACACCGCTCACCGTCCGCGCGCCGGGCGGTGCGCCCGGGCCCCGCCGGCGGGCGCCCGCTACCCTGTGCCACGTGAAGCACCGCCTGCACCGGCCCGCCTCCGCCGCCGCCCTCACCGCCGCCGTGCTCGGCCTGTCGGGCTGCGCGATCTTCTCCCCGCCCACGGTGCTGCGGCCCTACAACCCCGGCGACGGGGTGCGCACCGAGGTCGGCGACGTCGCCGTGCGCAACGTGCTCGTCGTCGCCACCGGCGTGGACGAGCCCGGCGTGGTCTCGGCCGCCCTGGTCAACAGCGGCGAGGAGGGCGCGACCGTGTCCATCTCCGCCGGCACCGGCGAGGCCGGCACCGTCTCGGTGCCCGCCGGCCAGCTCGTCACCGTCGGCGCGCCCACCGGGGCCCCCGCCGGCGGCGAGCCGGGCACCAGCGACCCGGAGTCGGCGGTCTCGGCGTGGGTGCAGGTGCCGCAGGTGCCGCAGTTCCCCGGCGAGACCATCCGCCTCACCTTCGCCTCCGCCGGCGAGAGCATCGAGGTGGACGCCCCGGTGATCCGCCCCTGCTTCGAGTACTCCAACCTCCTGCCGACCCCCGAGGCCGGCGCCGACGGCGCGACGGCCGCGGCCACCGGGGAGCCGATCGAGTGCGGCCCCGAGCTCGGCGAGGAGGGCACCCTGCTCGACGGCGACATCGCCGAGGAGGAGGCCGACGGCTGAGCCGTCCCCCGCACGACGAGGGCCCGCGAGCCGACCGGCTCGCGGGCCCTCGCGCGTCGGGGGCGCTCCCGCCCTCAGGCCTCGAACTTGTAGCCCAGCCCGCGCACCGTCACCAGGTAGCGCGGGTTCGACGGGTCCGGCTCGATCTTGGCGCGCAGCCGCTTGACGTGGACGTCGAGGGTCTTGGTGTCCCCCACGTAGTCCGAGCCCCACACGCGGTCGATGAGCTGCACGCGCGTCAGCACGCGGCCGGCGTTGCGCAGCAGCAGCTCCAGCAGCTCGAACTCCTTCAGCGGCAGCGGGACCTGCTCGCCGTGGACCGTCACCACGTGCCGGTCCACGTCCATCCGCACCGGGCCGGCCTCGACCGTGGTCTGCACCAGGTCCTCCGGCTCGGCGCCGCGGCGCAGCACCGCCCGGACGCGGGCCAGCAGCTCGCGCGAGGAGTACGGCTTGGTGACGTAGTCGTCGGCGCCGATCTCCAGGCCCACCACCTTGTCGATCTCCGAGTCCTTCGCGGTCAGCATGATCACCGGCACGCTGGAGCGGGTCCGCAGCTGCCGGCACACCTCGGTGCCCGGCAGGCCGGGCAGCATGAGGTCCAGGAGCACCAGGTCCGCGCCGGCCTTGTCGAACTCGTCGAGGGCGGCGGGCCCGGTGTCCGTCACGGCCACGTCGTACCCCTCCCGCCGCAGCAGGTAGGACAGGGGGTCGGAGAAGGACTCCTCGTCCTCCACCACCAGGATCCGCGTCACGGACGTGCCTCCAGGGAAGGGTTCTCCGACGGGTCCGCCGGAGCGCGGGAGCCGCCGCGGGCGGACGCCCGCAGCGGTTCGTCGAGGGGGCGCGGGGTGCCCGCGGCGCCGGGAGCCCCCGGCGCCTGGCGCCCCGTCGCGTCGGGCAGGCGCAGGGTGAAGGTCGAGCCCTCGCCCTCCACGCTCCACACCCGCACGTCACCGCCGTGGTTGCCGGCGACGTGCTTGACGATGGACAGGCCCAGCCCCGTGCCGCCGGTCAGGCGCGAGCGGGCCGGGTCGACGCGGTAGAAGCGCTCGAAGATGCGCTCGAGGTCCGCGGGGCTGATGCCGACGCCGCGGTCGGAGACCGCGACGTCGACCGTGCGGGCGCCCGTCTCGGCGTCCACCGTGCGCCGCACCTCCACGACGACCTTGCTGCGCTCCGGGGAGTAGGCCAGGGCGTTGTGCACGAGGTTGCGCACGGCGGTGATGACGAGCTCGCGGTCGCCCACGACCTGCGCGCCGCGCTCCCCCGCCACCACGACCACCGACTCGCGCTGCTGGCAGACGCTGCCGGTGCGGTCCACGGCCTCGGCGACCAGGGCGTCCACGTCCAGCAGCGCCGGCTCCACGATGCGCGTGCTGGCCTGCAGCCGCGACAGGTCGATGATCTCCTGCACCAGCTGGGTCAGCCGGATCGACTCCCGGCGCATCCGCTGGGAGAAGTGCCGCACCGCGTCCGGGTCGTCGGCCGCGTCCTCGACGGCCTCCGACAGCAGCGACAGGGCGCCCACGGGCGTCTTCAGCTCGTGGCTGACGTTGGCGACGAAGTCGCGGCGCACCGCCTCCACGCGACGGGCCTCGGTGCGGTCCTCCAGCAGCAGCAGCACGTGGTGCCCGCCCAGCGGGGACACCCGGGCCAGCACCACCGCCGAGGGCCGGCCCAGGCCGCCCGCCAGCTCCACCTCCGCCTCGCGGACCAGCCCGTCGCGCCGGCAGCGGCGCACCATGTCCCGCAGGTCGGGGCTGGCCAGGTCGCGGCCGGTGACCACGCCGGCCGAGTAGGCCGCGGCGCTGGCCCGCACGACCTCGTCGTCGGCGTCCAGGACCACGGCGGAGGAGCGCAGCGCGAGCAGGACGTCGCTGACGCCGGGCGGCAGGCCGGGCCGGGACGGCTCGGGGTCGGCCGCGCGCTGGGAGCGCTCGCTGATCCGGAAGGCGAGGACGGCCCCGGCGCCCGTCAGCACGCCGACCACCGCGGCGATCGACGTGGACAGGTCCGCCAGCACGGTCCCAGACTACGTGCGCGGCGCAACCGCTCCCGGCCCGCCGGGACGCGGCGGGCCGCCGCGCCCGGCACTGTTCACCCGCGCGGTGGCGGGCGTTCACCCCCGGCTGCGACGCTGGAGCGGGCGCGGCCGCACCGCGCCCTGCCCGCACGCCGGTGACGCAGGAGGAGACCCGTGCGCAACGTGTTCCACGACGAGCTGAACGCGCTCGTCGAGACGCTCGTGGAGATGACCCACCTCGCCGAGTCGGCGATGGGGCGGGCGACCACCGCCCTGCTGGACGCCGACCGCGAGCTGGCCGAGACCGTCATCAGCAACGACGAGGCGATCGACCGCCTGCAGCGCGACCTCGAGGAGCGCTCGCTGCAGCTGCTGGCGCGCCAGCAGCCGGTGGCCACCGACCTGCGCGTGGTCGTCACCGCGCTGCGGATGAGCAACAGCCTGGAGCGCATGGGCGACCTGGCCCGGCACGTGGCCAAGCTGGCCCGGCTGCGCCACCCCGCGGGCGTCGTGCCCGACGAGTCGCGCGCGCTCTTCCTGCAGATGGGCCAGGTCGCCGAGCGCATCGTGGCCAAGGCCGGCAGCGTCATCGCCTCGCGCGACGTGGAGCTGGCCGCGGCCATGGAGCTCGACGACGACGAGATGGACAACCTGCACCGGCAGGTGTTCGAGATGCTGCTCTCGCGCAAGTGGCAGCACCCCACCGAGGTGGCCGTCGACCTCACCCTGCTCAGCCGCTACTACGAGCGCTACGCCGACCACGCCGTCTCGGTCGCCAAGTCGGTGATGTTCCTGGTCACGGGCTCGCACGACGCCGAGGACGGGCTCTCCCTCACCGGCTGAGCGGCGGGGGGCGGGTGCGCGGGGCCCGGTGTAGCGTGCCCGGGGTGAGGCGGCGCGGCGCGGTGCGGAGCGGCTCCCGCGCGGGGGCGGTGCTGGCCGCCGCGGTGCTCGCCGCCGGCTGCGGGTCGGGCGACCCGGACTCCCCCGCGGCCCCCACCACGACGACCGCGCCCGCGAGCACGACGAGCACCACCCCGCCGCCGGACTCCCCCACGGGGACCCCCGGCGCGGACGGGGAGGGCGGTGTCGACTGCGCGGCCGCGCAGGAGGCCCAGCAGGGGCTCGACGACGCCTACAGCGCGCGGCTGGACGAGCTGGGCATCGGCCGCGGCGACCCCCGGGCGCAGACGGTCTACGCCCTCGTGACCACGACCGAGGGCCCCGCCTACTACAGCGCCCTGGCCGAGGCCGTCCCGCCGGAGCTGACCGGCGACGCGCAGCGCGTCCTGGAGTACTACGAGCAGGTGGCCGCCGCCGTCGGCGAGGTCGACTACGGCGACGGCTCCCGCGACGCGCTCGCGCGGGCCGGCGAGGACCTGGCCACCGCCACCGAGGGCGTGGCCGGCGACCCGGAGACGGGCACGGCCGTGGTCCAGGCGCAGGAGCGGTTGCAGTCCGAGGTGCAGCGCGCGTGCGCCGACGGCGGCACGGCGGGTCCTGGGCAGAGCCCCGGCGACCAGGACGCCGACGACGGGGAGGGCTCCGGCACGGACGGGCCCACCGGCGACGGGTCCACCGGCACCACCACGTCCTGACGCCGCCGGCGGTCCGTCAGCCCCGGCGGTCCGTCAGCCCCGGCGCCCGCGGCGGCGCACCGAGCGCAGCACCCGGGCGACCTCCTCCGCGGCCGGCCCCTGGTCGAAGTCGCGGGCGCGGGCCGGGCCCAGCCGGGCCTTGCGGCGCAGCGGCTCCGGGTCGTCGAGGTGGCGCAGCACGGCGTCGGCGAGCGCCTGCGGGTCCTCGACGGGGACCAGGTCGCCCACCTCGCCGTCGCGCAGGACGTACCGCGGGCCCGTCGGGCAGTCGGTCGCCACGACCGGCACGCCGTGCGCCAGCGCCTCCAGCAGCACCAGGCTGCCGTTGCCCTCGTAGCGCGAGGACAGCACGAACAGGTCCGCCCCGGCCAGCAGCGGCTGCGGGTCCGCCACGTGCCCGGCGAGCTCGACGCGCTCGCCCAGGCCCAGCTCGGCCACCTGCCGCGCCAGGACCTCGCGCAGCGGCCCGGCGCCGACCAGGACGAGCTCGACGTCGCGGCCGGCGGCGACCACGCGGGCCACGGCGTCCAGCAGGACGTCGAAGCCCTTCTGCTCCGCCAGGCGGCCCGCGGCCACCAGGCGGGTGCGCCCGGACGCCGAGCGCACCGGCCCGCCGGCGTCGCGCACGCGCTGCAGCGTCGCCTCCACGTCGATGCCGATGGCCGCGGTGTGGATGCGGTCGGCGGGCAGGCCCGTGCGGCGCACCTCCTCCACCAGGCCCGGGGACACGCACACCGCGGCGTCGACGCGGCGGTGCACGGCCGACAGCAGCGGTCGCAGGGCCGCCGGGGTCCAGTCGGCCACGGCGCGCGGCAGGGAGTTCTGCACCAGCACCACGAAGGGCGTGCGGGTGACCCGCGCGGCGGCCCAGCCGACGAGGAGGTTGTAGCCGATCTCGCTGCCGCTGACGACGACGTCGGCGCGGCGCGCGTGGCGCAGCGCGCCGACGACGACGGGCACGACGGCGGTGCGGAAGCGGCGCACCTTGCGGCTGGCGAAGCGCACGTCCAGACCCGGGTCGGGCTGCAGCAGCGGGACCGTGGGCGCCACCGTCTCCAGCACCAGGACGCGCACGCGCGCCCCGGCCGCCTGCCAGC
Source organism: Kineococcus terrestris (assembly GCF_041020755.1). NCBI lineage: Bacteria > Bacillati > Actinomycetota > Actinomycetes > Kineosporiales > Kineosporiaceae > Kineococcus > Kineococcus terrestris. The sequence goes on along the minus strand of NZ_JBEUEI010000048.1, from coordinate 16,310 downwards.
GGCGGGCCAGGTCGTGGCTGACCCGCAGCCCGCCGTTGTCGCGCAGCGCGCCCTCGACGACCAGGATCCGCGGGCCCGGCCCGCGCACCGGCCGGTCCGCGGACGGTGCCGCCTGCGTCGCGCTCACCGCGCCTCCCCCCTCGCCCGCACCGGTCAGCGGCCCTGGTTGGCCACGGCGGCCACGGCGGCGGCGGCCGCCTCGGGGTCGAGGTAGCGCCCGCCCGGCTCCAGCGGGCGCAGGTCCTCGTCCAGGCGGTAGAGCAGCGGGATGCCGGTGGGGATGTTCAGCCCGGCGATGTCCTCGTCGGAGACGCCGTCGAGGTGCTTGACCAGGGCGCGCAGGGAGTTGCCGTGCGCGGCCAGCAGGGTCGTCCGGCCGGCGCGCAGGTCCGGCACCACCGACTGCTCCCAGTACGGCAGCATCCGGGCCACGACGTCGGCCAGGCACTCGGTGCGGGGCATCTCGTCGGCGCCCAGCGCCGCGTAGCGCGGGTCGCCGTCCTGGGAGAACTCCGAGCCGGCCTCGATCTGCGGCGGCGGGGTGTCGTAGGAGCGGCGCCAGAGCATGAACTGCTCCTCGCCGAACTCGGCGAGCGTCTGCTTCTTGTCCTTGCCCTGCAGGGCGCCGTAGTGGCGCTCGTTGAGCCGCCACGAGCGGCGCACGTCGATCCAGTGCCGGTCGGCGGCGTCGAGGGCCAGGTGCGCCGTGGTGATCGCGCGGCGCAGCACCGAGGTGTGCACGACGTCCGGCAGGACGCCGGCCTCGACCATCAGCCGCCCGCCGCGGACGGCCTCGGCGCGGCCCTTCTCCGAGAGCGCGACGTCGACCCAGCCGGTGAACAGGTTCAAGGCGTTCCACTCGCTCTCGCCGTGGCGGAGCAGGACGAGCGTGTGCGGAGCGTCGGTCATGCCCCGACCCTAGCGGCCGGGCCCCGGGCGGTTGCCCCGCGCACCGGACCCGTCCACCCGGACGGGTGGCGCCGGGGCCTCAGGGCTGGCGGCGGCCGGCGGCGGCCCGCGCGTACACCTCCAGCGTCGCCGCGGCGGTGGCGTCCCAGCCGAAGCCGGCGGCGCGCTCGACGCCGCGGGCGGCCAGCAGCGCGCGCCGGGTCGGGTCGTCCAGCAGCCCGCCGAGCGCGGCGGCCCAGCGGGCGGGCTCGTGCCCGTCGACGAGCAGGCCGCTGCGCCCGTCCTCCACCGCCGTGGGCAGCCCGCCCACCGCGGCCGCCACCACGGGCGTCGCGCAGGCCTGCGCCTCCAGCGCCACCAACCCGAACGTCTCGTTGTAGGAGGGCACGGCCACCAGGTCGGCGGCGCGGTAGTGGTCGGCCAGCTCCGCGCGCCCGACCGGCGGGCGCACCTGCACCACGTCCTGCAGGCCGAGGGAGTCGACGAGGTCCTGCAGCGCGCGGGGGGTGCGGGTGCCGCTGCCGCTGGGACCGCCCAGGACGAGGACGCGCAGCCGCTCGCGCCGGCGCGGCTGGGCGCGCAGCAGTTCCGCGGCCGCGCGCACCAGCAGGTCCGGGGCCTTCAGCGGCTGGATGCGCCCGACGAACAGCAGCACCTCGGCGTCGGCGGGCAGGCCCAGGCGTGCGCGGGCGGCGGCGCGCCCGTCGGCGGGGGCGAAGGTCGCCAGGTCCACGCCGGGGGCGACGACGTCGACGCGGCCCGGGTCGGCGCCGTACAGGCCCAGCAGGTCCTCGCGCTCGCCGTCGGTGTTGGCGACCAGGCGGTCGGCGGCGTCGACGACCTGCTGCTCGCCGATGACCCGGCCCTCCGGCTCGGGGGTGTCCCCCTCGGCGAGGTGGGCGTTCTTGACCCGGGCCATCGTGTGCATCGAGTGCACCAGCGGCACGTCCCAGCGGTCGGCGACCAGCCAGCCCACCTGGCCGGACAGCCAGTAGTGGGTGTGCACGACGTCGTAGTGGTGCTCGGCGTGCCGGGCCTCGGCGCGCAGCACGCCGGCCGTGAAGGCGCACAGCTGCCCGGGCAGGTCCTCCTTGCGCAGGCCCTCGTAGGGCCCGGCGGCCACGTGGCGCACCCGCACGCCCGGCGCGGCCTCCACGACGGCCGGCTGCTCGGAGGAGGTGCGGCGGGTGAACACCTCGACCTCCACGCCCCGGCGGGCCAGCTGCGCGGCCAGCTCGACCACGTACACGTTCATGCCGCCGGCGTCGCCGGTGCCCGGCTGCTCGAGCGGTGAGGTGTGCACCGACACCAGCGCGACCCGCCGCAGACCCACGCGTCCTCCCGTCCCGCGACCCGCCCGCGGACGCGGGTGGGTACCGTCGCCGGGTGTCCCGCCGCAGCGGCGGCGGCCCACGGCCCGCCGAAGAGTGTCCACCCAGCACCCCCGCCGCCCCGCGCGCAGGGGTCCGCGGGGCTCCCCGGTGAGCGCGGGCACGGGCTCGCGGGCGGGCGCGCGCACCGCGGTGGTGGGCACCGTCACCCGCGGCACGACGGGCACCGACCGGCTGCGGCGCGTGGAGCGCTGGCTGGCGCAGGTGCAGGGCCGGCGGCTGCGCGCGGCGGCCGACCCGCTGGTCGTCGACCTCGGCTACGGCGCGCGGCCGTGGACGGTGACGGACCTGCAGCGCTGGCTGCGCGGGGTGCGCCCGGACGTGCGGGTCGTCGGGCTGGAGGTGGCCCCCGAGCGGGTCGAGGCCGCCCGCACCGCGCTGGCCGGCGTGCGCGGCGCCCCCGAGTTCGCCCGCGGCGGCTTCGAGCTGGCCGTGCCCGGCGGCGGTGACCCGGTCCTGGTGCGGGCCTTCAACGTGCTGCGCCAGTACCCGGAGGCGCAGGTCGCGGCGGCGTGGGAGCTGCTGCGCTCGCGGCTGGCGCCGGGCGGGCTGGTCGTGGACGGCACGTGCGACGAGCTGGGCCGCCGCGCCGCGTGGGTGGCGCTGGAGCGCGAGGCGGGTGCGGTCTCGCTGACCGTCTCGGTGCGGCTGGCGGGCCTGCCGGCGCCGTCGGCCGTCGCCGAGCGGCTGCCCAAGGCGCTCATCCACCGCAACGTGCCCGGCGAGGGCGTGCACGACCTGCTGCGCGACGCGGACGCGGCGTGGGCGCGGGCGGCGCCGCTGGGGACCTTCGGCGCCCGGCAGCGCTGGATCGCCACCTGCCGGGACCTGGCGCAGCGCTGGCCGGTGCTGGACTCCCCCGCGCGCTGGCGGCTGGGCGAGCTGACGGTGGCGTGGGAGGCGGTGCGGTGAGCGCACCGGTGCGCCGTCCCACGATCCGCGACATCGCGCTGGCCGCGGGGGTGTCGAAGGCGTCGGTGTCCTACGCGCTCAACGGCGGGCCGGGGGTGTCCGCCGCCACCCGCGAGCGGGTGCTGGCGGTGGCCGCGCAGCTGGGCTGGCGGCCCAGCGCGGCGGCGCGCTCCCTCTCGCACGCCCGCGCCCACGCCGTCGGCCTGGCCCTGGCCCGCGACGTGCGCCTGCTGGGCGAGGAGCCGTACTACATGCGGTTCATCTCCGGGATGGAGGCCGTCCTGGCGGCCGAGGGCACGTCGCTGCTGCTGACGGTCGTGCCGGACGTGGACACGGCCGTGGAGGTGCTGCGCACCTGGTGGGCCGAGCGGCGCGTGGACGGCGTGGTGCTCACCGACCTGCTCGTCGACGACCCGCGGCTGGCCGCGGTGCGCGAGACGGGGGTGCCGTGCGTGCTGCGCGGCGGGCCGGGCGACGTGCGCGGCCCGCAGGTGGCCGCGGCCCCCGAGGACCACCGGCAGGCCTTCACCGACGTCGTGGAGCACCTGCTGGCGCGCGGGCACCGGCGCCTGGCCCGGGTCAGCGGCCCGCCCTCGTTCGCGCACACCCGCCGCCGCGACGAGGCGTGGGCGCGGGTGACCGCCCGGCTGGTGGGGCGCGCCGAGCCGGTCGTGGTCGCCGACTACTCCGGGGCGGGCGGGGTGGCCGCCGTCCGCGACCTGCTCACGCGCGAGCACCCGCCCACGGCGGTGGTGTTCGACAACGACGTCATGGCGGCCACCGTGGTGGCCGAGCGCGCGGCGCTGGGCGTCTCGGTGCCCGGCGACCTGGCCGTGGTGGCGGGCGACGACTCGCTGCTGTGCCGGCTGGCCACCCCGGCGATCACGTCGCTGCGCCGCGACGTGGTGGCCGACGGGGCGGTCTCGGCGCGCCTGCTGCTGGACCTGCTGGCCGGGCGCGACCCCGGGCCGGTGGGCCCGGGCACGCGCGACCTCGTCGTGCGCGCGAGCACCTGAACGGGCGCCCGGCCGGACCCTCAGACCTCCAGGAGCAGCGTCACCGGCCCGTCGTTGACGGACTCGACCGCCATGTCGGCGCCGAAGCGGCCGGTGGCCACGGGGATCCCGCGCCCGCGCAGGTCCGCCACGACGGCCTCGACGAGGGGTTCGGCGACGGGGCCGGGCGCGGCGGCGCTCCACGTGGGGCGCCGCCCCCTGCGGGCGTCGCCGTAGAGGGTGAACTGGCTGACGACGAGGACGCCGGCGCCGCTCTCGGCCACCGAGCGCTCCCCGCGCAGCAGGCGCAGCTCGGCCACCTTGCGCGCCAGCTGCGCCACCTGGGCGGGCCCGTCGTCGTGGGTGACGCCGACGAGGACGAGCAGACCGGGGCCCTCCAGGGCGCCGACCACCTCGCCGTCGACGCGCACGCTCGCCGAGACGACGCGCTGCACGACGGCCCTCACCACCGGCTCCGGGGGTCCGCCGGCCCGGTGAACGGGGCGGGACGCGCCGGTGACGACCGTACGATCGCCGGGTGCACGTGCCCGTGGTCGTCCCGCTGGTCCTGCTGGCGCTTGCGGTGTGCGCCGTGGGCGCGCTGGTGCGCCCGCGCTGGGACGGCGGGCTGCTGCTGGGGCTGCTGGCGGCCGTGTGGACGCGCGTCAACGGGCCCGTGGAGGGCCGCGTCCTGCACACGTGGGCCCCCGGTCGCGGGTTCACCGAGGCGGACCTGCTGGCCGTGGCCGCCCTCGTGCTGGCGGCCGTGACGCTGCTGCGCTGCCTGCTGCGGGCGCTGCGCCCCGCGCGGGCCGGCTCCCGCCGGCGTCCGGCCGGCGCAGCACCTGCGGGGCGCGCGGCCGCCGGTCACCAGGGGCCGTAGGGGCCCGAGCGCGTCCCCGGGCCGGGCCCGCGCCGGCCGCCGAACCGCCGCACGGCGGGGCGCACGTCGGCCAGGTAGACCGCGGCGGCGACGACGGCGACGATGCCGAGCAGCCCCGGCATGCCGGCCGTGCCCACGGACAGCGGCAGGGACACGAACGCGATGGCCGCGGCGACGGCGACGACCGCCACCCAGAACGTCTTGGTGCGCTTGCCGGCGGCCGTGTAGGCGGCCGCGCTGTGCCGCAGCGCGTCGACGAGCGCCCACACCGTCAGGCCGAACGCCGCGAGGCTGATGACGAGCAGGATGCCGCTCTGGACGCTGCCGATGAGGTTGGTCACCACACCGGGTCCTACGAGCGGGGGGCGCCGCGCGTTCCGCCGGCGCGGCGGCGCTCACCCGCGCGGGCGAGCGCGGCCGCGCGCGTCAGGGCCGGGAGCTGCGCAGCGCGTCCTCGACGGACACCAGGCCCTCGCGGTAGCGGCGGGTGACCTCCTCGGTGCAGGCGTCCATGACCTCCTGCACGCGGTGCCGGTCGCCGGACAGCTCGTGCTCCAGGGCCAGCAGGCGCTCGCGCGCGCCGGCCAGCTGCTCGTCGTCCATCGCGCTGAGGTCGGACAGGTGCGGGTCGGCCACGGCCAGCTCGGCGCGGCGGCGGTGCTCGCCGACGCGGCTGGGCTCCACGGAGGTGAAGCGGCCCATGCCGTGGTCGCTGCGGCGGGGGTCGGCGAGGACGTCGGTGAGGGCGGCGACCAGCTCGGCGTCGGAGCGGGCGGCGGGCACGTCGACGGCGCCGTCGACGCCCTGGCGGCGCTCGCCCTCGGCGCGCAGCAGGTCCAGGCGGCCCTGCAGCAGGCGCCGGGCGTAGGACAGGTCCGCCTCCTCCTGCTCGGCGAGGTCGCGCCGCGCGCGCAGATCGTCGAGGGGCAGCTCGCCCAGTCCTTCGAGGAACTCGGGAGCCAGCACCCGGTCGAGGGCCCGGCGGCCGCCCTGCTGGTACCCGCTGTGCTCGACCATCGCGGCCTCCTGCCGTCGTCGTCCTCCGGGCACGGCCCGGTCGTCGCTGGCAGCGATCCCACCACGACCGAGCGTGTCCGTCGAGCCTGACGCACCGACCGGTCCCCCGGGGGGGCGCTCAGGGGGCGACGACGACCTCCTGCGCGGCCGCCACGCGCCCGCCGGAGGGGGTCAGCGCGGACAGCTGCGCGTCGAGGGGCAGCGAGCGCTTGACCACGGCGAGCGCCACGGGCCCCAGCTCGTGGTGGCGCGCGGCCGTCGTGACGGCGCCGACGCGCTTGTCGCCGAGGACGACGTCGTCGCCGTGGGCGGGCAGGTCGTGGGTGGAGCCGTCCAGGTGCAGCAGGACCAGCCGGCGCGGGGGGCGGCCGAGGTTGTGGACCTTCGCGACGGTCTCCTGGCCGCGGTAGCAGCCCTTGTGCAGGTGCACGGCGGTGCGCAGCCAGTCCAGCTCGTGCGGGATGGTCCGCTCGTCGGTCTCGCGGCCCCAGCGCGGCCGCCAGGCCTCCACGCGCAGCGCCTCGGTCGCCCAGGTGCCCGCCAGGCGGCGGCCGGCGACCCGGGCGGTCAGCTCCGCGCGCGGGACGAGGACCTCGCGCCAGGCGCGGTCGCGGCCGGGGTGGTCCAGGGTGGCGACGGCCGCGTAGCTGGCGGTGTCGGCGCTGCCGCCCTCGGCCAGCGGCGTGGCGCCGGGCCACGGGTCCACCCACACGGGGCCGGGACCGTCCGCGGACGTCTCGCGGGAGGGCTCGCCGAGCACCGCCCAGTCGGCGGTGACGTCCGCGACCTCGACGCGCAGCGTGAAGCGCATGCGCTCCAGCCAGGCGCCCAGCGCGACCTGCGCGCCGGGCTCGGTGGTGATCCAGACGGCCTCGCCGTCGTCGACGAGGTGCAGGTCGTGCTCGACGCGGCCGGTGGGGCTCAGCAGCAGGCTCTCGGTGCTGTCGCCGGGCGCCAGGGACGTCAGGGACTGCGTGGTGAGGCTGTGCAGCCAGCTGAGCCGGTCGGGGCCGGCCACGCGCAGGACGCCGCGGTGCGACAGGTCGGCCACGGCCTGGCCCCGCACGAGGGCGCGCTGCTCGCCGACGGGGTCGCCGTAGTGCCAGGCGACGCCGGCGTCCAGGCCCTCGGCGGCGACCGCGCCGGGCGCGGCGAGCAGCGGCGAGGCGGGCGCGGGGACGGCGGGCGCAGCGGCGGAGGTGGCGGCGGGGGTGGCGCCGGGGGTGGCGGTGGTCACGGGACCTCCACGGGCTCGGGCGCCGGGGCGGGACCGGTGGCCCGCTGTCCGGCGCGGCAGGTGCGGCAGGTGCCGCGCAGGGCGAGGTGGTGGGTGTCGAGCGCGAAGCCGGTGCGGGCGGCCAGCTCGCGCGCCAGCGGCCCGGCCAGCGCGGAGGGGGCCGCCCCCACGTCGCCGCAGCGGTCGCACACCAGGTGCAGGTGGCCGCCGTGCTCGAGCGCGGAGAAGGACGGCGAGCGGCGGTCGAGCTGGGTGCGGGCCACGAGCCCGACCTCCTCCAGCACGGCCAGCGCCCGGTAGACGGTGGACGGGTCGACCGGCGCGTCGCCGGGGACCGCGCCGAGGTGGGCGGAGACCTCCTCGGCCGTGGCGTGCCCCAGGGCGCGGACCGCGGTGAGCACGCGCTCGCGCTGGGGGGTCACGCGCAGCCCGCGGGCGTGCAGGGCGGCGCCGAGCGCGTCGCGGCCCCGCGCGCCCTCCCGCGCCTGCACGTCCACCGGGCCCTCCACGCGCTCCAGCTCCTCCGGCTCGTCCGGGTCGTCCGGGTCCGCGCTCAGCCGACCCGCTTGAGCCGCGCGGACGCGTAGCTGCGCAGCGGGTGGCCGCCCAGGACGGCGTCGTGCGCCCACAGCAGGTCGCCCTCGACGAGCCCGTACAGGCGGGTGCCGGCGGTGTACTCGTGCGCGGAGGAGGTGCGGACGACGGCGTCGGTGCTCAGCTCCACGCGCGGGCCGGTGGCCGTGCCGACGTAGACCTCGACGACGCCCGTGGGGTGGGCCAGGACGACTTCGAGCGGCACGGGCGCGGGCCCGTCGCCGGCCGCGGTGCCGACCGGGCCCGGGCGCCAGAACCCGGTCTCGACGTCGAGCGGGTCGGTGGTGGCGCCGTCCTCGTCGAGGGCCCACGTGGTGGAGGTGTAGCTGAGGAAGTCGCGGCCGTCGTGGGAGAACTCCACGACCTGCCCGAAGCGGGTGTCGCCCTCACCGCGGGCGGGGTGGCCGAGGACGCCGGCGCCCTCCCAGCGGCCCAGCAACCAGGACAGCGGGACGAGCGGCAGCGGCGTGCCGGTGCTCAGGGGGACGGGCACGGCTCAGCGCTGACCCTTGAACAGGCGGTACACCACGTAGACCGAGAACCACGCGATCGTGATGGACGCCAGGATCAGCAGGACCAGGAAGAAGATCTCGATGGCTTGCGTGCTCACCCCCGCGAGCCTACCGGCGGCCGGGGCGGCCGCCGCCCGGGCGTGGGCGGGCTCACGCGCGGCGGGGCGCGGGCGCGCGGCGGGTCAGCCGATGACGAGCCGGCCCACGACGTAGGCGCCGGCCCCGGCGAGGGCGACGGGGGCGGCGGCCACGGCCAGCGAGGCCTGCACCGTGCGCCCGGTGGGGGTGCGCGCGGCGTGCGCGCGCCAGCCGGCGGTCAGCAGGCCCGCGCCCAGGCCGGTGAGGACGCCCGTCACGGTCCACGCCGTCTGCGAGGCGCCCACGCCGGCGCCGGCCAGGTCCACCAGGAGGCTGGCCAGCCACCCCGTCGCCGCGCCCGCGAGCAGGCTCAGCGGCCCGGCCACGCGCAGCGGCCAGGGACCGGCGCACACCAGCGCCGCCGCGGCCACGGCCGCGAGGACGACGGCGGCCAGCGCGGGCCCGGCGAAGGTGGAGGGGACCACGACCCACGAGGCGGCCAGCACCGCGCACGCCTGGCCGGTGACCGTGCCGGTGACCGACTCCACCAGGCGCGGGCGCCCGTCGGTGCGCAGGAGCTGGTGGACGAACGCCACGAGCAGCGCGAGGGCCGCCACCCCGGGCAGGGAGGCCAGGGTGCCGCTGCCGACGGCCGCGTCGGGCCGCGCGGCGGACAGGCCCGCGCCGTGGGTGCCCACCAGGGCGGCGACCGGGGCGGCCAGCGCGGCCAGCGCCACGACGAGGTCCGAGCCGCGGCGGGCGGGCAGCTCCAGCAGCTCCGCCCAGCCGGCGGCCAGCAGCAGGCCGACGACGGCCACGGCCAGCGCCAGCAGCAGCGGCGGGCCGAAGGCGGCGACGGCGACCACGACGGCCAGCGCCGCCGTCGTCGCCGCGGTCGCCGAGGTCGTCACGCACGGCATCCTCGCACCCCCGTCCGGGGACCCGGACGACCCGAGCGGGCCCGGACCGGGCCGGTCGGGGTCACCGGCCGTCCCCCCGCCGTTATCCTGGGGTTCCCGCGGGACGCTCGCGCGAGGCCCGACCGGACTGGGAGGCAGGACAGCGGGTGGCTCAGATCCTGGTGCTGACGAACGCGCTCACGCCCTCCACGGAGGTCCTGCCCGCCCTCGGCCTGCTCCCGCACACGGTGCGCGTGCTGCCGGCCGAGGCGTCGGTGCTGGTGGACGAGCCCGCCTCCGACGCGGTGCTCGTCGACGGCCGCCGGGAGCTGGCCGCGGCGCGCTCGCTGTGCCGGCTGCTGCGCACGACGGGCCTGTCCCAGCCGCTGCTGCTGGTGCTCACCGAGGGCGGCATGGCCGCGGTGGCGGCCGACTGGGGCGCGGACGACGTCCTGCTCGACACGTGCGGCCCGGCGGAGCTGGAGGCGCGGCTGCGGCTGGCCGCGGGGCGCTCGCGCCGGCCCGCCGAGGAGGCCGACGGCGTCCCGCAGCACGAGATCCGCGCCGGCGACGTCGTCATCGACGAGGCGGCCTACTCCGCGCGGGTGCGCGGGCGGCAGCTGGACCTGACGTACAAGGAGTTCGAGCTGCTCAAGCACCTGGCGCAGCACCCGGGCCGCGTGTTCACCCGCGCCCAGCTGCTGCAGGAGGTGTGGGGGTACGACTACTTCGGCGGCACGCGGACGGTCGACGTCCACGTGCGGCGGCTGCGGGCGAAGCTGGGCCCGGAGCACGAGGGCGCCATCGGCACCGTGCGCAACGTCGGCTACCGCTTCGTCACCAGCGGCCGCGACGAGGACGGGCTGGACCTGGTGGACGAGGCCGAGCGGGTGCCCGGCCAGGCCGGGCCGGCGGGCGTCGGCTCCCCCGGCCGCTCCCCCGGCCACCCGGCCGACGCCGCGGCCCCGCGCCCGCTGCGGGCGCCGCGCGCGTGAGCGCGCCCGGCCCGCGCGCCGGCGCGCAGGAGCTGCTGCGCAGCACCGGCGCCCTGCCCGCGGAGGTCGCAGCGGCGGTGCGGGCGCTGGCGGCCGCCGCGTCGGCGGCCGACGGGGCGAGCGCCCTGAGCGAGGACGCCCTGCTGCGGCTGGACGCGGCCCCGGACGGCGTGACGCACCTGGTCACCGCGGAGCGCGCCGACGACGGCGCCGCCGCCGGGTACGCGCAGCTGGCGGCCGCGGGCGACGGCCCGCTCGGCGGTGAGCTGCTGGTGCACCCGTCGCTGCGCCGGCGCGGCACGGGACGGCGGCTGCTGGCGGCCGTGCGCGCGGCGGCCGGCGGCGCGCCCGTGGCGCTGTGGTCGCACGGGGACACCCCCGGCGCGGCGGCCCTGGCCCGCGCGGACGGCTGGCGGCGGGCGCGGGAGCTGTGGCGGATGGAGCGGCCCGCCGCGGGGCTGGCCGAGCTGGTGGAGCCGGAGCTGCCCGCGGGGACGACCGTGCGCGCCTTCGTGCCCGGGCAGGACGACGGGGCGTGGGTCGCCGTCAACGCGGCGGCCTTCGCCGACCACCCCGAGCAGGGCCGCTGGACGGTGGACGACCTGCGGCTGCGGCTGGCCGAGCCGTGGTTCGAGCCGCGGCTGCTGCTGCTGGCCACGGGCGCGGACGGCGACCTGCTGGCCTCCTGCTGGATGAAGGTGGCCCCCGACCCCTCGGACCCCTCGGGCCGGCCGGTGGGCGAGCTGTACGTGCTGGGGGTGGCGCCGTCGGCGGCGGGCCGCGGGCTGGGCCGCGCGCTGCTGGTGCGCGGGCTGCGGGCCGTCGTGGCCGCCTCCCCCGCCCCGGACGTCGTCGAGCTGTACGTCGACGCCGGCAACGTCCCGGCGGTGCGCCTGTACCGGCGGCTGGGGTTCGAGCGCGCCGCGGTGGACGTGCAGTACGCCCTGCCCTGACCCCCGCCGGGCCCCCGCCCGCGAGCCCGTCCACCGGCGCGACACCCGCCGGTCACCCGGGCGTCACCGCAGGTCGGAGGGGCCCGCGCGGCCGGGTGCCGGCACCGGCCGCGGTGGCAGGATGGGCCCATGACCACGACTGCGCGCGCCGCGACCGCGGCCCCCCTCCCCGCCGTGGCCCCGCCGGGCGAGACGGTGGAGCTGCCCGAGGACCGCTTCGCGGACCGCGAGGTGTCGTGGCTGGCGTTCAACGCGCGCGTGCTCGAGCTGGCCGAGGACCCGCAGCTGCCGGTGCTGGAGCGGGCGCGGTACCTGTCCATCTTCGCGAACAACCTCGACGAGTTCTTCATGGTGCGCGTGGCGGGCCTGAAGCGGCGCATCGCCACGGGGCTGGCGGTGACCGCGGCCAGCGGCCTGGAGCCGCGCGAGGTGCTGGACGTCATCAGCGTGCGCGCGCACGAGCTGACCGAGCGCCACGCCCGGGTGTTCCTGGACCAGGTGCGCCCGGCGCTGGCCGGCGCGGGCATCACCGTCGTGCGCTGGGACGAGCTGTCGACCTCCGAGCAGGTGCGCCTGCACGGGTTCTTCCGCGACCGCGTCTTCCCCGTCCTGACCCCGCTGGCGGTGGACCCCGCGCACCCGTTCCCCTACATCTCGGGGCTGTCGCTGAACCTGGCCGTGGTGGTGCGCAACCCCACCACGGACAAGGAGCACTTCGCCCGCGTGAAGGTGCCGCCGCTGCTGCCGCGGTTCGTCGCGGTGGAGTCGCCGGAGGACGACGGGGTGACCTCCGCGCGGTTCGTGCCGCTGGAGGACGTCATCGCGGTGCACCTGGACCAGCTGTTCCCGGGCATGGAGGTCGTGCAGCACCACACGTTCCGCGTCACCCGCAACGAGGACCTCGAGGTCGAGGAGGACGACGCGGAGAACCTCCTGCAGGCGCTGGAGAAGGAGCTGCTGCGCCGCCGGTTCGGCCCGCCGGTGCGCCTGGAGGTCGCCACCGACATCGACCCGACGGTGCGCGACCTGCTGGTGCGCGAGCTCGGCATCCACGACCAGGAGGTCTACGAGCTGCCCGAGCCGCTGGACCTGCGCGGGCTGGGCGACATCGCGGACCTGGACCGCCCGGAGCTGAAGTTCCCCAAGTTCGTGGCCCGCACCCACCGGGACCTCACCGACGGCGCGGAGACGGCCAAGCCGCGGGACGTGTTCGCGGCGATCCGCAACCGCGACGTGCTGCTGCACCACCCCTACGACTCGTTCTCCACGAGCGTGCAGGCGTTCCTGGAGCAGGCCGCGGCCGACCCGAAGGTCCTGGCCATCAAGCAGACGCTGTACCGCACCTCGGGCGACTCCCCCATCGTCGACGCGCTCATCGACGCCGCCGAGGCCGGCAAGCAGGTGCTGGCGCTGGTGGAGATCAAGGCGCGCTTCGACGAGCAGGCGAACATCTCCTGGGCGCGCAAGCTGGAGCAGGCCGGCGTGCACGTGGTGTACGGGCTGGTGGGCCTGAAGACGCACGCGAAGCTGAGCCTGGTGGTGCGCCAGGAGTCCGGCGGGCTGCGCCGCTACTGCCACGTCGGCACGGGCAACTACAACCCGAAGACGGCCCGCCTGTACGAGGACATGGGCCTGCTGACCGACGACCCGCAGGTGGGCGAGGACCTGACCCGGCTGTTCAACCAGCTGTCGGGATACGCGCCCAAGACCGCCTACAAGCGGCTGCTGGTGGCGCCGCGCTCGCTGCGCACGGGCCTGGTGGACCGCGTCGACCGCGAGATCGACAACCACCGGCAGGGCCTGCCGTCGGGTGTGCGGATCAAGGTGAACTCGATCGTCGACGAGGCCGTCGTGGACGCGCTGTACCGGGCCTCGATCGCGGGCGTGCCGGTCGACGTCCTGGTGCGCGGCATCTGCGCGCTGCGCCCGGGCGTGCCGGGGCTGAGCGAGAACATCCGGGTGCGCTCGATCCTGGGGCGCTTCCTGGAGCACAGCCGGATCTTCTGGTTCGCCGGCGGCGGCGACCCCGTCGTGATGATCGGCAGCGCGGACATGATGCACCGCAACCTGGACCGGCGGGTGGAGGCCGTGGTGCGGCTGACCGACCCGCGCCACGTGCGGGAGATCACGGCGCTGCTGGACCGCGGGATGAGCGACGCGACGAGCTCGTGGCACCTGGACGCGGAGGGCACCTGGACCCGGCACAGCCGCGCCGCGGACGGCTCGCCGCTGCTGGACCTGCAGGAGCACACCATCGCCACGCGCCCGGGCCGCCGCCCGTCGGTGCGCCGGCGCCGCTGACGCGGTGGCGCGCGACGGGGCCGGGGTGACCGCGCTGTCCCCCGCCACGGCGCCGGCCGGGCGCCCGGTCGTGGAGGCGGCCGGGTGCGTCGTCGTGCGCCCCGGCCCGCACGGGCCGCAGGTGCTGCTCGTGCACCGGCCGGCGACGACGAACCACGGCACCGACTGGTCCTGGCCCAAGGGCAAGCTCGACGACGGGGAGACGCACCCGGCCGCGGCCGTGCGCGAGACGGCCGAGGAGGCGGGCCTGCGGGTCGTGCTCGACCGGCCGCTGCCGGAGCTGCGCTACGAGGTGCCGCCGGGCCGGCTGAAGCGGGTGCGGTGCTGGCTGGCGCACCCCGCCCCGGGCGAGGAGGCGTCCGCCGCCTCGCCCGAGGAGGTCGACGCCGTCGAGTGGCTGGACGCCGGGGCGGCCCGCGAGCGCCTGACCTACGCCCACGACGCGCACGTGCTGGACGCCGCGCTCGCCGCGGCGGCCGAGCCGACGCGCCCGGTGGTGCTGCTGCGGCACGCCCGGGCGGTGGCCCGCCGGGACTGGACGGGACCGGAGGACGGCCCGCGGCCGCTGACCGACCGCGGGCACGCGCAGGCGCACGCGCTGACGTCGCTGCTGGGGGCGTGGGACGTGCGGTGGGCGGTGACCTCGCCGTGGGCGCGCTGCGTGCAGACGGTGCTGCCCAGCGCCGACGCGCACGGCTGGGACGTCGCCGAGGAGGAGGACCTGACCGAGCGGGCGTTCCGCGAGGACCCGGCGCGGGCGCTGGCGGTGCTGGACCGCGCGCTGGACGGCGACCTCGACGGGGAGCTCGGCGAGGACGACGTGGACGCCGCCGGGCGCCCGGGCGTGCTGCTGTGCACGCACGGGCCGGCCCTGCCGTCGCTGCAGGAGCGGCTGGCGGACCGGCTGGCCGTGAGCGCGACGGCGGAGGGGTCGGCGCGGCGGTCGGCGCGCGCGCTCGCGCTGCCGAAGCTGGGCAAGGGCGAGCTCCTGGTGGCCCACGTGGCCGGCCGCGGGCCCGGCGCCCGCGCGGTCGCGCTCGAGCGCCACCGCGTCTGACACGCCCGGCGCGCCCGGCGCGCACGGCGCGAGCACCGGCCGGGCGGTGCGCTCGGCCCCGAACGCTCACGCGACGTCGCGGAGTGAGCACCCACCGCCGCACCGGTCACTCGTTCACCCACACGTCGGCGTCCGGTCGGAGGACGGACGCCGAAGCGACCGGCCTGGTTCACCCCTCGTTCACCGTCGGCGTGCCACGGCGTCACCTGCCGCTCCTACCGTCCTCGCACGTCGGACCCCGGCGGGCCCCCACCGTGCCCGCCCGTCGAGCGAAAGCGAGTCCCACGTGAAGCGCACCACCCTCCGCCGCGCCGCCCTCCCCGCGGCCCTCGTGCTGTCCCTCGGGCTGGCCGCCTGCGGCGGCGCCAACGAGAACACGGAGACCACCCCGGGCGGCACCGGCGGCGGCGAGACCACCGCGGCAGAGGCCCAGCTGAGCGGCGAGCTCAACGGCGCGGGCGCCAGCTCGCAGCAGGCCGCCATGCAGGCGTGGATCGCGGGCTTCACCAGCGTGCAGCCCGACGTCACGGTCAACTACGACCCGGCCGGCTCCGGCGCGGGCCGCGACCAGTTCCTGTCCGGCGCCGTGCCCTTCGCGGGCTCCGACCGCGCCCTGAACGACGAGGAGCTGACGCAGGCGCAGGAGCGCTGCAACGGCGGCAACGCGATGGACCTGCCGGTCTACGTCTCCCCCATCGCGGTCATCTACAACCTCGAGGGCGTCACCGACCTGCAGCTGTCGGCCACGACGATCGCCAACATCTTCAACGGCACCATCACCACCTGGAACGACCCGGCCATCGCCGCGGACAACCCGGACGCGACCCTGCCGGACACCGCCATCACGCCGGTGCACCGCGCCGACGACTCGGGCACCACCGAGAACTTCACCGACTACCTGTCCCAGGCCGCGCCCGAGGCGTGGACCGAGGAGCCCGACGGCGAGTGGCCGCTGCCCGGCGGCGAGGCCGCCCAGGGCACCTCCGGCGTCGTCAGCGCCGTGCAGGCGGCCGCGGGCGGCATCGGCTACGCCGACGCCAGCCAGGCCGGCAGCCTCGGCGTCGCCCAGGTTCAGGTCGGCGAGGACTTCGTCGGCCCGACCCCCGAGGAGGCCGCCGCCATCCTCGACGCCTCCACCCAGGTCGAGGGCCGCCCCGAGGGCGACATCGCCCTCGAGATCGCCCGCACCACCACCGAGGCCGGCACCTACCCGATCGTCCTCGTCTCGTACCACATCGTCTGCTCCACCTACGCCGACCAGGCCGAGGCCGACCTGACCAAGGCCTTCGTCGAGTACGTGGTCAGCGAGGACGGCCAGCAGGCCGCGGCCGACGCCGCGGGCTCCGCGCCCATCTCCGAGAACCTGCGGACGCAGATCACCAGCTCCCTGGACACGATCTCCGCCGGCTGACACCGTCCCGGGGGGGGGGGGGGGGGGGGGGGGGGGGGGGGGGGGGGGGGGGGGGGGGGGGGGGGGGGGGGGGGGGGGGCGGGCGCGGGGGGGGGGGGGGGGGGGGGGGGGGGGGGGGGGGGGGGGGGGGGGGGGGGGGGGGGCGGGGGGGGGGGGGGGGGGGGGG
>NZ_JBEUEI010000047.1:0-24481 GCF_041020755.1 Kineococcus terrestris | reverse complement strand
CGCCCCAAACCCCCCAGGGGCGGGCGCCTGGCCCGCCGATGAGGTAGCGCCCGGGGCGCCCTACCCGGGGCGCCCGGCGCGTCAGCCCCGCGCGCGGCGGGCGTCAGCCCCGCGCGCGCAGCGCGACGTCGGCGCGCTGGGTGGCGTCGGCGACCTCGCCGACCAGCTCCTCGATGACGTCCTCGAGGAAGACGACCCCCGTCACCCGGCCGCGGCCGTCGACCACGCGCGCCAGGTGCGAGCCGGTGCGCCGCATCGAGGCCAGCGCGTCCTCGACCTCCTCGTCCTCGGCCAGCGTCCCCAGCGGGCGCACCCGCTTGTCCGGCACCGGCCGCTCGTAGCGCTCGGGGTGCTCGGCGGGGTCGGCGTACAGCACGTCCTTCAGGTGCAGGTAGCCGTGCAGGTCGCCGTCGGCGTCGGCGACGGGGAAGCGGCTGAACCCCGTGCGCGCCACGAGGGCCTCCACGTCGGCGGGGCTGGCGCCCGGCGGCAGCGTGCGCAGCTCGTCCAGCGGGACGGCGATCTCCCCGACGCTGCGGTCGGAGAACTCCAGCGCCCCCGCCACCAGGCCCTGGGTGTCCTGCAGCGTCCCCTCGCGGCGGCTCTCGGCGACGATCGACTGCACCTCCTCGACGGTGAAGGCGCTGGCCACCTCGTCCTTCGGCTCGACCCCCGCCAGCCGCAGCAGCGCGTTCGTCACCGCGTTCAGGGCCCGCACGACGGGGCCCAGGACGCGGCCGAGGGCCACCAGCGGCGGCGCGAACGCCAGCACGGCGCGGTCGGGCCCGGCGATGCTGAGGTTCTTGGGGATCATCTCCCCGACGACGACGTGCAGGTAGACGACGATCGTCAGGGCGAGCGCGAGGGACACCGGGTGCACGAGGCCCTCGGGCACCCCGGCGGCCTCGAAGGCGGGTTCCAGCAGGTGCGCGACGGCCGGCTCGGCCACGGCGCCCAGCCCCAGCGAGCACAGCGTCACCCCCAGCTGGCACAGGGCCAGCATCAGCGAGACGTGCTCCATGGCGGCCAGCGCGCTGCGGGCGCGGGCCGAGGTGGCGGCCAGCGGCTCGACCTGGCTGCGCCGCGCGGACAGGACGGCGAACTCGCCGCCGACGAAGAAGGCGTTGCCCAGCAGCAGCAGGACCGCCACGAGCAGGGAGACCTCGGAGCTCACCGGCGCACCCCCCGCTCACCGGCGGGCCGGGAGGTCCCGTCCCGCCCCCCGCCGTCACCCTCGCCGTCACCCTCGCCGCCCGCCGCGCGCCGGGCGGCGGCGCGCTCGGCGGCCCGCCGGTGCGCGCGCCGCCGCGCCGCGGGCCCGGACGCCCGGGCCGGGTCCACCGCGGGCGAGGCCTCCGGGGTCACCGCGGGCGCCGCGCCCGGCCCGGGCGCGGGCACGGCCGCGACCGGCTCCGGCGGCGCGGGGACGCCCGCCGCGGCGGGGGCCCGCAGCCGCAGCCGCAGCCGCTCCACGCGCCGGCCCTCCATCCGCACCACGCGCAGGAACGCGTCCTGGCCGACGGCGACCTCGTCGCCCACGGCCGGCACGCGCCCCAGCCGGGCCATGACGAAGCCGCCGAGCGTCTCGTAGGCGGGGGCGTCGGGCACGTCCACGCCGGTGCCCGCGCGCACCTCGTCGGGGCGGGCCAGGCCCGGGACCGTCCAGGAGCCGTCGCGGTGCCGGCGCAGCCCCCCGCGGTCGCGGTCGTGCTCGTCGGCGACGTCGCCGACGATCTCCTCCACGAGGTCCTCCAGCGTCACCACGCCGGCCGTGCCGCCGTACTCGTCGACGACGACGGCCAGCTGCAGGCCCTTCTGGCGCAGCTGCAGCAGCAGCGGGTCCAGGCGCAGGGTGTCGGGCACGCGGCGCACCTCGGCCATCAGCGCGGCCGCCGGCACCTCGGCGCGCCGCTCGGGCGGCACGGCCACCGCGGACTTCACGTGCACCGCGCCGAGGACGTCGTCGAGGTCCTCTCCGGTCACGGGGAAGCGCGAGTGCCCCGTGGCGCGGGCGCGGGCGACGACGTCGGCGGCGGTCTCGTCGTGGCGCAGCGACTGCGTGCGCACCCGCGGGGTCATGACGTCGGCGGCGGTCTGGTCGCCGAAGACGAGGGTGCGGCTGAGCAGGGTGGCGGTGCCGAGGTCGAGGGTGCCCAGGTCGGCGGAGCGGCGCACGAGCGCGGCCAGCTCGCGCGCCGAGCGGGCGCCGGACAGCTCCTCCTGCGGTTCGACGCCCACCGCGCGCAGGAAGCGGTTGGCGCTGCCGTTGAGCACGGTGATGAGCGGGGAGATCACCCAGGTGAAGCCGCGCTGCAGGGGGGCCACGACGCGCGCGGTGCCCAGCGGCACGGACAGGGCGAGGTTCTTGGGCACCAGCTCCCCGACGACCATCGAGAAGGCCGCGGCCAGCACGACGGAGGCGGTGACGGCGACGGTGCCCGTCAGCGCGGGGCCGAGGCCCAGCGCGCCGAGCGGGCCGCGCAGCAGCGTCGCCAGGGACGGCTCGACGAGGTAGCCGAGCAGCAGGGTGGTCAGGGTGATGCCGACCTGGGCGCCGGACAGCTGGGTCGACAGGCTGCTCAGCGCGGGCAGCACCCCGGCCGCGCGCCGGTCGCCGCCGCGGGCGGCGTTCTCCACGGCGAAGCGGTCCAGGGTGACGAAGGAGAACTCGGCGGCGACGAAGACCGCGGTGCCCAGGGTCAGCAGGACACCGGCGCCCAGCAGGAGCCACTCGGTCACCCGCGCCTCCGGGGCGGGTGCGCGGGCCGGCCGCAGCCGCTGCCGCCGCGTCCTGCGGGGGTGCCGGGGGTGGGGCCGCCGCGCGGCCCGGCAGATGAGCTCATGGCGGGCACGAGCATAGGGACGCGGCCGGTCCCGGACGACTCCTGGCGCGCTCGCCACCCCTCCCGCCGTCGTGAGGGGTGGCGAGCGCGCCGGGAGTCGGCAGGGGGTCACCAGCCGGCGGGCAGCGGGCGTCCCTCGTCGTAGCCGGCGGCGGACTGCAGGCCGACGACGGCCCGCTCGGCGAACTCGGCGACCGTGCGGGCCCCGACGTAGGTGAAGGCCGAGCGCACGCCGGAGGTGATCTGGTCCAGCAGGTCCTCCACCCCGGGCCGCTGCGGGTCCAGGTGCATGCGCGAGGAGGAGATGCCCTCCTCGAACAGCCCCTTGCGGGCCCGCTGGAACGGGGAGTCGGCGCGGGTGCGGGCGGCGACGGCGCGCGCGGAGGCCATGCCGAAGCTCTCCTTGTAGGGGCGCCCGTCGGCGTCGACGGCCAGGTCGCCGGGGCTCTCGTGGGTGCCGGCGAACCAGGAGCCGACCATGACCTGGCTGGCCCCGGCGGCCAGCGCGAGCGCGACGTCGCGCGGGTGGCGGACCCCGCCGTCGGCCCACACGTGCCCGCCGGCCTCGCGGGCCGCGGCGGCGCACTCCAGGACGGCGGAGAACTGCGGGCGCCCCACGCCGGTCATCATCCGGGTGGTGCACATGGCGCCGGGGCCGACGCCGACCTTGACGATGTCGGCGCCGGCGGCCAGCAGGTCGCGGGTGCCGGCGGCGGTGACGACGTTGCCGGCGACGACGGGCACCCGCGGGTCCTGCCCGCGCACGGCCGCCAGGGCCTCCAGCGTCTTCTCCTGGTGCCCGTGGGCGGTGTCGACGACGAGGGCGTCCACGCCGGCGGCCAGCAGGGCCTTCGCGGTGCCGGCCACGTCGCCGTTGATGCCGACGGCGGCGGCGATCCGCAGCCGGCCGCCGGCGTCCAGGGCGGGCGCGTAGACGGTCGAGCGCAGCGCGCCGCGGCGGGTCAGGGCCCCGACGAGCAGGCCGTCGCGCACGACGGGGGCGAAGCGGCGCCGGGAGGTGTGCAGCTGGTCGAAGGCGGCCTCGAGCCCGTCGCGGTGCACGCTGCCGTCGCGCTCGAGCAGGTCGGCGTCGAGCGTGACGGGCGAGGGGCTCATGACGGCGTGCACCTGGGTGAAGCGGTCGACGTCCGCGCAGTCGGCCGCGGTGACGACGCCGACGACCGCGCCGGAGGCGTCGGTGACGACGGCCGCGCCGTGCGAGCGCTTGGGCATGAGGTTCATCGCGTCGTGCACGGTGTCGGTCGGGTGCAGCACGACGGGCGTCTCGAAGACGGGGTGGCGCTCCTTGACCCAGCCGACGACCTCGGCGACCACGTCCAGGGGCAGGTCCTGCGGCAGCACCGCCATCCCGCCGCGGCGGGCGACGGTCTCGGCCATCCGCCGGCCGGAGACGGCCGTCATGTTGGCGACCACGACGGGCACGGTGGTGCCGGTGCCGTCGCCGCTGGTCAGGTCCACGTCCAGGCGGGAGGTCACCGCCGACCGCGACGGCGCCAGGAAGACGTCGTTGTAGGTGAGGTCGGTGGCCGGCCGCTGACCGTCGAGGAATCGCACCCCTGGAGGGTAGGCGGCGCCGGCGCGCGCGGGGCCCCGCCGGACGTGCCGGACCCCGGCCGGGAGGGGGCTGGACGGGTCCTGTGGAGGGCGTGGGGGGATCGGTGCGCGCGGCGGCCTCGTCCCCGGCCGCGCCCGGCGCCGCGGCCTAGGCTTCGGCCCATGAGCACCGGCAGCACTCCCGCACCCCCCCGCGGCGCCGGCGAGGGCGCCGCGGGACGCACGGCCGTCGTCGTCGAGGACGAGCCGACGATCGCCGACGCGGTGGCGCGCCGCCTGCGCGCGGAGGGCTACGTCGTGGAGACGGCGGCGGACGGCCCCGGCGGGGTGGAGCTGTGCGAGCGCGTCTCGCCCGACGTGGTGGTCCTGGACGTCATGCTGCCGGGCTTCGACGGGCTGGAGGTGTGCCGGCGGGTGCAGGCCGCGCGGCCGGTGCCGGTCCTCATGCTCACGGCGCGCGACGACGAGACGGACAAGCTCGTCGGCCTGGGCGTGGGCGCCGACGACTACATGACCAAGCCGTTCTCGATGCGCGAGCTGGTCGCGCGGGTGAACGCGCTGGTGCGCCGCGTCGAGCGCGCCCGCCAGCTGGTGGGCACCCCGGCCGCGGCCGGGACCCTCGTCTTCCCCGTGGCCGACGGCGAGCTGGTCGTCGACCGCGACCAGCGGCGGGTGCGGCGCGCCGGCACCGAGGTGCACCTGACGCCCACCGAGTTCGACCTGCTGGTGTGCCTGGCCGGCTCCCCGCGCACGGTGCTCACGCGCGAGAAGCTGCTCGAGGACGTGTGGGACTGGGCCGACGCGTCGGGCACGCGGACCGTGGACAGCCACGTGAAGGCGCTGCGCCGCAAGCTGGGGGCCGACCTCGTGCGCACGGTGCACGGCGTCGGCTACGCGTTCGAGCCGGCCGGCGACGGGACCACCGGGTGACGCACGACCGGACGACCCGCGACGACCGCACCCACGACCACCCCCACGAGGGCGCGCGCGAGCGGGCCGCCCGCGAGGGCACGGGCCTGACCGGCCCGATCCCGCTGACCGGGGCCGCGGGGGCGGCGCGGGCGGCGGCCTCCCGGGCGGCGGGCGCGCGGCGCGCCTGGCAGGACGTGCGGCCGCTGGACCCGGTGCACTCGCTGAAGACGAAGCTGGCGCTGCTGGTGGGCGCGACGGTCACCGTGGCGGCCCTGTTCGTGTGGCAGGCGCTGCACCAGGGCATCGGGCCGCGGTACACGCTGCCGGTCTCGATCGTGCTGGCGCTGGTCCTCACGCAGCTGCTGGCCCGCGGGATGACCTCGCCGCTGCGGGAGATGACCGCGGCCGCGCGGGCGATGGCCACGGGCGACTACTCGCGCCGCGTGCGGGCGACCAGCCGCGACGAGGTGGGCGAGCTGGCGCACGCCTTCAACCGGATGGCCGAGGACCTGGGCGCGGTGGACCGCGAGCGCCGGGAGCTGGTGGCGAACGTCAGCCACGAGCTGCGCACGCCGGTCTCGGCGCTGCACGCGGTGCTGGAGAACCTCGTGGACGGGGTGACGGAACCGGACCGGGAGACGCTGGGCACGGCGCTGGCGCAGACGGAGCGGCTGGCGCGGCTCGTGGAGCAGCTGCTGGACCTCTCGCGCCTGGACGCGGGCGCGGTGGCGCTGGACCGCGAGGACGTCGCGCTGGGCCCCTTCCTGCAGCAGGCCACGCGGGCGATGTCGATGACGGGGCGCGAGGTGACGTTCGCGGTGGACGTGGTGCCGCCGGGGCTGACGGTCAGCGCCGACTCGGCGCGGCTGCACCAGGTGGTGGCCAACCTGCTGGACAACGCCTCGCGGCACTCGCCGGCGGGCGGGACGGTGACGGTCTCGGCGCGCGCGCTGGGCAGCGTGGTGCGGGTCTCGGTGCAGGACGAGGGCCCGGGGATCCCCGACGCCGACCGGGAGCGGGTGTTCGAGCGCTTCCAGCGGGGCAGCTCGCGCACGGGCGGCAGCACGGGCCTGGGCCTGGCGATCGCGCGCTGGGCGGTGCAGCTGCACGGGGGCACGATCCGGGTGGCGCCCACGCCGCCGGAGGGCGGCTGCCGCATCGACGTGCACCTGCCGGCGGACCCCGCGGACGGCGTCTGAGCCCTCACCGGGACGCGTCGGCGCGACCCGGCGCGCCCGCTGCGCCGGGTGCTGGCGCCGTCACGGGTAGTGAGCCACGTCTCGTCGGCGACCGCGGCGGCGCGGGCGGCCCGGGGGCCCGGTGAGGTGCGGCGGGGATAGGGTGGAGGCGCGCCCGCCAAGTCCGACCTCTCGAGGAAGAAGGCGACACCGCCGTGCCTCACCAGCCCTCGCCCCACGAGGACAAGCTCTCCACGTTCGGCCCGAACGAGTGGCTCGTCGACGAGCTGTACGAGCAGTACAAGCGGGACAAGCACTCGGTCGACGAGGCGTGGTGGGACTTCTTCGCGGACTACGCCCCCGCGGACAACCCGGCCGGGCGCACCACCTCCCACCAGCGCGACCACCAGCGCGACGGGGACGGCGCGGGCGGGCACGTCGCCGACGGGCACGGCGCCCGCCGCAACGGCGCGAGCGGGTCCGAGGGCACGGCCGCCGCCGAGCGCCCCGCCCCGGCGCCCCAGCAGGAGCAGCGGCCCGCGCAGCCCGCCGCGGTGCAGCCCGCCGCGCCGCGCGCCTCCGCGCCGCCGCCGGCGCCCGCGGCCCCCTCCAAGCCCGGCGGCACGCAGCCGGCCCCGGCCCCCGCGCCCGCCCCGGGCACGCGCGCCCCGCGCCCGGCCGACGCCGCCGCCCCGGCCGCCGCGGCCGGCCGCGGTCCGGTGCCCGCCCAGGCGCCCGCGGCGCAGCAGGCCCCGGCCACCGACCGCGTGGAGAAGCTGCGCGGCCCGGCCGCGCGGGTGGTCACCAACATGGAGGCCAGCCTCGAGGTCCCCACGGCCACGAGCGTGCGGGCCGTGCCGGCCAAGCTGCTGGTGGACAACCGCATCGTCATCAACAACCACCTCAAGCGCGCGCGCGGCGGCAAGGTCTCCTTCACGCACCTCATCGGCTTCGCCGTGGTCGAGGCGCTGGGGCAGATGCCGTCGATGAACGCCGCCTACACCCTCGAGGGCGGCAAGCCGGCGGTGCTGCAGCCGGCGCACGTCAACCTCGGCATCGCCATCGACCTGCCCAAGCCGGACGGCTCCCGCCAGCTCATGGTGCCCGGCGTGCGCGAGGCCGACACCAAGGACTTCGCCGAGTTCTGGGCCGCCTACGAGGACGTGGTGCGCCGCGCCCGCGCCGGCAAGCTGACGGCCGACGACTTCTCCGGCGTGACGATCAGCCTGACCAACCCCGGCACCATCGGCACGGTCCACTCGGTGCCGCGGCTGGTGAAGGGCCAGGGCGCGATCATCGGCGTCGGGGCGATGGAGTACCCGGCCGAGTACCAGGGCGCCAGCGAGGAGACGCTGACCCGCCTGGCGGTCAGCAAGGTCCTCACGCTGACCTCCACCTACGACCACCGCATCATCCAGGGCGCCGGGTCCGGCGAGTTCCTGCGGATCGTGCACCAGAAGCTGCTGGGCGAGGACGGCTTCTACGACCGGGTCTTCCAGTCGCTGCACATCCCGTACCAGCCGATCCGCTGGACGCCGGACATCTCCATCTCGCACGACGACCAGATCAACAAGACGGCCCGCGTCGTCGAGCTGATCCACGCCTACCGGGTGCGCGGTCACCTCATGGCCGACACCGACCCGCTGGAGTACCGCCAGCGCGTGCACCCCGACCTCGAGATCGAGACGCACGGGCTGACGCTGTGGGACCTCGACCGCGAGTTCCCCACCGGCGGGTTCGGCGGCAAGGCGCACATGAAGCTGCGCGACGTCCTCGGCGTCCTGCGCGACTCCTACTGCCGCACCGTCGGCATCGAGTACATGCACATCCAGGACCCCGAGCAGCGCCGCTGGATCCAGGAGCGCGTGGAGCGCCCGTACGCCAAGCCCAGCGCGGCCGAGCAGCTGCGGGTGCTGCGCCGCCTGAACGCCGCCGAGGCGTTCGAGACGTTCCTGCAGACGAAGTATGTGGGGCAGAAGCGCTTCAGCCTCGAGGGCGGCGAGAGCGTCATCCCGCTGCTGGACGCGCTGCTGTCGCGGGCCGCGACGAACGGCCTGGACGAGGTCTGCCTGGGCATGGCCCACCGCGGCCGGCTCAACGTCCTGACGAACATCGCGGGCAAGAGCTACTCGCAGGTGTTCCGCGAGTTCGAGGGCCAGCAGGACCCGCGGACGGTGCAGGGCTCGGGCGACGTGAAGTACCACCTGGGCACCGAGGGCACCTTCACGGGCGAGGACGGCGAGCGGACCAAGGTCTACGTCGCCGCCAACCCCTCGCACCTGGAGGCCGTCAACCCGGTGCTGGAGGGCGTGGCGCGCGCCAAGCAGGACCGCATCAACCTGGCCGGCAAGTCGTTCCCCGTGCTGCCGGTGCTCCTGCACGGCGACGCGGCGTTCGCCGGGCAGGGCGTGGTCGCCGAGACGCTGAACCTGTCGCAGCTGCGCGGGTACCGCACGGGCGGCACGGTGCACGTGGTCATCAACAACCAGGTCGGGTTCACCACGGCGCCCGCCTCGGCGCGCTCGTCGGTGTACTGCACCGACGTGGGCCGGATGATCCAGGCGCCGATCTTCCACGTGAACGGCGACGACCCCGAGGCGTGCGTGCGGGTGGCGCAGCTGGCGTTCGAGTTCCGGCAGGCGTTCGACAAGGACGTCGTCATCGACATGGTCTGCTACCGCCGCCGCGGCCACAACGAGGGCGACGACCCGTCGATGACGCAGCCGCTGATGTACAACCTCATCGAGAAGAAGCGCAGCGTCCGCAAGAGCTACACCGAGCAGCTCATCGGCCGCGGCGACATCTCCGTCGAGGACGCCGAGGAGGCGCTGCGCGACTACTCCGCCCAGCTGGAGCGCGCGTTCGCCGAGACCAAGGGCGACGGCGGCAGCGCCGGCGGTGACGGCGACAGCCGCGGCGGGCTGGAGAAGCCCAGCGCGCAGGAGGCCGACGAGCAGGCCGCCGACCGCTCCGTGGACACGGCCGTCGGCAAGGACGTCATCGCCCACATCGGCCGCGTGCAGGCGAACCCGCCGGAGGGCTTCACCGTCCACCCCAAGCTGCGCCAGCTGCTGGACAAGCGCGAGCAGATGTCGCGCGAGGGCGGCATCGACTGGGGCTGGGGCGAGCTGCTGGCCTTCGGCTCGCTGCTGCTGGAGGGCACCCCGGTGCGCCTGGCCGGGCAGGACTCGCGCCGCGGCACGTTCGTCTCCCGCCACGCCGTCCTCACCGACCGGGTCACCGGCGAGGAGTGGACGCCGCTGCTGTACCTGGGCAAGAACTCCGGCGACCCCGAGTTCACGCAAGAGCAGGCGAAGTTCTGGATCTACGACTCGCTGCTGAGCGAGTACGCGGCGATGGGCTTCGAGTACGGCTACTCGGTGGAGCGCCCCGACGCGCTGGTCCTGTGGGAGGCGCAGTTCGGCGACTTCTTCAACGGGGCGCAGACCGTCATCGACGAGTTCATCACCTCCGGCGAGCAGAAGTGGGGCCAGCGCTCCTCCGTCGTGCTGCTGCTGCCGCACGGCTACGAGGGCCAGGGCCCGGACCACTCCTCCGGCCGCATCGAGCGCTTCCTGCAGATGTGCGCCGAGGACAACATGACGGTCGCGGTGCCCTCGACCCCGGCGAGCTACTTCCACCTGCTGCGCCGCCAGGCGTACGCGCGCCCGCGCACACCGCTGGTGGTGTTCACGCCGAAGTCGATGCTGCGGCTGAAGGCCGCGCAGTCGGCGGTGGAGGACTTCACCTCCGGCACCTTCGAGCCGGTCGTGGACGACGTGGCCGGCCTGGACCCGGCGGAGGTCACCCGGGTGCTGCTGTGCTCGGGCAAGGTCTACTACGACCTGGCCGCCGAGCGGACCCGCCGCGGCGACCGCACCACCGCGATCGTGCGGGTCGAGCAGCTGGCCCCGCTGCCCGTGGACCGCATCCGCGAGGTCACCGGCCGCTACGACGCGGAGCTGGTGTGGGTGCAGGAGGAGCCGGCCAACCAGGGCGCCTGGCAGCACGTGGCCCTGGGCCTGTGGAAGGAGCTGGGCTCGAAGCTGGAGCTGGT
The DNA here is from genome assembly GCF_041020755.1 of Kineococcus terrestris. Taxonomy (NCBI): domain Bacteria; kingdom Bacillati; phylum Actinomycetota; class Actinomycetes; order Kineosporiales; family Kineosporiaceae; genus Kineococcus; species Kineococcus terrestris. Next base: position 13,916 of record NZ_JBEUEI010000047.1, on the reverse strand, counting down.
CTCCCGCCCGGCCTCCGCCTCCCCCGCGGTCGGCTCGGCCAAGCGGCACCAGGCGGAGCAGAAGGACCTGGCCGAGCGGGCCTTCACCCGCTGACCCCCGCGTCCGCACGACGACGCCCCCGGTACCCGCGCGCGGTGCCGGGGGCGTCGTACGCTGGCGGCGACGGTGAGCGTGGCGGGCGTGGTGAGCGCGGGGAGGTGCCGGCGGTGACGGCGACGACCGGTCGCGAGCGCGCGCTGAGCTGGGACGAGTACGCCGCCCTGCCGGAGGACTCCCGTGTCGAGTACGTCGACGGGCACCTGCTCGTGAGCCCTTCCCCGACCCGCCGCCACCAGCGGATCCGCCACGTCCTCACCTCGGCCGTGGCGGCGGTGCTGCCCGAGGGGCACGAGGTGATCAGCGCGTGGGAGTGGAAGCCCGGCGCCGACGCGTTCGTGCCGGACGTCATGGTCTACGAGCGGGCCGCCGTGACCGGTGAGGAGCGGTTCACCGGCACGCCCGCGCTCGTGGTCGAGGTCCTCTCGACGAACCGCCGCGACGACCTGCTGCTGAAGATGACGAAGTACGCGCAGGTGGGCCTGCCGCGGTACTGGGTCGTCGACCCGCGCGAGCGGACCCTGACCACGCTGGTGCTCGACGACGGCGCGTTCCGGCCCACCCGCGTGCTGGAGGCCGCCGCGGGCGAGGTGGAGCTGGACGCCGGCCCGGCGCGCCTGGTCCTGGACGTCGGCGCGCTCGTCGCGGACTGAGCGCGGGCGGGCCGCGGCGACCGGGTCACGTCCGCACCGGGCGGGCCGCGCGGACGACTATCCTCGGCCGTCGCACCCCGACGAGCCTGAGGAGCACCCGCACGTGCGCGAGGAGAACCAGTGAACGGCCGCTACGACGTGCGCGTGTGCCTGGTGGGCGACGAGTTCGTGACGGGCGTCGGCGACCCGCGCGCCCTGGGCTGGGTGGGCCGCGTCTCGGCCCGCACCCCCCGCGAGGACCGCGACGTGACGATGTTCCCGCTGGGCGTGCCCGGGGAGACGACCACCGACCTGAACGCCCGCTGGCGCGAGGAGACCGCCCGCCGCTTCGCCGGCGGTGACGAGCACCGCCTCGTCGTGGGCCTGGGCCACGCCGACCTGGACGCCGGCACGTCGCTGGCGCGCAGCCGCCTGAACCTCGCCAACGTCCTCGACGAGTGCGAGGCGCGCGGCCTGCCGACCCTGGTCGTGGGCCCCACGCCCGTGGCCGACGCCGAGCGCAACGACCGGATCGCCGACCTCGCGGACGCGTTCGCCGACGTGTGCGCGCGCCGGCGGGTGGCGTACGTGGACACCTGGACCCCGCTGTCGGAGCACGAGGACTGGTTCGCCGACCTGGCGGCCTCCGACGGCGTGCACCCCGGCCAGGCCGGGTACGGGCTCGTGGCGTGGCTGGTGCTGCACAGCGGCTGGTACGACTGGCTGGGCGTGCCGCAGCCCTGACCCGCTCCACCACGTGACGGGCGGTGGTCGCCCCGGCACCCGGCGCGACCACCGCCCGCGCGCGTGTGAACACCGCGTGACACCGGCCCCGTCGTGCGCGCACCCCGTCCACCCGCGCGTCGCCCGTGGTTCAGACTGTGCTCGCTCGTGCCGCCGTCCGGGAGGACCCCTCGTGCCCGTCCGCTCCAGCTCCACCACCCGCAGCGCCACCCGCCGCTCGCTGCTGGCCACCGCCGGCTCGCTGGCCGCCGGTGCCCTCGTCCTGACCGGCTGCGGGTCCGACTCGCTGTCCGGGGCCCCGCAGGGCGGTGCCGCCACCGGCGGCGCCACGCCCGCCGCGACCGTCGAGGCCGACCCCGCGCTGACCGCGATGCTGCCGCAGTCCGTGCAGGACTCCGGCGTGCTGCGCGTGGGCACCAACGCCGAGTACGCGCCCAACGAGTTCCTGCAGGGCCAGGAGGTCGTCGGCATGGACATCGACCTCATGGACGCCGTGGCCGCCAAGCTGGGCGTCGAGGCGCGCTACGAGAACGCCGGCTTCGACACCCTCATCACCGGCGTGCAGGGCAACCGCTACGACGCGGCGATCTCCTCGTTCACCATCAACGCCGAGCGGCTGCAGCAGGTGAACATGGTCCAGTACTTCAACGCCGGCACCCAGTGGGCCGTGCGCGAGGGCAACCCCGACGGGATCGACCCCGAGAACGCGTGCGGGGCCAGCGTCGCCGTGCAGAGCGGCACCACCCAGGCCGACGACGACCTGCCCGCCCGCCAGCAGGCGTGCGCCGACGCGGGACAGCCGGCGATCGACGTCGTCCCCTTCGGCTCCCAGCAGGACGCGGCCGCGGCGCTGGCCCAGGGCCGCGTGCAGGCGATGCTCGCCGACTCCCCCGTCACCGCCTACGCCGTGCAGCAGACCGAGGGCCTGGAGCTGGCCGGCGACATCTACGACGCCGCCCCCTACGGCATCGTCGTCCCGCTGGAGGGCACGGACACCGCCGAGGCGATCTCCCGGGCGCTGCAGGCGATCGCCGAGGAGGGCGCCTACGACGCCGCCGTCGAGGCCTGGGGCGCGCAGGACGGCGCCGTCGACGAGTTCCCGGTCAACCCGGCGTCGTGACCGCCGAGCCGGGCGCGAGCGCCCCGGAGCACCCGGCCGACGCCGGGCGCCCCGGGGCGGTCGACGCCGTCGAGGTGCGCCACCCGTGGCGGTGGGTGGCGCTGGCCGTCATCGCCGTCCTCGTGGCGATGCTCGTGCACCTGCTCGTGACGAACCCGGCGTTCGACTGGGCGTTCACGCTGGAGGTGATGAACCAGACCGCGGTCATCCGCGGCGTGCTGCTCGGCACGCTGCTGATGACGGTGCTGGCGATGGTCATCGGCGTGGGCCTGGGCGTCGTGCTGGCCGTGATGCGCCTGTCGGACAACCCCCTGCTGTCGGGGGCGGCGTGGGTGTACACGTGGTTCTTCCGCTCGGTGCCCCGCTACGTGCTGCTGACGTTCACCGGCAGCCTGGGCGCGCTGTTCGCCGGCGGCCTGTCGTTCGGGGTGCCGTTCGACTTCCTGCTCACCGACGCGCTCGGCACGCCGGAGCTGCGCTTCCTGAACCTCGACCAGGCGACGATCTACCGCCTGCTCGGCGGGTACGCCGGCGGCGTCCTGGCCCTCGGGCTGTCGGAGGCCGCCTACATGGCCGAGATCGCGCGCGCCGGGCTGCTCAGCGTGGACCGCGGCCAGCACGAGGCCGCCGAGGCGCTGGGGATGACGAAGCGGCAGTCGATGCGCCGTGTCGTGCTGCCGCAGGCGATGCGCGTCATCGTGCCGCCCACCGGCAACGAGCTCATCGCGATGATGAAGGACACCTCGCTGCTGTCGGCGCTGCCGGTGACGCTGGAGCTCTTCTACCAGGTCACCCAGATCAGCGGCCGCACCTACCAGGTGCTGCCGGCGCTGTCGGCGGCCGTCCTGTACTACCTCGTGCTGACCAGCGTGCTCATGGTCGGCCAGCACTTCCTGGAGAAGCGGTTCGGGCGCGGGTTCGGCGGCCAGGCCGCCGCCCGCCCGGCCGCGGCCGGGGTGGCCCTGGGCCCGGGGGGCGCCAAGTGAGCCGCCCGCTGGTCGAGGCCGTCAACGTCTCGAAGTCCTTCGGCCACACCGAGGTCCTCAAGGGCGTCGACCTGCAGGTGCACGCCGGGGAGGTCGTCTGCCTGCTCGGGCCGTCCGGGTCGGGCAAGACGACGTTCCTGCGCTGCGTCAACGCCCTGGAGCGCATCGACGGCGGCTGGCTGCGGGTGGACGGCGAGCTCGTCGGGCTGCTGGAGCGCGGCGGCCGCCTGCACCGGATGACCGACAAGCAGATCGCCGCGCAGCGCCGCGACATCGGCATGGTCTTCCAGCGCTTCAACCTCTTCCCGCACATGACGGCGCTGGAGAACGTCGTCGAGGCCCCGTGCCTGGTGCGCCGGGAGAAGCGCGCGGACGCCGAGCGGCGCGCGCTGGCCCTGCTGGAGCGCGTCGGGCTGGCCGACCGGGTCGGCAACTACCCGGCGCAGCTGTCCGGCGGGCAGCAGCAGCGCGTCGCGATCGCGCGGGCGCTGGCCATGCAGCCCAAGCTCATGCTGTTCGACGAGCCGACCTCGGCGCTGGACCCGGAGCTGGTCGGGGAGGTCCTGCAGGTCATGCGCGAGCTGGCCGCCGACGGCACGACGATGGTCGTCGTCACCCACGAGGTCGCCTTCGCCCGCGAGGTCGCCGACCAGGTCGTCTTCATGGACGGCGGGGTCGTCGTCGAGCGCGGCACGCCCGAGCAGGTCATCGGCGCCCCGCGGCACGAGCGCACCCGGGCGTTCCTGGCCCGGGTGCGCTCGGGCGACGAAGGCTGAGCGGCGCGCGCGTCAGCCGGTGATGCCCGCCTCGACGCACGAGCGGCTGGCCGCGCCGGCGCACAGCGCGTCGACGGTGGTGAACTCGTCGGCCAGGACGGTCGAGGCGATCGAGGCGCGGTCCACGGCCTGCGGCTGCAGCAGCACGGTCGGGACCGCGCCGGGCCCGTCGGGCGTCGTGCCCGGCGTCGTCCCCGTCGTCTCGACGGGCCGGCCCTCCAGCACGTCCAGGACGAGGTCGGCGGTCGTGCGGGCCAGGCCCGGCAGGTCCTTATAGACCGTCATCGTCTGGGTGCCGGCCAGGATCCGCTGCAGCGCGGCGACCTCGGCGTCCTGGCCGGTCATCGGCACCGGCGGCAGGCCGGCGGCGTCCAGGGCCTTCAGCGCCCCGGCGGCCAGGCCGTCGTAGGCGGTGTAGACGCCCACGAGGCGGCGGCCGTCGAGGTCCGCCAGGGCCCGCTCGGTGACGGCGCGGGCCTCGTCAGCGCTCCAGTTGTCGACGTAGTGCTCCTCGAGCACCTGCACGTGCCCGTCGAGGATGGCGTGCGCGCCGGCCGCGAACAGGCCCGCGTTGTTGTCGGTGCGGTCGCCGTTGAGCCACAGCACCACGCCCCGGCCGGCGTCCTCCCCGAGCGCGTCCAGCATCGCCTGCCCGCCCAGCGTGCCGACGGCCCCGCCGTCGAAGGAGGTGTACAGGTCCAGCGGCGCGTCGGGCAGGAACCGGTCGTAGGCGACGACGGGCACGTCGTCGCGGGCGGCGGCCTGCGCCAGCGGCGCGGCCTCCTCGCCGTTGACGGCGACGACGACGAGGGCGTCGGCGCCGTCGGCGAGCGCCTGCTCGGCCTGGGCGTTCTGCTCGGCCTGGTCGCCGGCGCGCAGCACGTCGACCGTGCAGGCCGGGCAGCGCTGGGCGAGGCGGACGGCGAAGTGCGGGGCGTCCACGCCGACGAAGCGCAGCGAGGAGTCCGGCACGAGGAAGGCGACGCGGTGCCCGGCGCCGTCCGCGGCGGCCTGCCCGGCGGCCGGGGCCGCGCTGGTGCCGGCGGCGTCGCCGCCGCAGGAGGTCAGGGCCAGCGCGGCCAGCGCGGCGCCGGCCAGCGCGCTCGCGGCGCGGCGGCGGCGGGCGGGGGCGGTGGGGGTCTGCTCGGTCTTCGGGGTCTTCGAGGTGTCCACGGGGTGTGCTCCTGGGCGCGTCAGTAGCGGAAGCGGGCGACGGAGGCGGTCATGCGGGAGGCCATGGCGGCGAGCTCGCGCACGGCGCGCTCGGAGTCGGCCGCGCCCGTGCCGGTGACCGAGGCCGCGCGGGCGACGGCGTCGATGGCGGTGGCGATGTCGGTGGCGCCGCGGGAGACGTCGCCGACGCTGCGGGACAGCTCCTGGGTGGTGGCGGCCTGCTCCTCCACGGCGGCCGCGATGGTGCCCTGGTAGTCGCTGATGTCGCCGATGACGCCGGTGATGCTGCCGATGGCGGCCACCGCCTCGTCGACGTCGGCCTGGATGGCGACCACGCGCTGGGCGATGTCGTCGGTGGCGCGGGCGGTCTGCTGGGCCAGCTCCTTGACCTCGCCGGCCACGACGGCGAAGCCCTTGCCGTACTCGCCGGCGCGGGCGGCCTCGATGGTGGCGTTCAGCGCCAGCAGGTTGGTCTGCTCGGCGATGGAGGTGATCGTCTTGACGACGGTGCCGATCTCGGCGGAGGAGCGGCCCAGGGCGCTCATCGTGCCCGCCGTCGTGGTGGCGATCGAGACGGCCTCGCCGGCGACCTCGGAGGCGCGGGCGGCGTTGGCGGAGATCTCGCGGATCGCCACGCCCATCTCCTCGGTGCCGGCGGCCGCGCCGGCGATGTGGTCGCTGACCCCGCCGGCGACCCCGGCGACGTCGGCGGCCCGGCCGGAGACGGCGCCGGCGCCGTCGGCGATGGTGCGGCTGGTGGCGGTCAGCTCCTCGGCGGCGGAGGCCAGGGTGGTGGCGTCGCCGGCCAGGGCGGAGACGGTGCGGCGCATGCTGGCGGTGGCCACGTCCAGGGCGGCGGCCATCTGGCCGACCTCGTCGCGCTGGTCGACGGCCGCGGCGGAGGTCAGGTCGCCCTCGGCGAGGCGCGCGAGCGCGTCGCGCACCGCGCGCAGGGGGCGCACGACGTGCGCGGCGATGACGCGCGCCAGGACGACGGCCACGGCCGCCCCGGCGAGCAGCGCCACGACCATCGCCAGGCGGGCGCGGGCGACGGTGTCCTGGGCGGCCGCGGCCGAGGCCGCACCGGCCCGCTCCCCCAGCTCGTCGAGGACGTCCAGCGACTTCGTCGCGTTCGCGGCCAGGATGGCGGTGTTGCCCAGGTACAGCTCCTGGAAGGCGGCGCGCTCGCCCTGCTGGGCCAGCGGCACGAGGAAGTCGTCGCGCACGTCGCGGTAGCTGCCCCACCAGGTGCTGAACTCGCGCAGCGCCGCGCGCTGCTCACCGGACAGCTCGCGCGCGGACAGGTCGGCGACGAGGGCGTCGAGCTCGCCGTCGACGGCGGCCAGCCGCCGCGTCAGGTCCTCGACGGCGACCTCGTCCTCGGCCAGGGCGAGGTTGGCCAGGTCGCGCTGGGACTCCAGGGCGGCCGCCCGCACGCCGGCGAGGTCGGCGGCGGGCAGCAGCGCGTCCTCGTACACGGCGGCGGCGCGGCCGCTGACCCCGTCCAGGCCCCACAGGCCCGCCCCGAGGACGACGGCGCCCACGGCCACGCACAGCGCGACCAGGGCGGTGATCTTGGTGCCGAGGGAGCGGTCGGCGAAGCGCCGCCGCCGGGCCGCGCCGGGGCCGCCGGATCCCCCGGCCGCGCCCGCGCCCCCGGTCGCTCTGGTCGCGCCCCTCGCCGCGCCCGTCGTCGCGCTCGTCGTCGCACTGGCGGCCCGTGCCGTCATCGTCTCCCCCGCTGCTCGGTGCACCCGGGCGGGGACCGCCCGGACGTCACCCGATCGGCGCACGCCGGTGGCACCTTGAGCACCGGCGGGCCGCGAGCGTGGCCGCCCCGGTGCGCGGGCCGTTAGCGTGTCCCCGTGCCTGCCACGACCTCCCAGCCCCCCGCGCCCGCCGCGTCCTCGCGCGTGCCCCTGACGGCCGGGGAGAAGAAGACGCTGACGGCGAGCCTGGACCGCCACCGCGACGCCCTGCTGTGGAAGCTGGAGGACCTGGACGACGAGCAGGTGCGCCGGCCCGTGCTGCCGTCCGGGCTGAGCCTGCTCTCGCTCGTCAAGCACCTGGCCTCGGTGGAGTACCGCTGGTGCTGCGCCGCCTTCGGCCGGCCCTCGCGCGAGGTGCCGACCCCGCCGGAGGACCCGCACGCCGACTGGCGCGTGCACCCGTGGGAGACCCGCGAGGGCGTGCTGGCCTACTACGCCGACGCCCGCCGCGACGCCGACGCCGTGCTGGCCGAGCTGAAGGTCACCGACCGGGGCACCACCCCCGGCGGCGAGCCGGTGACGCTGCGCCGGGTCCTCGTGCAGGTGGTCGAGGAGGCCGCCCGGCACGCCGGGCGCGCCGACGTGGTCCGCGAGCTGATCGACGGTCGCACGGGCGAGCACCGGGACTGACCGGTGGGCCCCGGGGACCCGCGGGGCGGGGACGGCGCCGGCACCAGGGCTGAAGGTCCCGGGTGCCGCTGCCGATGGAGGCCCTGAGCGCCCCTGTCCGGGCGCGCCCGACAGCACGCCGGAGGTCCCCCTCGTGTCCAGCAGGTTCCGTCCCCGCTCCCTGCGCGCGCAGCTGCTGCTGCCCGGGGTGGGCGCCGTGGTGGTGACCGCCGGGCTGCTCAGCGCCCTGACCGCCTGGCAGGTCGGCGACCTGGCCTCCGGTGCGGCCGGGGACGTGCGCGCCATGTCCGAGCGCTCCCTGCACGACGCGGGCGAGCAGGTCCTGGCGACCGTCACGACGCAGGCCGAGACGGTGCAGACGATGCTCGACGGCGACCTGCGCGTCACCGAGGACCGCCTGGCGGCGCTGGGCCCCGTGCGCACCGGGGAGCCGGTGACCTGGACGGCGACGAACCAGGTGACCAAGGAGGCCGCGCAGGTCACGCTGCCGCGCCTGCAGTATGGCGACACCTGGCTGGGCCAGGTGTCCGACCCGGCCGCCACCGTGCCCGGGCTGGACGAGGCCGTGCGCCTGACCGGCGCCGTGACGACCGTCTTCCAGCGGATGAACGAGGCCGGCGACATGCTGCGGGTGGCGACCACCGTGGTCGGCGCCAACGGCTCGCGCGCCATCGGCACCTACATCCCCGCCACCGCGGCCGACGGCTCCCCCAACGCCGTGGTCGCCGCCCTCACGGCCGGCGAGACGTACCGCGGCACCGCCACGGTCGTGGACCGCCAGTACGTCACCGTCTACGCGCCGCTGGTGGTCGGCGGCGACGTCGTGGGCGCCGTCTTCGTCGGCCTGCCGCAGGACGAGGTCACGGCCGACCTGCGCGCGCGCCTGGCGGAGGCGACCGTCGGCGCCAGCGGCGGCTACGCCGTCTTCTCCTCCGCGCAGGCCACCCGCGGGCAGGCCGTCGTCGCGCCCGAGGGCGCCCGCGACGGGCAGGACATGCTGGAGGCCGTGGACGCCGACGGCGAGCCCTACGTGCAGGAGGTCCTCGACCTGGCCGCGGGCCTGGACGAAGGCGAGTTCACCACCACCGCCGTCCGGCTGCCCGGCGGCGAGCAGACCGTCGGCGTCTCGGCGTACAAGCCGTACTCGTGGGTCGTCACCAGCTGGCTGCCCGCCGCGGACACCGCCGCCGTCACCGACCGCGTGGAGAGCGGCGGCGCGGCGCTGGTGCGCACCACCGTCCTCACCGGCCTGGCGGTCGCCGCCCTGATGGCCGTCGTCATCGCGCTGCTGGCGCGCACGCTGGTGCGCCGCCTGGTCCGGCTGACGAGCGTCCTGACCCGCGTGGCCGAGCGCGACCTGTCCGTGGACGCGCACGACGAGCGCGAGGCCGCCGCCGGTGACGAGATCGGCGCGATGAGCCGGGCCCTGGACGCCGCGGTGCGCGCCATGCGCGAGGCCGTGACCGCCATGCGCCGCGGCGCCGAGCGCGTCACGGGGACCGCGGGCGTGCTGGACGGCGCCAGCGGGCGCCTGGCCGCCACGGCCGGCTCGACGTCGGCGCGCATCGGGCAGGTCGCCGGCGACGCCACCGGCGTCTCGGGCGGCGTGCACGAGGTCTCCGCCGCCGTGGAGCAGCTGCGCGCGGCCGCCGACGACGTGTCCTCCACCACCAGCTCGGTGACGGTCGTGGCCGGGGAGGCCGTGCAGCTGGCGCACGCGGCCACCGGCACGGTCGAGCGCCTCGGCGGTTCCTCGCAGGCCATCGCCGACGTGCTGCGCCAGATCACCGCGATCGCCGCGCAGACCAACCTGCTGGCCCTGAACGCCACCATCGAGGCGGCCCGCGCGGGCGAGGCCGGCGCCGGGTTCGCCGTGGTCGCCGAGGAGGTCAAGGAGCTGGCCCGCCAGACGGCGCAGGCCACCGAGGAGATCGCCCCCACGCTGACGGCGGTGCAGGCGGAGGCCGCGGCGGTGCGCGCGGACATCGCGCAGATCTCCACGACGATCGCGCAGGTCGACGAGATGCAGGCCACCATCGCCTCCGCCGTCGCCGAGCAGCTGGCCACGACGACCTCGGTCAGCGGGACGCTGCAGGAGGCGGCCGAGCGCTCCGGCGGCATCGCGACGGCGCTGGCGGGCACCGCCGAGGCCGTCGCGGGCACCACGACGCAGGTCAGCGCCGTGCGCGAGGCCGTCACCGAGCTGGGCCAGGTGGCCGGCGACCTGGACGCCGAGGTGCGCCAGTTCCGGCTGTGAGCCTCAGCCGCGGCTGGGGACGCCGCGGCCGGTCCCGGGCACGGACGACCCGGGACCGCTGCCGGCGCCCGCGCGCAGGAAGGTGAACGGCGAGCCGCCGCGGCGGTCCAGCTCCAGCGTGACGGCGTAGCCGTAGACGGTCAGCGCGGTGAACACCCACAGCCACAGGCAGACCGCGACGGCCGCGCCGACCTGGGTGAACCCGCCGAAGGGGGCGCCGAGGTCGACGGGGATGCTGAGGAACAGCACGAACCCCTGCAGGAACCCCGAGACGAACGCCCCGGTGGCGTACCCGCCCCACACGCAGGCGCGCCAGCCGGGCCGGCGCGGGCTGAGCACCCGGTAGACGTAGACGAGGATCGGCGAGACGACCAGCCAGTCGACGTTGAGGGCCACGTACACGGCCAGGGCGGTGCGCCAGGCGCCGCCGGTGCCGAACAGCCGCGCCAGCAGCGGCGCCACCTCCAGGACGGCGAGGAGGCCCAGCGGCGACAGCAGCAGCAGCGGAACCGCCAGCGCCCGCACCTTCCACGCCCCGACCCGCCCGTGCAGCGGCTCGGGGGCCGGCTCGTCGCGGCGGACGCTGACGCGGGTGAACCCGCGGCGCAGGCCCTCGCCGTAGACGGTGGCGGGCACGAGGGCGACGAGGGCGGCGAGCCAGCCGACGCCCACGGCCTGCGCCACGAGGGCGCGCACGACGTCGCCGGCGTCCTGCTGGGCGGGCAGCGCGAGCGCCACCGACTCCCCCAGCTCCACGACGCGGTCGGGGCCGACGGCGGCGGCCAGCAGCCGCACCCCCACCACGAGGGAGGGCACGAGCGCGACGGCCGCGTAGAAGGTGACGCCGGCGGAGACGATCCACAGGTCGTGCCCGCGCAGGCGCTCGTGCACGTCGCGGAACAGCTCGTGCAGCGCGGCGCGCCTCATGCCGGCGCCAGGACGCGGGGCGCGGTGACGGCGGGCGCGGGGGCCGGTGCGGTGAGGACGACGGGCTCCGGCTCGCGCTGCGGGCCGCGGAAGGCGCGCCGGTAGGCGCTGGGCGTGGTCCCCACCAGGCGCAGGAAGTGCTGGCGCAGCATCGCGGCGGAGCCGAAGCCGCAGCGGCGGGCGACCTCGTCGACGCCCTCGTCGCCCTCCTCCAGCAGCAGGCGGGCCGCGCCGACGCGCTGCTCCAGCAGCCACCGGTGCGGCGTCACCCCCGTCTCGGCGCGGAAGCGGCGGGCGAAGGTGCGCGGGGACATGGCCGCCCGCCGGGCCCAGCCGGCCACGTCGATCTCCTCGTCCAGGTGGCGCGCCGCCCACAGCAGGGCCCGCTGCAGCGACTCGTCCGCGCACGGGCGCACGGGCGCCTCGACGAACTGCGCCTGCCCGCCGTCGCGGTGCGGGGGCACGACCATGCGGCGCGCCACCGCCGTGGCCACGGTGGTGCCGAAGGCCTCTCGGACCAGGTGCAGGCACAGGTCGATGCCCGCGGCCGTGCCCGCGGAGGTGGCGACGGGCCCGTCCTCGACGTAGAGGACGTCGGGGACGACGTCGACGAGGGGGAACTCGCGCGCCAGGCGGGCGGCGTAGCGGTGGTGGGTGGTCGCGCGGCGGCCGTCCAGCAGGCCGGCGCGGGCCAGGGTGAACGCGCCGCTGCACAGGCTGACCACGCGCGCGCCGCGCTCGAGCGCCGCGCGCAGCTGCCGGTGCAGCTCGTCCGCGGCCGCGCCCTCGAAGGGGCGGGAGGGGGAGACGACGACGAGGTCGGCGCTGGCGAGGCGGTCGAAGCGGTGCTCGGCGGTGAGGCTGAAGCCGTGCCGGGAGCGGACCGGGTCGCCGGTGGCGGAGCAGACCGCGAAGTCGAAGGCCGGCACGCCGTCCTCGGTGCGGTCGATGCCGAACACCTCGCAGGCGATGGAGAACTCGAACGCCGAGAACTCCTCCCCGACGACCACCACGACGTCCCGCAGCCGGCTCACGCGCAGGAGTCTGCCACCGCCGCGCCGGGTTGGCAGGATGTGAGCGGACATCGGCTGGACTGCCACTCGGCGGGCGGCCGTCGCGGCGGCAGTCTCGGGGGCATGACGACGACCACGGTGCTCGGCCTCGCCCTCGACGACTGGTTCTGGCTGGCCCTGCTGCTGCTGCCCCCGCTGCTCGGACCGCTCGCCTGGTGGCTGGGCGCGGACACCCGCGCCTCCGGCGGCTGGGACGAGGGCTGGGACGACGGCCGCGGCTGGGACGGCCCGCCCCCGCGGCCCGACCGGCCGGCGCGCCGCGAGCGCGCCACCGCCCGGCGCTGACGGACGGCGCTGACGGACGGCGCCGCGGGAGCAGCGGCGCCCGGGCGTCAGGCGACCAGGCCGAGGCGGCGCAGCTCGACGGCGAGGTCGTGCGGGCTGGACGCCGCCTGCTGGGCGTCCTCCAGCGTGACGATCCCGTCGCGCACCAGCGCCACGAGGTGCTGGTCGAAGGTCTGCATGTGGTAGTACCCGCCCTCGCGGACGAGGTCGGTGATGTGGTGGGTCTTGTCGGGGTCGGCGATGGCGTCGGCGACGCGGCCGGTGTTGACGCAGACCTCCATGACCACGCAGCGGCCCTGCCCGTCGGCGCGCGGGACCAGGCGCTGGCAGACGATGCCGCGCAGCGAGCCCGCCAGGGCGAGGCGCACCTGCTTCTGCTCGTGCGGGGGGAAGAAGTCGATGATGCGGGAGATCGTCTCGGCGGCGTCGATGGTGTGCAGCGTCGACATGACGAAGTGGCCGGTCTCCGCGGCGGACAGCGCCGCCTTGACGGTCTCCTGGTCGCGCATCTCGCCGACGAGGATGACGTCGGGGTCCTGGCGCATCGCCGCGCGCAGGGCCGTGGTGAAGTCGGCGGTGTCCAGCCGCACCTCGCGCTGGCTGATCATCGACAGCTTGTCGGTGTGCAGGACCTCGATGGGGTCCTCGATGGTGACGATGTTCTTCTCGCGCACGGAGTTGACGTGGTCGATCATCCCGGCCAGCGTCGTGGTCTTGCCCGAGCCGGTCGGCCCGGTGACCAGCAGCAGGCCGCGGTGCTCCAGCGCCAGCTGCTCCAGGACGGGCGGCACGCCCAGCGCGGACAGCGGTACGGCCTGGGCGGCGACCCGGCGCAGCACCATGCCGACGGAGCCGCGCTGGCGGTAGGCGTTGACGCGGAAGCGGCCCGCGCCCCCGGGCAGGGAGTGGGCGAAGTCCGCCTCGTGGGTGCGGGCGAACTCCTCGACGAGGTCGGCGCGCAGGACCTGGGCGAGCATCAGCTCGGTCAGCTCCGGGGTCAGCGGCGGCGCCTGCAGGGCGCGCAGCCGGCCGTCGATGCGCACCCGCGGCGGCGACCCGGCCTTCAGGTGCAGGTCCGAGCCGCGCAGCTCCACGAGAGCGCGCAGGTACGGCGTGATGAGCGCCTCCGCGCCGGCGGTGGCCGCCTGCTCCGTGATCGTCACCGGTGAGGCATCGGCGCCGCGCCCCGCGGCCTTGAGCCCCCTCCCCCCGTGGGAGCATGGACGCCGGTCCGATCGAGCAGGAAGGAGCAGCTCATGAGCAAGCGAGGCCGCAAGCGCCGCTCGCGCAAGGGCAACGCCGCCAACCACGGCAACCGCCCCAACGCCTGAGCCGCGGGCCCGGTGCGAGACCGGGCGCGGGGGGGGGGGGGGGGGGGGGGGGGGGGGGGGGGGGGGGGGGGGGGGGGGGGGGGGGGGGGGGGGGGGGGGGGGCGGGGGGGGGGGGG